>JANNSD010000182.1:0-7434 GCA_031402225.1 Gemmatimonadota bacterium | reverse complement strand
CGGGCCTGCGGTGGACGCATCCCCTGGTGTCATCCTGAGCATCCCTGGTGTCATCCTGAGCATCCCTGGTGTCATCCTGAGCATCCCTGGTGTCATCCTGAGCATCCCTGGTGTCATCCTGAGCATCCCTGGTGTCATCCTGAGCGTAGCGAAGGATCGAGCTCAATGAGCGCACAGGATCGTCTCACCGCGGCGCTCGCCGACCGCTACCGCATCGAACGGGAGCTCGGCGCGGGCGGCATGGCCACCGTCTACCTGGCCCACGACCTCAAGCACGATCGCCCCGTCGCCATCAAGGTCCTGCGCCCCGAACTCGCCGCCGTCATCGGCGCCGAGCGCTTCCTCTCGGAGATCAAGACCACCGCCAACCTCCAGCACCCCCACATCCTGCCGCTGTTCGACAGCGGCATCGCTTCTCTCACGACTCACGACTCACGACTCACTGACTCACTCACGACTCACGACTCACGACTCACGACCTCGTCGCTGCTCTACTACGTCATGCCCTACATCGAGGGCGAGTCCCTCCGCGATCGCCTTGTCCGCGACAAGCAACTCTCCATCACCGACGCCATCCGCATCGCCACCGAAGTCGCCGGCGCCCTCGACTACGCCCATCGCCGCGGCATCGTCCACCGCGACATCAAGCCCGAGAACATCCTGCTGCACGATGGTCGCGCCCTGGTCGCCGACTTCGGTATCGCCCTGGCCGCCAGCAAGGCCGGCGACAGTCGCATGACCCAGACCGGCATGTCCCTGGGCACCCCCGCCTACATGTCGCCCGAACAGGCGATGGGCGAGCGCGATATCGGCCCCCGGAGCGATCTGTACGCCCTGGGGGCGATGACCTACGAGATGCTGGTGGGCGATCCGCCGTTCACCGGCAGCACGGTCCAGTCGATCGTCGCCAAGGTGATGACCGAGAAGCCGATCCCGCCCTCCCGCATCCGCGACACGGTGCCGCCCAATGTCGAGCACGCCGTGCTCACGGCGCTGCAGAAGCTCCCCGCCGATCGCTTCACCACCGCGAAGGAATTTTCCGACGCCCTCGCCGACAGCGGCCGCTCGGGCAGCTATGCTCCCACCGTCGCCGTTCGTCATCCTGAGCGCAGCGAAGGATCGTCGCGCCCTCGCGCCGTAAGCGCCGTACGCGCCCTCAGCGCCCTGCTACTCGGCGCCGCGGCGATGTTCATCGCCTTGCGCCTTCGTCCCGCCGCGAGCACCGCCCCGAGCGTATACGATGCCGCCCTCCCCGACAGCGCGTCGATGACCTTCGCCGCGACCACATCCTCAACGGCGTACGGCACGGCGCGCCGCAACCTGTCCGTGTCGCCCAAGGGTGACTTCGTGGTGTATGCCTCGCAACAAGGTGACTCGACCGAGCTCTGGTATCGCAGCCTGAAGGACGCGTCCGCGCATCCCATCGTCGGCACGAAGGGAGCCACTGACCCACGCATTTCTCCCGATGGCTTGCGCGTGGCGTACTTCACGAACACCCGGGCCATGCTCATCCCGCTGGCGGGAGGCGAACCGCGCCGGCTGCTCGACGCCCAGATTCCGGGCCACATGCAGTGGATCTCCAACTCGGAGATCACCGTAGCCCAGCTCGACGGAAGCCGCCTCACCTGGCTCGATCCGGAAGGCGGGGCCACCCGGACGAAGGACGTGACGCGTTGCGTCGTCGGACAGTGGATTCCGGAAGACCACCAGTTGATCTGCTCATTCAATGGCGCGGCGACCGTCATGGATCCCGAGTCCGGACAGGAGTGGAGCATCCGCGTGGCCCGCGCCGATGGTTCCCCCGGGGTACCACTCGTCGGGTCCGGTTTCCGGGTCGTGGACGGTGCCTACGTGGTCTACACCTCGGTGGATGGCGACCTGCGCGCCGCACGCTACGATCGCAAGCGCCATCTCGCCTCGCGGTCGGTCGCGGTGATCGGCGGCGTGCGTTCGGAGGCCGTCGGCGACGCCCAGTATGACCTGACGCCCGGTGGCACGCTGGTGTTCGCCCCGGGGGCGAACGCCGAGGTCGGGCGAATCGTCCGGATGCGACCGGGACATGCCCCGGAACCGCTGCCCACGGAAGCGGCCGCCTTCCAGCGCTATGACCTCACTCGGGACGGACGCTGGCTCGCGGCGGCAGTGCGGACTGCAGAGGGTCAGGAGTTGCGCATCTACGACCTCCGCGACGGCCAGCGGACCATCTGGCTGCGGGCCGACTTCGTCCGTCACCCGCTGTGGAACCCGAAGGGAGATCGCCTGGTGATCGGCGTGCGGGATTCCACCCGTGTGTCCATGCTGTCGGGAACGCCCGGCTCCGGTCGCCAGCCCGACACGCTGTTTGCGCACGACTCATCGGTCTACGCGGTTGACCCGGTCGACTTTCACGATGACCACCTGCTCCTCGTACAGGACTGGCTCAAGTACGTCACCCGCCAGTTCGATCCCACCGTTTCTCCCGCCCGGTTCGATACCGTCGTCACGAACGCGAGGTTTACCTCAGTGGCCCCCGATGGCCGGCACGTCGCCTTCCAGACGGGACAGGAACCACGCGTCCTCGTGACCTCGTATCCCGTCCCGGGCCGACTCTGGCAGGTCGCCTCCGACGGCGTCGAGCCGCTCTGGCTCTCCTCCACCGAGCTGCTCTATCGTTCCGGCGTGTCCTGGTATCTCGCGCGCCTCAATCCAGCCACCGGCGAGCCGCTCGGCCCCGCCACGCTCTGGGGCCGCGACCCGCGCTTCGCCGATACCGCCGGCTGGTCCAACCGTCTCTCGCACGACGGCGGCATCATCTATGTCCAGGGCCCCGCCGAGGTGAGTGCCTCCTACCTGCGCGTCGTGCCCAACTGGGTGGCGCAGATGAAGGCCGCCGTCGCCGCGGCAAACCACTAACGGCGGCTTTCAATACCATAGGTATGGTAGTATGGTATAGTATGGCAAAGACAATCAAGATGACCTTCACCCTCGACGACCAGACCGCCGAGCGGATTGACCGCACCGCTCGCCGGCTCGGCCTGCCCAAGAGCGGCGTGGTGCGAGAGGCGATCCGCGAGTACGCCGCACGCGCGGGCAGCCTCAGTGAGGACGAACGGGTCCGGATGCTCGAGGTCTTCGACGCGGTGGTCCCGCGCGTGCCGCGAGGCTCCGCCGCCGCCGCAGACCGCGAGATTGCCGCCGTGCGCCAGGCGCGCCGCGAGGGCGGACCCCGCAAGTCGTCACCCCGCTCCCGGTGATCCTGCTCGATACCGCCGTACTGATCGACAGCCTCACCGGCCCCCGGCGCTCAGCCCGCGCGCTCCGCCGCGCCATCGCCGGCGGTGCGCGGGTGGTGCTCGGCACCATCGTGCTGTATGAATGGCTGCGGGGGTCACGGCTCCCGGAGGAGCTCGCCGCACAGGAGGCGCTCTTCCCACGCGAGTCGGCCATCCCCTTCGGACCAGCGGAGGCTGCCCGTGCGGCCGACATCTATCACGCGCTCCGCACGCCACGCGGGCGGGAAGTCGACATCGCCATCGCCGCCTGCGCTATCTGCTGGGACGCGCAGCTCTGGACCCTCAATACCGGCGATTTCAATGACATTACCGGGCTCGACCTCTACCACCCGGAGCAGGGACCTGCTTGACTGACGTCGTGGCTCGCCTCACTGCCGCCCTCGCCGACCGCTACCGCATCGAGCGCGAACTCGGCGCGGGCGGCATGGCCACCGTCTACCTCGCCCACGACCTCAAGCACCAGCGCAAGGTCGCGATCAAGGTGCTGCACCCGGAACTCTCCGCCGTGCTCGGCGGCGAGCGTTTCCTCACCGAGATCCGCACCACCGCCAACCTGCAGCACCCGCACATCCTCGGCCTGATCGACTCGGGCGAGGCGGACGGCCTGCTGTACTACGTGATGCCGTTCGTCGACGGCGAGACGCTGCGCGCGAAGCTCGAGCGTGAGCGCCAGCTCTCCGTAAAGGACGCGGTGCGGCTCGCCACCGAGGTGGCCAACGCACTCGAGTACGCGCACAAGCGCGGCGTCATCCACCGCGACATCAAGCCCGAGAATATTCTCTTGCAGGACGGCCAGGCCCTGGTCGCCGACTTCGGCATTGCCCTCGCCGTAAGCCAGGCGGGCGGTCAGCGCATGACCCAGACAGGCCTCTCACTCGGCACCCCGAGTTACATGAGCCCCGAGCAGGCCATGGGCGAGAAGGGCGTGGATGCGCGCGCCGACGTGTATGCGCTCGGCGCCATGACGTACGAGATGCTGCAGGGCGACCCGCCGTTCACGGGCAGCTCCGCCCAGGCCATCGTGTCGCAGGTGCTCACCTCGCAGCCCCGGCCACTGCGCGAGTTCCGGCCCAGCGTGCCCGCGCACGTCGAGCAGGCGGTGCTGACCGCGCTCGAGAAGCTGCCGGCCGACCGCCAGCCGAGCGCGGCGGAGTTCGCGCGCGAACTGACGAGCGAAGTCGTCGCGTCGTCGGACGCCACGCTTCGGCGCCTGCTCCCGCTGGGTTTGGGACTGGCCGCCCTCGTCGCTGCCGCCGGCTGGGGCCTCGGCCGTTTGGGCATGGCACCAGCCAGCGCACGCATCGCCGCGCCCACGGTGACGTCGATCCTCCCGCCTACCGGCGGCTCGTTCGCGGAACGGCGGTCGATCGCGCTGAGCCCCGACGGCCGCAAGCTCGCGTTCGTCTTCGCGGCGGGCGACGGCACCCGTAGCCTGTGGCTCCGCCGGCTGGACCGGCTCGACGCCGACCTGATTCCGCGCACGGACCGGGCGGACATGCCGTTCTGGTCGCCCGACAGCCGCCGGCTCGGGTTCTTCGCCGACGGCTACCTCACGGTCCTCGATGAGAACGGCGAGGCCCGCCGGCTCTGCCCCACGTCGGCGGCAACCGGGGCGACGTGGGGCGCGAAGGGCGTCATCGTCTTCGGCTATCGCGGCGGCCTCACGGCGGTCACGGCGGCGGGGGGGCCCTGCCGGGTCATCGTGAAGAGCGACTCCGCGGTGATGTTCCGGCCCGCCTTCCTCCCCGACGGCGAGCGGCTGGTCTACTCGCGCGGCCGCTTCCTCGACATGGCGGTGGCCGACCTCGACGGCCGTGAACTCGCGACGCTCCCGCTCCGGTCGGTGGACGTGCTCGTCGCGCCGCCCGGCTGGGTGATCTCTGCGCCCTCGGACGCCGTGCGCACGCTCGACGCGCAGCGCCTCGACCTCCGGACCCTGGCGCTCACCGGCCGGCCCATCCGCCTCGCGTCGAACGTCCGCACTTCCAGCGGCCTGCCGACGATCACCATCTCCCAGGACGACTTTGCCTACCTGCCGGCGACGATGGATCGGCCGTATTTCGAGTACGACGCCGGGGGCCTGCTGCGGGACACCGTGCAGGTCGACGGCACCTGGTCGATGGCGGTGCGGCCGCCGGCCGCCGGGCCGGCGCTCCTGGCGCTGGCCGGCTCGCGCGCACTCTGGCTGTACGACCTGGACGCGGGCCGCGCTACGCGCGTGGCGATGCGCGACTCCAGCTTCTTCCCCATCTGGCCGGTGTTCCACCCCGGCGGCACCCGGCTCGCGTACTCCGTCGCCATCGCCGGCGTGCGCGGCATCTGCACCATCCTCGAACGGGACCTGGTGCAGGACGCCGAGCGCGTCATCACGCGCGACTCCACGTTCTTCGCCATCTGCCCGCTGCCGATCCACTGGTCGCCCGATGGCGCCCTGCTGCTGGTGCGCAACGACAGCGTCTTCCAGATCCTCACCCTCGACGGCTCGGCGCCGCCACAGGCGATCGAGCGCCCCGGCCGGCTGTGGGAGGGCGAGTTCTCACCCGACGGTCGCGTGCTCGCCTTCAGTTCCGACGAGACGGGCCGCCCCGAGGTCTACCTGATGACACTGCCCGCGGGGCTTCCTGCCCGGGTCTCGGGTGAAGGCGGGCGCTGGCCCCACTGGAGCCACGGGGGCCGCCGCCTCACCTTCCTGACGCCGGACGGCCGCGTGCAGGAGGCGGCGGTCGGCACCGGATCCGATGCGCCGACGGGGACGCCGCGCACCAAGTTCGCCGTCCCGACCTGGCGCCGTGCGCTTTTCGACGACCAGGGCACCGGCTTCGCCGTGGTCGGCGACGGCGAACGCTACATCCTGCGCCAGTCGCCAACCGGCCTCGCCGTCGCACTCATGCAGCACTGGCCAGTGCTGGCCCGGGACGCCGATTCGGGGGCCACACGGTGACGGCGGTGGCGGCGGCCAACCACCAAGCCATTCTCCGTCAATGGCTCGCAAGAGTCTCCTTGCGTATAGGATTCATATATCCGTTTCCGGATAGCTAGATGGCCATCAGCATCAAGGACGCCGAAACCGACCGCCTCGCCCGCGCACTCGCCGCCGTCACCGGCGAGTCCCTCAACCAGTGGTAGCCAGTCATCCAGTTGTAGCCAGTCATCCTGAGCGAAGCGAAGGATCTACTTGACTGACGCGGTAGCCCGCCTCACAGCGACCCTGGCCGACCGCTATCGCATCGAGCGCGAGCTCGGCGCCGGCGGCATGGCCACCGTGTACCTCGCGCACGACCTTAGGCATGATCGCAAGGTCGCCATCAAGGTTCTGAAGCCCGAGCTCGGCGCCGTCATCGGCGCCGAACGCTTCCTCGCCGAGATCAAGGTCACCGCGAACCTCCAGCACCCGAATCTGCTGCCCCTTTTCGACAGCGGCTCGGTGTCACTGGCGACTGACTCACGACTGCCGACGGTCGACTCACGACTGCTGTTCTACGTCATGCCCTACGTCGACGGCGAAACCCTTCGGTCCCGCCTGGAACGCGAAAAGCAGCTTCCGGTCGACGACGTCGTGCGCCTCACCACGCTCCTCGCCGGTGCCCTCGACTATGCCCATGCCCGCCACGTCATCCACCGCGACTTGAAGCCCGAGAACATCCTGCTCCAGGCCGGCCAGCCCGTCATCGCCGACTTCGGCATCGCCCTCGCCGTCGCCAACGCCGGCGGCAGTCGCATCACCGAGACCGGGCTCTCCCTCGGCACGCCGCACTACATGAGCCCCGAGCAGGCTACCGGCGATCGCGCCCTCGACGCCCGCTCCGACCAGTACTCGCTCGGTGCCGTCACCTATGAAATGCTCACCGGCGAGCCGCCCCACACCGGCGCCACCGCGCAGGCCATCATGGTGCGCCTCATGACCGAGACGCCGCGAAGCATCCGCTCCACGCGCCCCGCCGTGTCGCCGGCCATCGACCTCGCCATCGGGAAGGCACTGTCCAAGCCCGCCGCCGACCGGTTCGCCTCCTGCGGCGACTTCGCCAAGGCTCTCTCACGTCCTCACGTCCTCACATCCTCACCTCATCCTGAGCGCAACAGTCATCCTGAGCGCAACAGTCATCCTGAGCGCAACAGTCATCCTGAGCGCAACAGTCATCCTGAGCGCAACAGTCATCCTGAG
>JANNSD010000181.1:0-14093 GCA_031402225.1 Gemmatimonadota bacterium | reverse complement strand
CTCGCGGACGGCAGCCGCCTTCACTTCAGGAGCAGGCAGTCATGCACATCAGGTCGATAGTGCTGCCGCTGATCGCCGCCGCCGGCCTGTCCGGATCCGCCGCCGCACAGCTCGCGCAGCAGAAGACGCTCACGCTCGATGGAGCCAGGCAGGTCATCGCCGCCGCCGAGGCCTACGCCAAGGGCAAGGCCGGCACCGGCGTGATCGCCGTGGTGGACGCCGGCGGGAACCTCATTGCGGTCGAGCGGCTGGACAACACCTTTGCCGCGGGCGCCAATATTTCGATCGGCAAGGCGCGCACCGCGGCGCTCTTCAAGAAGCCGACTAAGGTGTTCGAGGAGATCATCAAGGGCGGCCGCACGCCGATGCTGGCACTCAGCGACTTCACGCCTCTGCAGGGCGGGATTCCCATCGTCATCGATGGCGAGATCGTCGGGGCAGTCGGCGTGAGCGGAGCCGCTTCGGCCCAGGAAGATGAAGAGCTGGCCATTGCAGGTGCCGCGGCTATTACCGGTGGGGGCGCCATGCAGGGCGCGGTGAACTACTTCCCTAGGGGTCAGGTGCAGGAGTCGTTCGCGCGTGGTGCGGTGCTGCTCGACGGCAGCGGCCGGAACTTCATGGTGCACACCAGCCATCGCACGGCGGCGGGCCAAGCGGAAATCCATACCCGGGACACCGACATCATCTACGTCCTCGATGGATCGGCGACGTTCGTCACCGGCGGCACCGCGGTCGATGTGAAGGTCACCGCGCCCGATGAGGAGCGCGGGGCACAGATCGAAGGCGGCACCACTTACCAGCTGGCGAAGGGCGACGTCATCACCGTGCCTGCCGGTACGCCGCACTGGTTCAAGAACGTGTCGGGCAGCCTCAACTACTACACGGTGAAGGTTCGCTGACCGTGAAATACCTCCCGCTTCTCGGCGCCCTCGCGATAGCCGGCTCTCCTGCTGCCGCCCAGGTGACGGCCGACGCGCCGCTGCGCGGCAATCCGGTGGCGATCATCGACCTGCGCACCTCCTCCGGTGCTGCCCTCGCCGGCACGATGTGGAAGTACCACGATGCCGATGTCGTTGACGTCGATCATCACGCCGTCGGCCCGGATCTCCGGCCGTCGGGCCCGGTCAATCGTACTCGTGATCTGGTGCCGCACGCGGGCGTCGCGGGTTTCGACGATGCAACCTGGCCGACAGTGCCGGCTGAGTCGCTCGAGGCACGTCGGGGCAATGGCCGGCTGTCCTTCGGGTGGTACCGCGGTACCGTGACGATTCCCGCTCGCGTCGGTGCACTCGATCCCAGCGGCATGGCCGTCGTGCTCGAGCTGGTGGTGGACGACTACGCCGAGGTATGGGTGAACGGCAAGTTGCCCACGGTGCTGGGCCAGGCGGGCGGGCAGCTGGTGAAGGGCTTCAATGCGCCCAACCGCGTCGTGCTGACCCGCGACGCCCGCGCGGGCGATCGCTTCGAGCTTGCGGTGCTCATGCTGAACGGTCCGGTATCGAACCCACCGGGGAATTTCCTCTGGGTGCGCTCAGCCACGCTCGATTTCTACCCCGCCGATGCAGCACGCCCGGTGCCGGCGGCGATGGGCAAGATCCAGCGACAGGATCCGGCCTTCGATCATGTGGTGCCACCCGGCGCCGTCATCGAAGCGCTCGCGGGCGGCTTCCAGTTCATTGAGGGACCTGTCTGGGTCCACGATGGCGGTTACCTGCTGTTCAGCGACCCGAACGCCAACCGGATCTATCGCTGGACACCGGACGGCCAGATCACGGTTTACCGGACCAAGAGTGGCTATGCGGGCGTCAATATCGGGCAGTACCACCAGCCAGGCTCGAACGGCCTGACGCTGGACGCCGAGGGGCGCCTCACTATCAATGAGCATGGCAACCGCCGCGTTACCCGGCTGGAGAAGACGGGTGCGACCACGGTGCTGGCCGATGGCTACGACGGCAAGCGCCTCAATAGCCCCAACGACCTGGTCTACCGGTCGGACGGCACGCTCTACTTCACCGACCCGCCATTCGGCCTGCCGAAGGCGTTCGACGATCCGGCGAAGGAAACGCCGTTCAGCGGGGTGTACCGGCTGCGGAATGGCGTGGTGACGCTGGAGACGAGGGAACTCAGCGGACCGAACGGGATCGCCTTCTCGCCCGACGAGCGCTACCTGTACGTGGACAACTGGGACGTCAAGCGCAAGGTCGTGCTGCGCTATGACGTGGCGCCCGATGGTGCGCTGTCGAATGGCGGCGTCTTCGCAGACCTGACGGCTGTGCCGGGCGACATCGCCCTCGATGGCATCAAGGTGGACCGCGAAGGGGACGTGTTCGTCGCGGGGCCGGGTGGCATCTGGGTCTTCTCGCCGGATGGCCGGCACCTGGGCACCATCAGCCCGCCGGAGCATGTCGCCAACATGGCGTGGGGTGACGACGATGGCAAGACGCTCTACCTCACGGCCAGCACCGGCCTGTATCGCATCCGGCTGGGCGTGGCCGGAGCGGGCACACGCGCCACCACCGCCAGTCGCTGACCCCGAGAATGGACAGGAAAGGACGGCCCGGGAACTCCGGGCCGTCCTCGCGCATTCCAGATATTGAGTCCGGCCTGGCCGCCGGAAGCACTCAAGCACCGTGCACGGGAGACACTGATGGCCAGCACCTCGCAATACGACGTGATCATCATCGGCACCGGCGCGGGCGGCGGCACCCTGGCCCGGCGCCTCGCGCCCTCCGGCAAGCGGATACTCATCCTCGAGCGCGGCGACTACGTGCCCCGCGAGCAGGCAAACTGGAGCCCGCGCGCGGTCAACGTCGAGGCACGCTACCAGACGAAGGAAGTGTGGAAGGACAAGGACGGGAAGGATCTCCACCCGCACACGAACTACAACGTGGGTGGCAACACCAAGTTCTACGGCGCGGCGCTCTTTCGCTTGCGTCGCGAGGACTTCGGCGAGCTGCGCCACCACGGCGGCCTTTCACCGGCCTGGCCGATCACCTACGATGACCTCGAGCCCTGGTACACGGAAGCGGAGCGGCAGTACCACGTGCATGGCGAGCGCGGGGCCGATCCCACCGATCCCGGCGCGAGCGCGCCCTACCCGCACCCGCCCGTGTCACACGAGCCGCGCCTGCAGCAGTTGCACGACGATTTGGCGCGGCAGGGACTCCGCCCGTTCCACGTCCCACTGGGCATCATGCTGGACGAGGGGAACCGGCGCGCGAGTCCCTGCATCCGCTGCGCGACATGTGACGGATTCCCCTGCCTGATCGGGGCCAAGTCCGACTCGGAGACCTGCGGCGTTGCTGCGGCGCTGACTCACCCCGACGTCACCCTGATCACCGGCGCCCTGGTGACCCGGCTGGAGACGGCACCGGACGGTCGCACCGTAAGGGCCGTGATGGTGGAACGCGAAGGCCGGACGGAGCGCTACACTGCGGATATCGTCGTGGTGTCGGCCGGCGCCATCAACTCTGCGGCGCTGCTGCTGCGATCGGCAAGTGACAAGCATCCACGCGGGTTGGCGAATGGCTCGGACATGGTCGGGCGACACTACATGGGACACATCAACTCCGTGCTCCTGGCCCTCTCGCGCTGCCCCAACCCCACGGTATTCCAGAAGACTCTCGCGCTGAACGACTTCTACTTCGGTGAGCCCGATTTTCCATACCCGATGGGCCACATCTCGTTCGTCGGCAAGCTGGACGGAGTGAGCCTCTCGGCCGGCGCACCGAAGATCGCGCCCGGCTGGACGCTCGACCTCATGGCAAGCCATTCCCTGGACTTCTGGCTTACGTCGGAAGACCTGCCCGACCCGGACAACCGCGTCACGCTCGATTCGGGAGGCGGCATCGTGCTGAGCTATCGCCCCAACAACGGCGAAGGGCACAAACGGCTCATCGCGAGACTCGAAGCCCTGCTGAAGGCACAGGCCAGGTGCAATATGCATGGGCATGACTGCCATCAGGGGCTCTTTGGACGCAGCCTCTTTCTCGGCCAGCAGATCCCGCTCGCGGGCGTGGCTCACCAGAATGGCACGATCCGGTTCGGTCACGATCCGAAGACGTCGGCCCTGGATGTGAACTGCCGGGCACACGAGGTCGACAACCTGTATGTGGTGGACGGCAGCTTCTTCCCGTCCAGTGGTGCGGTAAACCCGGCGCTTACGATCATCGCGAACGCGCTCCGCGTGGGCGATCACCTCATCGAGTTGCTCGCCTGATGCGCCAGATCGCTGCGTCCCTCGCGCTACTCCTCGCCGCGGCACCGGCGCCCGGCAGAGCGCAGCAGGCGTACCCCTGGCAGGGTGAGGGAGTCGCCGTTCCGGTCGATTCGTCCGCGCGCCCTCGTGTTGCGTCACGGGCCGTGGCTGGTGCCGCGCTCACCGTGTCGGACATCGACCGATCCGTTCGCTTCTACGAGGATGTCCTGACGTTCTCGGCGGTGTCCGATCGCGTAGTGGGCGGTCCGGCCTGGGAGGCGCTCACAGACGTGAAGGGCGCTCGCATCCGGATCGTAGACCTGGTACTTGGAGAAGAGCATCTGCGCCTGATGCAGTTCCTCGACACGCCCGGGCGTCCGGCGCCCACCGACATGCAAAGCAACGATCGCTGGTTCCAGCACGTCGCCATCATTGTGCGCGACATGGACAGCGCCTATGCGCATCTTGAGGCCGCGGGTGTGCGCCACGTGTCGCCCGCGCCGCAGACACTCCCGGAGACGATTCCGGCAGCCGCCGGCATTCGGGCCTTCTACTTCTCGGACCCCGACGGGCACCCGCTCGAGATCCTGGCCTTCCCTCCCGACAAGGGCGCGGCCCGGTGGCACACGCCGTCGAATCGGCTGTTCCTTGGAATCGACCACACGGCCATCGTGGTCTGGGATACCGATCGGAGCCTGGCATTCTACGCAAGCCTGCTTGGGCTCGACGTCCAGGGCGAAAGCATGAACTTCGGGCCCGAACAGGAACGCCTCAACAACGTTCCGGCGGTGCGGCTGCGCATTACCGGCCTTCGTGCTGCAGCCGGCCCCGGCGTGGAGTTCCTCGACTACCGGGCGCCCCGCACCGGCCGCCCCTATCCCGCGGATGAGCGGTCCAGCGACCTGGCCCACTGGCAGACGCTCATCGTGGTGGATGACGTGGACGCCGCGCTCGCGCTGGCACGGGCGCACGGCGCCCGCGTCGTATCGCGCTCGGCGATCACGCTCGATCCAGCGGCCACGGGATTTCGTCGTGCCGTCATCATACGCGACCCCGACGGCCATGCCGTCGAACTGGTTGCCCGCTGAACCACATCGGTCGCTCGCGACCAGAACCCGGAGTTGTGACGTGACCATGCCGCACGAGGCCAGCTACTACGCGAAGATGAACCTGCCCCGGCCGGTCACGCCGGTGCATCCCATTCCCGAGGTGCTCACCGGACAAGTGGCCATCGTGACCGGGGCCAACTCCGGCATCGGTCGCTCCGTGGCCATTGCGCTGGGCAAGGCGGGTGCCGACGTCGTGATCAACTACGTCACGCGACCGGAGGAGGCCGAGAAGGTCGCCGACGAGATCCGCGCCGCCGGGCGGCGCGCCATGATCGCCATGGCCGACGTGAGCCAGGAGGCGCAGGTGCAGGCAATGTTCAGGGCGGCCATCGCCGAGTTTGGCACTGTGGACATCATGGTGAACAACGCCGGCCTCCAGAAGGACGCGCCCTTTCACGAAATGACGGTCGCCCAGTGGGACCTGGTCCTGGGGGTCAACCTGCGCGGACAATTCCTCTGCGCTCGGGAAGCGGTCCGTGAATTCCTCCGCCGGGGTGTGCGGCCTGAGGTATCGGTGGCCGCGGGGAAGATCATCTGCATGAGCTCGGTCCACGAGGTCATTCCGTGGGCCGGGCACGTCAACTACGCCGCCTCGAAGGGCGGCGTCATGCTGATGATGAAGAGCTTGGCGCAGGAAGTCGCTGAGAAGCGCATCCGGGTGAACAGCATCGCGCCCGGTGCCATCCGCACTCCGATCAACATGGATGCGTGGGGCAGTCCTGAGGCCTATGCGGCCCTCATGAAGCTCATTCCCTACAAGCGCATCGGCGAGGCAGACGAGATCGGGCGGGCGGCGGTCTGGCTGGCCTCGGATGACTCGGACTATGTGGTGGGAACCACGATGTACATCGATGGTGGCATGACTCTGTACCCTGGCTTCGAGACAGGAGGATGATCCGCCGCATGCGTGCGCTACTCGCCTTCACGGCCCTCGTGGTGGCCCCGACAGTACTGGCCGCCCAGGCCGTCAACTTGAACGGTGCCGGCGTTGCCGTCGACGGCTACGATCCAGTGGCGTACTTCGTCGCTGGCCGCGCCGAGCGCGGTGCCGTGGATGTTACCGCCATGTACGACGGCGCCACCTACCTATTCGCCACGGCCGCCAATCGGGATCTCTTCGCGGCCGCTCCCGCAAAGTACCTGCCGGCGTACGGCGGGTACTGTGCCTATGGCGTCGCCAGCGGGTACAAGGTGAAGATCGACCCGGACGCCTTCACGATCGTGGACGGCACTCTCTACCTGAACTACAGCAAGGGCGTGCAGAGGAAATGGATGGCCGACGTCCCCGGCTATATCGCGAAGGCGAACAGCCAGTGGACCGCCCTCAAGGATGCGCCCCGGGAGTAGACACGACGCCGAACTGGCTCAGTCGTCGAACCGGTCCCGGTCGTCCTTCTCCGGAGGCGCGTTGCCCTGGCCGTTCTGCGCCTCGAGGGCGGCGCGCGCCGCCTGCAGCTCCAGGCGCTTGGCGTCATCCACCGCGGGGTAGTGCAGCTTGAGCTCCTGGAGCGTGTCCACCACCGCGGCGGCCACGATCATCCGCGTGGCCCACTTGTAGTCGGCCGGCACCACGTACCAGGGCGCATGCGCTGTCGCTGTCTGCTGGATCATCTCCTCGTACGCCGCCATGTACTCGTCCCAGTGCTCCCGCTCCCGCACATCCGCCGCCGCAAACTTCCAGTGCTTCTCCGGTTCGTCCAGCCGCTCCAGGAAGCGCTTCTTCTGCTCCTTGCGTGACACGTTCAGGAAAAACTTGCGGATGATCACGCCGTTGCGCGTGAGGTAGCGCTCGTGGGCATTGATGTCCTCGAACCGCTCCTGCCAGATGTGCTTCGTCACCAGGCTGGGCGGGAGGTGCTGCCGCTCGAGCAGCTCGCGGTGCACCCGCACCACCAGCGTCTCTTCATAGTAGGATCGGTTGAAGATGCCGATCCGGCCCCGCTCCGGCAGGCAGCGGTTGGTGCGCCACAGGTAATCGTGATCCAGCTCCTCCGCAGACGGCGCCTTGAAGGAGTACACCTGGCACCCCTGCGGGTTGATCCCCGACATGACATGCTTGATCGCGCTGTCCTTGCCCGCCGCATCCATCGCCTGGAAGATGAGCAGCACCGCGTACCGGTCCTGCGCGTACAGCATGTCCTGCAGCTCCGCCAGCCGCTCCACGCCCCGCCGCAGGCTGTCCTGCGCGCGATCCTTGTCCTTCACCCCGGCGCGATCACCGGGGTCGAAATCCTTGAGGCGGAACTGGCTGCCGTCGCTGACCCGGTAGGGCCGGGAGACGTCCGCCGCGATGTCAGCCATTCGGCCCTCCGTGTCTGCTGGCGAGCTGCAGTGACACGAGCCGGCCGATCAGCACCGCCGGGTACAGCTGCCCGATCAGCCCCTCCATTGTTGCCAGTGACCGCGCCGCGGGGCTGACGGGCAGGATGTCGCCGTAGCCAAGCGTGGTCAGCGTGGTGAGGCTGAAGTAGAAGAGGCCGGATCGCATCATGCCATGCGTGGTTGCCGGGTGTGGAAACTCGAACGCCTCGGGCCGCAGTTGCAGGATCAGCCAGTACGCCTCGCCGAAGGCCACCGCGAGGAGCAGGTAGACGGCGATCGCCCCCTGCAGCCGCGCACTGGTAATGGCGCCGGCACGAAAGACATGTTGCAGGGCCAGGTAGGCCAGCCAGAGCAACGCCATTACCGTCAGGCCTGACCGCAACGCGCCCGAGCTACTACCGGGCACGAGGGCGTGGTAGAAGCCAAGCCCGATCGGCGCCGTCATGGCCAGCAGGCCGAAGGCGCGAGCGCCCCGCGTGCGCGTCACGGCGAATACCCCGCTGACGCCCAGCACGGTAAAGGCGGCAGCGGCCAGGAGTTCGCCCCGTTGCTCGACCACTCCCAGCCCGCTCAGCGGCACCTCCACAAACAGCACAATCAGCAGGAACAGCAGCAACAGCCTGAGGCTGAGGTCGGCTTCCCAGAGATCGTCCACCTGCTCGCGGACACGCGTCGGCACGAAAGGCAGCTCCCAGGATGGCGGTGCCGGAATGTAGCCCCGGGCCACGTCACCATGGTGGCCCGGGGTCCCGGGCGCTGGTATTATCTCTCCCGCTCACGATCACGCCACGTCCATTTCCCGGCAGGTGGATGTACCCGACTGCATGCCCGCGATGGTGGTGGCCCCTCATCGCCCTGACCCTCGCCCTGACCCCCAGGGCGGCGGCGCAGGGCGATTCCACGCCGCCTCCCGTGACCCTCCGTACCATGGGCCAGCCGCCTCGGTGGAAGCCCTACGTCGGCGCATTCGTGGGCGTGAACAACATCACGACTACCGACAGGGCCACCAACGTCGGCGGTCTCGGCCTGGTCGGGGTCTACCGGGACCTCATCAGTCCGCTGGTGGGCGTCGGGGTGGCGGCGGAGGGCTATGCCGGGTTCATCGGCGAGGAATTCGACGGCGGCGTACGCCTCGACCTGGCCCTGCCCGTGGTCTTCCTCCAGGGCGGGGTGGACTACGCCTTCGGCGACAACTCACTGGCCTTCATCCTGAGCCTGGCACTGCCCATCCGCCGGGGCGGCATCTTCGGCGGCGGGAGCCTGGCGCGGGTCGACTGGCTTCCGAGCCGAGGCCAGACCCTCAACGTCGGCCTGCAGGTGCCCATCCTGCAGCCGTGGGCCGGCAAGACCCGCCCCAAGGCGCAGGACATCACCGTCCCCCGCGCGCCGCGCGCCCAGTTCATGCGGGCCGACAGCGTGGCCCGGGCGGACACGAGTGAGCCGGCCGCCGCTGCCCTGGCCCAGATGCGGCGCGAGGCGCTGTGGACGATCAGCCTGATCACGGTCTACTACACCGGTCTCGGCAAGTCCAACGATGCCGCCCTGGCGACGCAGCGCGATACCATCGCGGCCTACATCGAGGCGGTGAACCGTACCGACCCATCGCATCCTGCGGGCTGGAGCCCGGCGCACGAGATGGCACGGTGGCACGCGCAGATGAAGGTCGCCTTCGCGCATGCTGCGGGCCCCAACGACCCCACGGCCACCGCCACCGGCGTCACCATCGCCGCCGCGGCGCGACGCGCCCTCCTCGATTCCGTGCTTATCCCCTACGACGCACGGTTCGGCCAGTACAAGGACCCCAACCAGATCATGGGCTATGGCGCGCGCGGCCGACTCGCCTTCGAGGCGTGGGTGGCCGTCAGCGGGGTCGCGCCCGATCGTCGCGACGAGGTGCTAGCGGTGTTCGACGGGATCCTCAGCATCCTGGAACAGTGCCGCCACGAACTGCACCGAATCAACGGGACCGATTCCCGGCTCAACTGGATGCCGATGCAGTTTGCTCTGGAGGCAGAGGATCACGATGACCAGGCGGAACTGGACCAGCTCATCGAGCGGGTGGTCGAGCGACAGTTCCAGTCGGGCAACGCGGTCGTGTTCCTGCCGGGGCAGCAGTTCCAGGTCGAGTTGGCTGACCAGATCGCAGCGGCCCGGACCTATCAGGTGCTCTGGATCCACGAGTATGCCGGCCGCACTCCGAGCGGGCGCCCGGATAGCGTCGGTGCGTTCCAGTCACTCAACTACCTTCGGGCCCTGCTCCGCGGCGCGGAAAACTACGATTCGCTGGGCCGGATGCCCGCCTTCTTCATCTTCTACGACCAGCACTACCACCGCAACCGCCGGAGTTGGGTATGGCTGGACCTGCTCGAAAACCCGCTGGAGCACCGGCTGCAGCTCCCGGCCGGCAGCGAGGGCATGGCCGCACAGTTCGCCAGCATGCAAGACAGCCTGCGCCGGGCGGTGTCGCAGTCGACGCGCCTTCAGGCCCTCGCCCGGACCCAGGGGCGGGGTTTCGTCGAGAGGCTCGTGCGGGTCAACGTCAGCATCACCCAGCCTGGGGACCTCAGTTTCCGCTCGACCCGTATCATCGGGGTCCTGCCGATCGTGGGTGACAACCTCATGCGCGATCACCGGAAGATTGCCTTCTTCGACCTCAATGAGGACGACCCTGGGGTCGGGCGCGCTGCCTACACCGGCGTCGGGGTGGCCGAGGGCTTCGCCGACCAGACATGGGATGATCGCGTGCTCGTGGTTGCCGGGCCGGCGATCCTGTCGCTCAAGGAGGATGCCCAGCGCCTCCTGCTTCGGAACGGGTTCACGATCGACGAGGTCCCGCTGTCACTCCGGCCCCGGGTGCTGAGCGCCGACTACGGCCGCCGCGTGGCGGCCCTCGCGGCGAACGGCTACTCGGCGCGCGGGGTCCAGGTGCACAATGACGTCGGCTTCGGCTGGAAGCGGGCCAGCGTGGCGGAGATGATGCTCATTACCCTGATGCCGCCGGGGAGCACCATCCTCATCCCCGATCCCCTGTGGACCAGCCTCACCTATGCCTCGCACCTCGTCGAGGCGGTGCTGCGTGGCTGTCACGTGTACCTGGTCTCGCCGTCCGCGGACAACGCGCCAAGCGGCGCGTGGTCGACCATGACGCGCAGCATCGACGTGTTCGGGCGCCTCCTCGAAGTGCAGAACAGCCTGGGCGCAGAGACACGGGGTGCCGGCGTACTGCGCGTCGGCATCTATACCCGTACCTCGCCTGTCAACGACGCCGTCGCGCGCTACCGCGAGGTCGCGACGACCTTCAGTGCCACGCCGTGGCTGCAGCAGCTCTTCCTGCTCGATGATTCGCTCACGGCCGACCTGGACTCGGCGGCGGGGCGGCTTCAGGCCGCGGGGTACCGGCCGCAGCAGGTGATCGACGACAGCCTCGATCGCCGGCCACGGCTGCACGCCAAGACCCAGTTGTTCCTCACCCGCTCCACCATGCGGGCGATCGCCTCACTGCCGGACTATCACACGTTCATGCGCGAGCAGTTCCGGTCCGGGCATGATGTGCTCCACTCGGCGGACAACATGGGCATGCCCGGTCAGGCGCGCGCCGGGGACGCGACGGCGCTGGGGCGGGCTTTCGAACAACTCACCCCCGCCCAGCGCGACAGCGCGGTATTGTTCCTGACCGTTGGGTCACCGAACAAGGATGCGCGGGGCATCTTCCTCGACGGCGAGGCCAACTTCATCGTGTCGGGTCCCTGGGCGCTGCAGGCGTATACCGAGATGTTCCTTCTCTTCGGGATGACAACATGGGTGGAGAACCAGTCGCAGTTGCGGGCGCTCTTTCCGGCGTACTCCGAGCGGTCGCGCCGGCTCTCCTACCGCCTGCGGAAGGCCCTCTGACAATTCGGCGGCAGCGGCGTTGTCGATGATAGGACTCGGGCTGCTCCTGGTGCTGCAGGGCACCGTCACCGATACGACCTGCGCCACCGCCGCGCTCTGCGAGCTGGTGGCGCGTGCCGCGGAGGTGAACCGCGTGCCCGGACGGCTCGCCACCTATTCGGCACGCGTCGAACTCGAGGCGGCGATCATCAGTGTCCGCGAGGATTTCGTCGACGGGCCCACCGCGATCCAGCAGGTCGCGACCGATGTCCACTGGGAGCGGAACGGGCCCTTCATCCAGCGTGAGGTCGGTGCTCGCAGCCGGTACAGCCTGCTGCCGCTATCGCGGCTGCGACACCTGCTTATCGGGTGGATCTCGCCGCTGACCTACGGTGAGCGCATTCCCATCTTCGGGAGGCAGGGCGCCGGCGACGTGGAGGACCCCTTGCCTGCCGACGTGGACCCGGCGCTCATCTACGCGATCCACCCCCTCGGCAGCGACCGCGCGAGCTACTACCGCTTCCTCAGCGCGGACACCCTCGAGGTGCCCTTTCCCGACGGCATCACGCGCCGCATCATCCGCATCCGGGTCACGCTGTCACAGGTCCCGACCGATCGGCACCTGCTCGTTGACGGGTTCATCGATCTCGATGCCGCCACCCTGCACACCGCCGCCATCCGGTCCAGGCTGATCTCCACCGGCGAACCGTTCCGCGCGCCCAGGATACTCGCTACAGTCACCATTCCATCCCCCTACTTTCTCGAGCTCGTCAACACACCCGATTCCAGTGGCACCTGGTTGCCGGCCACCCAGCGCTACGAGTGGCATGGGCTGCCCGAGGGCATCGAGGGAGCGGCGCCGGCGCTGCGCATCACCGGTCACTTCCTGAACCGGGTTGCCACCAACCTCGAGACCGGCGCCTCCACTTCCTTCAACGACACGCCGATCTTCGAGCTCCGAACGGCGCCGCGCGACTCCGTATCGCGGTTTAGCGCATTCGCCGAGCCCCTCGGCCAGGAAACGGTGCGTTTCCACGCCTCCGATTTCCTCGATCTCGGCGCGCGCCAGCCGGTCCTGGTGGGGAAGAGCCGGGTAGTCTTCCTCAAGACCATCCACGAGGAGGACCTGGTTCGGTATAACCGGGTCGAGGGCATCTACACCGGCTTTCCCGTCACATACATCCCGGGCGACAAGCTCCGCTACACCTTTTTCCACGCGAACGCGGGCGTGGCATGGTGGTCGGGCGCTATCATGTACGACGGTGCGGTGGGCCGGGACAATGGCCGCACGCGGCTTGAGGTACGGGGAGGACGGTTTCTCGCGGTCACCAACAAGTTCCGCAACCAGTTCGACAATTTCGCCCTGGGCGCACTCCTCGCGCGCGACAACTGGGACTACGTCGAGCGCTACAGCGCCACCGTGAGGGTGTTGCACCGCGTGGACGTCCGCAGGGGGTCACGCATCCAGGTCGAGGCGGGGTGGACCGAGGACCGGCCACGCGAGCGCGTGCTCGCCACCTCACCGTGGGTGGGATACCTGCGCCCGAACCGCGGGATTTTTGAAGGGAGCTATTTCAGGACTCGCGCCAGGCTGGATATCAATCCGGACATCAGCCCTCAGTTCGTGCGCCAGGGATGGGGCCTTCAGGTGACGTACGATGGCGGCATTGGTGCCCTGAACTATTCGCGCATCCAGGCGCGGGCCGTCGCCCGCAAGGACTTCTCCCACGCGTTCCTCGCAGCCCTGGTGGAGGCCGGTACCACGCTGGGTAACAGCATCCCGCCCCAGCAGCTCTTCGAGGTCGGTGGCGCCGTGGCCCTGCCAGGCTACGAATACAAGCAATTCGCTGGCAACAGGGGCATCATCGCCCGGGTGCGGCTCACCCTCCCGATTCCGCTCTTCACGTTGAGCGGGGGAGCCATCAACCGGGCGCTCTCGTTGCCTCGGTCGCTGCCGTCCATCTCCTTCGGGTACCAGGGGGCGGCGACCAGCATCTCGAATCCCGGTGCGCAGGCGGCGGTGACGGCGCTCGGGTACGCGTTTAACGATGCTACCGGTCAGACCGCGGTCGACTCGACCACCGGTGTGCCGCTGCCGGCATCGACCGCGAGCAACGGATGGCAGAGCTCGGTCGACTTGAGGGTAGGCTTGTTTGGCGGGGCGCTGGCGGTTGGTGCTGCCAAGCCGTTCTACCAGGGACAGGGGCTCGTCTTCTTTCTCGCGATCGGCGGGCAGTTTTAGGGGCCGGAAGCGCCAACGCGAAGGGGCCCGCATCACTCGATGCGGGCCCCTTCGCGCGTAAACGGTGCCCCGATGGCTCAGGGAACCCGGGGAAGCGAGTTGAAGATCCTCGACATCGTGGTGTTGATCTCCTGCTCGCTGGGCGCCCGCGAACCCGGCGACCCCTGCCATACGGCGCGCCAAGCAGTGTTGCCGGACTTCTCGTCAACCAGGTCAACCACAAACGAGGCGTCGGTGGTAGTGACAGGGGTCGTGTTGGAAACCGCCATCCCTCCCATGCCCATGCCCCCCATGCCCATGCCTCCCATACCCATGCCTCCCATGCCCCAGCCCATGCCCCAGCCGGGGCCCA
>JANNSD010000180.1:0-2656 GCA_031402225.1 Gemmatimonadota bacterium | reverse complement strand
TGCGCTCACCAGCTCGGCGTTGGGCAGGTGCTTCGAGAGCCAGCGACGGCACTGCCCCAGTGCCACCGGGTGGGAGTAGACTCGCTTGATCCCTTCGACTGTGGCGCCCTTCACTGCCATGATGGTGTGATGCACCGGCAGCAGCGTCTCATGCGTCAGTGCCAGCGTACCGTCGCCGAAGGCTTCGTGGAGCAGGTCATACGTGGCGGTGACGGAACCGATCAGCGAGTTCTCGATCGGGAGGCAGCCGGCGTCGGCCCGTCCCTCGCGCACCGCGGCCACAGCGTCGGCCACTTCGCGGCAGGGAACCGCCTCGAGGTCGGGCCATCGGCGCCGTGCGGCTGCTTCACTGAAGGCCCCGTGGGTGCCCTGGATTGCTACGCGCATTTGGTGATGCTCCTGTGTTGTACCGACCGATAGTGCTGACAAAGAGAACGCCCCGCCGGCTGTTGCCGGCGGGGCGTCGAGGGGGTCCGTTCTGGTCGCGCTACTTCACGCTACCGGAACCGGACGCAGCTCGAGCCGCGCCGGTGCTGGTAAAGAAATAGAAGTCCCAAGAGCGGATATTCATGCAGGGGAGTTTCGTGCCGCGGTCTCCGGGTGTCAAGGGCGCTCACTTGGCACCCACTGAAATCGCTCGCTGGCGTACCAGGCGCCGGCCCGTGGCGACCTCCTCCACCGTGAGGACCAGGTCGTACGCCCCGGGCTTCACGTTGTTCAGCGTGAGTGCCCGGTTCGATGTCATGGTGGGTGCGCTCGCCTTGTCGGTAAAGGACAGGCTGCTCGTCAGCTTTGTGTTGCCGGAGCGGCGAAGGGACAAGGTGGTGCGATAGGTGCCCGCGCCCTGGAGCCCATACAGCTCGTAGTAGATGGGGACTGCCTCCCCGATGGTGTAGGAGGTAAACGGGCTCACTGCCACCGTAGCGTCGTTTCGTCGCCACGACACGGACCCGTGCTCCTTGCCCAGCACGAGATCGCTCGCCGAGAAGTTGTCACCCGCTGGGTCAATCGCCGCGGCGAATACGCTGCCATGTTCGTCATCCTGCTCCACGGATAGCCGCACCTCGCGCAGGCCGGGACCGAGCGGCACCCTTGTGATAAACGAGAGCCAAGCGTTGCGCTGCACCATGTCCTTCGTGCTCACGAATTGCCGGACCGTGTCCATCCGCACCGCCTCGCCAGTGAGGCTGTCGATGGCGGCCACCTGCAGCCGCAACCAGAGGTGCACGGCACTGGTGTCGCCCGGCACTGCCTCGCTGGTCAGCTCGCCGGTGCGCACGGCGACCACGGCCAGCAGTTCGCCCGTGCCGCGCCCGGGCTGGCCGATCGCCGCGAGCTGGATTGCTGCCTGCATCGGGTGTGCGAAGTGACGCAGGTAGCTGTCCGTCTTCACCGCGACAGCGGCGTCCTCGCGCTGTTGCCTGACGGCAGCGAGGTACGATCGCTGGCAGGAATACGGGATCACCGTGCTGCCGAAGCTGCTCCATTCAGCCTCATTGGCGAGGTGGGCGTACATCGGGGATAACGATGCGAGCTGCTGCAGGACGCCGAGATTTGGCGGAGAGCCGACGATGAGCGTGCTCGCGGTGTTCGACCCGAGTGCCTGGTTACCGACGAAGTTGAAAACGCGGAGCTCACCGCCCATGAGGTAGACCCAGGTGACGTCGCGCTCGAACCCGATCTGTGCTGGCCCTTTGGGTCTCGCAGGTCCCGGCGGCCCCGCTTCCCGCAGGGGAGAGTTCTCCAGCGCCGGATTGCTCCGATCATCGGTGGCGTAGCGCAGCACGGCGAAGTCACCGCCCATCCGGTATGTCGGCTCGCCATGCCTCATGTAGACGATGGCGCGGTGGTTGAAGACCCGCTCCCAGGTGCGATAGCCTCCCTTTCGCGCCGGCTCGCTGTAGGCATAATCGTCGAGTGAGTGCTCCGCCTTCTCCTGGCACGGCGCGCCACTGTACGGGATGTACACCTCCTTGTATGCCGTGCGCCGCCCGGGGTCCGGCACGCGAAAGTTCTGGCTCACGTACACCCAGCGCCGCAAGTGCTCCTCCAGTCGGCTGCCGTCCGGACGCAGCTCCTGCATGTCACGCTTGCTCCAGAAGTGGCGAATCCATGCACCCACCGAATCCGCGGGCAGACTGTCATAGCGAGCCAGCTCCCGCGGCCTGGCCACCCAGGACAGGTCGCGGCGATAGTTGGCCCGTGCCTCGATGGTCCGTACCTGCGCGCCGGCCATGTACTCGATCGCGGCGTTCTCGAGTTCACCCATCCAGGCGAGTGAGTGCGCCATCTCGAGGTCACCGACTCCGGAGTCGCCGCCAACGCGCAGGTAGGCATCGATGCGGTGTACCGACTGCGCCGGGTCCCCATTGAGTCGTGTGGCACGCGCCAGGATGAGCTGCAGCCTGGGGTCGGCGACATCCGTGGAGTCGGCAATGTATTGCAAGAGCACCAGGAGCCCGCGGGGTTGTTCCCGGTCGCCTTCCGCGCTCAGGGTCTCGGCCAGCCAGTCAATGGCGGGCTCGAAAGACGGCTCCTCCTTCAGGAGCCGTTTCATCTCGATGACGTACCCGTCGTAGTGAGTGCCGCCCACCACATCGTCATACATGGCCGGAACCGGGTATCGGTGGCGGTACAGCTCGAGCGCCGCCATGGA
>JANNSD010000179.1:0-9384 GCA_031402225.1 Gemmatimonadota bacterium | reverse complement strand
CGAGGTCCGTGAGCTCCAGCGTCATTCCCCCTAAAGACCCGTCCGCGCGAAGGAAAAGGTTGGCCATGCCGGATACGGGCCAATTCAGGGTGAACTCATCGCGATCGGCCCATCGCTCGATGGATTCGGTCAGGATGCTGTCGCTGCCGGCGAGCACACCCGGGGCTGTCTCCGGACCGGGAAGGACCGGGACGACGCGAATGCGATACGGACCCCGTCCAATGACGCCGTACGCGTGGCCGTGGGATACGCGCACATCGATACTGCCACTGGCCGGGAGGGTGAGCATTCCCGTGGCGGCATTCCATGCGTCGCCCCCGAGCCAGGCGCGTGCCGCGGGGACGCCATCGCCAAAGGTGACCAGCTCGGCACCCATCATGGCGGCGGTGTCGCTCTCGAAGAGGAGGTTGAACTGACCGCCGGCCGGTCCGTGAATGGTGAACTCGTCCACGTCGCCGGTGTAATCGAGTGACTCGCTGATCAGCGCATCAGTACCCACCGTATCCGGCGCGGTTTCGGGAGCGCGAACGAGCGGCCGAACCAGGAACTGGTATCGCGGCCGCGCACTGACCATGCTGGCGGTGACCCTCACGACGTACGTCCCCGTGAGGGGCACCTTGAAGCTCCCGCTCGCGTTGTCCTCAAGGGGCACGCCCGCCGAGGGGGCGTTCACGCCGACAGCGTTGTAGGCGACCGGTTGGGATGCGTCCGCGAACTCGAGTGAGAAGTTGGCTGGATCGGCCGGCCCCACGGTCGCCAGATACGCAACGAACTCCCTTCCCGCCAGCGGGGAGAGCGAGTACTCGTCGATGTCGGCGTTCGTTTCCAGGTCCTCATCGTTGCGAATGACCCCAGGCGTGATGGTGGCGGGGCCATGTTCCGGCGCGCGATTCACCCGGTAGGCGAACAAGCGGAAGCTGACCGCAGACGTCGTATCCTCGCCGCGGCGGACGGTGAGGTTCAAGGTCTTGCCAGCCGGGATGATCACCCGCTCGGTGCGGTTCTGCAGCAGCGTCAGGCCGGCTGTTGCCGGCAGCGTGTAGCTGACATATGCCGAGTCGATCATGGCATCGAGGACGAGGGCGGGCGTCGGGGCGGCCTGAAAGTAGATGGCAACCTCGGTGGTCGCCGAGGGCCTGATGTAGAGCTCCTGCTGGCGCTGCAGCGGAGCAAGCGCGAGTTGAACGGTGTCGCCGATCGCGAGTGCAATCGGCTCCGGACCATTGTTGTCGGGCGGCGGCGCACTGGGCCCGTCGGAGCTACAGGCGGCGAGGATGAGCCCGGAAGTGAAGAGAACGCCGCGAAGGAGCGGAGCCGGGTGCATGTGAGCCTTGATGACTGCTGAGTTGGTTGTTGCCGCCTTCCTGGCCCAAGCCAGGTGGCAGCCAATGGTACAGGGCAGGACTTGTCCGCGGCAGTGGGACCGCGGATCCCGGGACGGCAATGACCTGATGTGCGCGGTCGTGGGGCCAGCGTCCTATTTCAGGACTACAGCGGTCAACTGACCGCTTTCCTGGGCAATGTACAGGGTTCCATTTCGGCTGATGGAAAGGAAGCCGTTCACCGGCGTTGACCAGATCGGCAGGTGGCTCGCGAGATCGAGCGCATACGTGGCGCCGGTGGTGGAGACGAAGAGCAGATTGTTCGTGGCGACGACCTGGGCCCAGTGGTCGAGGCCGCTCGCGGGCGCCCACGCCCAGAGGAAGTGACCGTCGGAGGGGGCGCGCGCCTCAACGCGATCGCCATTGTACACGTACAGCGCCGACGGCGTTACCGTGACCTGCCCGTGGAAGGTATCGAGCTTCTGCCACGCAACATTCCGGTTCGTCAGGTCATACGCGATAATGCGGCCGTCACTGCAAGTGTAGGCGCGATCGCCGCCGATGGCCGGTGCGGAACCGAGCCCATATCCGGAAGAGCCGCCCGGTCCTGTCGCCGGAATGTCGAAGAGCATCGTCCCGGTGGACGTACTCATCACGCTCAGGGCGACAGGTCCCCAATTGGGGTAGCCCGGATGGGCGTATACCTGTCCATCACGTACCGCCGGAGTGTAGTCACCCGTCGGCGGGAGTTCCGTAAACCAGAGCTGGGCGCCAGTAAGCGCGTTGTATGCATACACACCGGCGCCATACCCTCCCCCCGCATAGACGGTCCCGCCCGAGAATACCGGGGCAAAGAAGTGGGTGTATTGATTCACGAACGGTGAATGAAACCGCTCAGCGCCGGTTGCCGCCTCAAAGGCCCACAGGTATGAGTCATCCTGTCCGCCGTTCTGAACGAACACCGCATTGGCGCCGAACGCCGGTGGATTGACCGACTCCACTCCACCGAAATCGTGCGACCACACCGTGGCGCCGGTGGCCGCGTCCAGTGCATAGAGGAACTGCCGGCCAAAGTATGTGCGCGTCGTGACATAGACGTAGCTGCCGACCGCAACGGCGGCGTGCAGCCAGTCGGGACCAGGTGAGACCTGCCAGAGCCGGCGGAAGGTGCGTGCATCGACGGTGGCCGGCACGAAACCGGTGTGCATCGAGTCGCCCTGAAAGGTCACCCAGTCGCTGGTGACCGCACTCCAGTCGCTGTTCGTGGCTGCAACCGATACCCAGTGCGTGCTGGCTGACTTGCCTTCACTGGTGGCCGTGACGCGGGCCGTTCCGGCCGAGACGGCCGTTGCCTCACCTTGAGCGTCCATCCGGACCGTGCCGGTCGCCGAACTGCTCCAGGTGATCGCACGGTCAAAGAGCTGCCGGCCGACCGAGTCGTAGACTGTTGCCGTGAACTGCACCTTGTTGCCGACGACCGCGGCTGCGGAATCAGGACGGATGTCCACCGAATCCACCGGGAGAAGCACCACCTTGACCGGCACGGCGGTCTTGAGCTGTTCACAGGTGACGGTCAGCACGGCCGTGCCCACTGCCTGGGCGTACGCCTGAACGGCGCCCGGAAAACTCTCCTGCATCCGGACGGCGGCTGGATTCGAATTTGTCCACCTCAGGGGGTAGAGGCAGCCGATCGGCTTGTGCGCCGAATCCTGCACTTCCGCGTAGAGCTCGAATGCTTCCCCGATGGTCAGCTGACCATTCCTGGGCCCGCCCGTGACGACGATGGAGTCGGTGGGCGGCGGTGGCCCGTCGTCGGTGCTGGAACAGGCCGCAACCGTGAGGGTGGCCGCGAGCAGGAGATGCCGGGCGGCATGTCGCGTCATGGCTTCCATCGTGGACCCCTGAGGCGAGTATCGAAGGCCAGTGGCAGCACGAGGCCACTTTCGACGTTGATCAACACGAGCCCCCCTTCCCCACCGGCCACGACCCATTTGCCATCAGGCGACCAATCGAGACCGGAGGTGAATCCCGGGCCGGGGGCAAGCGTGCGCAATCCAGTGCCATCCGGGCCCACCAGCTTCACCGCGCCGGCCCAGACGAAGGCGATCTGCGAGCCATCGGGCGACCACCGGGGTGTCTCGGCCGGGATATCGAAGGTGGTGATACTCCCCGTCGCGAAGGTGTAGATCGCGAGCCTGTGGACGAACGGGTCGAGATCGGTGCGGTTCGTCACGAAGGCCAGGCGGGATCCGTCCGGCGAGCCGGCGGGCTGGATGTCGCGCCAGTAGGCGCTATCGGGAAGGAACTGGGCAGGCGATGCACCATCCGCACCGGCTTCCCACATCTCCCGCTCGCCGGTGCCGGTGTTGGGCCACCGGGTGAACCAGATGCGGTTCCCATCAGCAGAGTAGGAGGGCCATTCCGCTCCGTCGCCTTCAATGTTTGCTGGCGTCAGCAGCGTGGTGACCGCCCCCGACTCGGTGACGCGGTAGATCGAGGCTTCGTCGCCGCAGCCGTTGGCGTCCGCAAAAATGAGGCGGTCATGACCGGGCTGCCAGCTCAGTGAGAGGCGGCGGTTGCAGAAAAAAGGCCGGCTCCGCAGGTCGTGCATGCCCCCGCCGTCGGTATCGAGCGTAACGATCTCCTCGCTCTGGCCGGTGTTCTGCCACTCACGCACCGCGGCGAGGTGCCCGGGCGGGACCACGCTCACCCGGGCCGTGTCGGCGAATGCGCCATAGGTCGTGATCACGGTGCCGCGGCCGATTTCGAGGCCAGTGATGGTCCCGTTGCTGCTGCTCGAGACCAGACCAGTCGTCACTGACGTGAACGCCGGCGCTTCCGTCCGGGGATTCGTCCAGGCGTCGATGACTTGAGCGCGCAACGCGCCGGTGCCGCCCACACGCAGGGCGGTATCGCGCGTCAGCATGCGCACGCCCGCCGGCGGCCCCGGAACGATGTCGAACTCGAGTGTGTCAGCCAGCGCAATATCGGAGACGTACAGGGCCCCCAGGGCACGGCCTGCCAACCCCTCGGCCCAGACCAGCGCGGTCATGGTGCCGTCTGCAACGGTCGTGTCCGAGTAGTACAAACCCATATCGGTCGAATCAGTACGCGACAGGATGACCATTGCCGAGCCATTCAGCGGGGACCTGAACCCTATTCGGACGCCGGATGCGGCCCTGCCCCTCGAATCGCGAACCAGGATCCGCAATGGAACGGGATAAGGTTCGTAGGGAGAGACGGCGGTGGAGGGCGCCGAGAGGATCGTGAGGGTCGGCCTGCCGGTACCGGACGGCTCGCTGGAGTCACCGCACGCCGACAGCAGCGCTGCCAGCGCTACGCAAGCAATGGGAAGCAGCTGGGAAACGAGAGGCATGGTTCATCGCCGTTGGAGGATTATCTCGAGCTTGCAGGCAACGGTACAGGCGAGTACGGGCTGGCGGAAGGGCGCATCGGAGGGGCTGTCGTCGCCGCCGCACGCGCCCAGCGCGAGAGCCAGGGCAAGCCAGGGTGAACGCATTCGTTCCCGGTTGTGCTGAGGGGTGGAGTTACAGCAACAACGGTACAAGGAGGTACAGACGCCGGGTAGTGACTAGAATCGCACAGTATGACCGGGTTCGGTTGCGGGGTCAGGCCGGACCACGCTGGCATAGGACGATCGACCTATGCCCCAAGACTGACGCTAGCGCTTATCCGTAACGGCGCATAGCATCCAAGGACATCTCCCCTGCCACCGTCTCCGCAAAGGAGCCACGCGTGCGTCCACGGCCAGAGTGCGCCTGCCCCTCACGCTGGAACAGGAACATTCCTCGACTGCTCGTGCTGACCGCCTGGCTCAGCGGCTGCGGAGGTGGTAGCGGCGGACAGAACGATCCGCCGGTCGACGATCCCGACACGGAGGCGCCCACAGTCTCGATCACGGCCCCTGCCCCGAGTTCGGTTCTCGGCATCGTTGCCGTGACGGCGACTGCCGCCGACAACAAGGCAGTGACGTCGGTGCAGTTCAGGCTCGATGGCGGGGCGCTCGGAACAGCCGATACGGAGGCACCCTATTCCTACAGCTGGAACTCGGCCAACGGCACCAACGGCGCGCATACCCTCACGGCGGTGGCGCGCGACGCCGCCGGGAACGAGACGACATCAGCGGGCGTGACGGTGCAGGTGAACAATCCCACGAGTGGGACACTCCGAGCCGGCGCCACGACGACCGGGGACGACATCGATGCGGACGGATACTTCATCGATGTGGGCAATGGACCGCAGGCGGTTGCCAGCAACGGATCTACACTGAGCTGGGACTTCCCTGCGGGGGCGCGCAGTGTGACCCTCACGGGCGTGGCGGAGAATTGCACCGTCGTGGGCTATGCCCGTCTCCAGGCGTCGGTGACCCTCGGCGCCACCACGCAGGTGGGATTCAACGTGCGATGTTCGAGCCTGACGCTCCCCGCCGAGCGGATTGCGTGGCGGGCGAACCTGGCAGGCACTGATGGGATCAAGCTGTATACGATGCGGGGTGATGGCACCGACCGGCTGCTGCTGGTGAACGACGAGTGGGCGAAGGACGTGGAATGGACGCAGGACCGGACGAAGCTCTACTACAGCACCGTCACGACGGGGCCGAGCGTTGCCATCTTCTCCGTCGACGCGAACGCGAGCAACGCCCACCACATCCAGATCAGCACCGGGTGGCAGACCGATCCGACGTCATCGCCGGATGGACAGAAGATCGCGTTCGGCGTGGCGTCCGCGACCACGGAAATCTGGGTCGCAAACGCGAACGGGAGCAGCCCGGTGCGCCTGGGAGACGGCGACAAACCCGCCTGGGCGCCGAGCGCCGATTCCATCCTCTTCCAGAAGGGGAACGCGGTGTGGATCATGGCGGCCAACGGTGCCAATGCCCGCCAGCTGATTGCGAACGCGGCCTGGCCGCACTGGTCGCCCAACGGATCGCGCATCCTGTTCCTTCGGGAGCCCGGCGTCACCGACATCTTCCCACCGGCCTGGTGGGTCGCGAACGCCGATGGCTCCGGGGAGGTGAAGGTGGTCGAGCTGACGATGCTGGAGAACTGGGGCGCGAGCTGGAGCCCGAATGGGCGGAAGATCGTTTACTACGACGCACCGGCGGGGGAAGCGGACCTGTGGACGATCAACATTGACGGGACCGGGGCCACGAACCTGACGAACTCGACGGAGGAACAGCCGGAGCAACACGAGTCGCCGTCGTGGTTCAGGTGAGGGGTAGCGCTACCAGGGAACTCGTCAACGCCTCACGAGCTTCCAGAACTGGTCCTCCGCGTCGGCTTACGCCTCGCGAAGGTTGGCATCGGGAAGACGCCGCGATAGCCACAAAACGTACAAGCCGACGACAACATCAACGACAAAACAGAAGACGGGATACCAAGCGGGAACGCCGGGGTTTGCGAAGAGCTGACTATGCACCAGATCGTACAGGCCGTGCAGCAGCCAGAAGACACCGACCACCACCGCTGACTGCCGGACGCTGACGACCGCGAAAACAAGGCCGGCGACGACGAAAGGAATACCGTAGATCATTTCCTTCACGCCGAGAGCCGGCGCGCCGGCGCGAAGAGCGAAGGAGGCATAGAGGGCAGGCAGAGTGAGCAGGCCCACCGCATACACCCAGCGTTCCCCACGAATGAATCGCGCGAGCAAGATGGTCAGAACACCAACCGCGGCACCAACGAGGGTCTCAATCACAATTCCCTCCTGACTTGGAGCTGGAACCTGCGCTTTGCCTCAGGTTAGCCGCACGAACACCCCTTCGCCACCAACTCCCAGCAGACGAGGCGTCCGATCATAGGGCGACAAACCTATGGCGCGTCGCGCTCACCGAAGATTTGCCTCAGGCCGTACTCACAAACGGCCCGCAGGCGCTCAGCGGGAAGAGACCGGTCCTGCGGAATGCGGACGGCCCTCCGTATCACATCATCCACGACGCTGAACTGCTCTCGGATGAAGAGGTCGATTTCCGCGGCGATCCGCCCTGAAAGAAATGGTCGATGCTTTTCCAACCACTCGGCCCTCAATTCCGCGAGGTTCCCCGAAAAAAGATCAAGGGTATCGTGAATGTAGAGCGCATCCTGGGCCTTCTTGTCCGGCAGGCGCATGCTCCGGATGAGCAGCTTCTGGGCAATGAAACTGACAGCACTCGGAAGCCTGACCACTGCAGTCCGCTCGAGAGGCACCCCGGTCTCCGGCCCGAGGTTCACCGTCCAGGGACTGACCAGGAGGAGATCGAGGTGGCGGAGCTTCTGTGCGGTGACCCCCGCCTTCTCAACCGTTGCGTCGAGAGAGCCGTCACGCCGAGTATCACTGCCCAGCAGCGGCGTGAGGAACTCGGCGTAGAAGCCTTCGTCCTCGGCTCCAAGTCGATACTGTGAAATCGGCGGCTCATGCTCGCTCGACAGTTCCTGGCGGAAACCAGCCTCCAGCAAGGCCTCGGCAATGTCTCCCTTGAGCCGAGCCTGAAGGGAGAAGGCCACGTCAGCATCCCGAGTCCGAACGGCTTGGTATGACGGCTGCAGAGCGCTCGGGTGAAAGCGATAGAGACGATGCGCCCAACCACCCACGAAGACAAGGTCACCATGCCAGGGACGAAGTGCCTCAATGAGCCGCGCGATCTCGGCGAAGTCATGCACGCGTTACGCTTCCGTGGATCAAGGGCTTGATGATTCGGCGATGGATAAGGTCCGCCTGCTCCCTGCCCCTCGATGGATGGCTGGCACTGTCGAGCCAGACCTGCAGGATGTCGCTCACCAGGATGCCGTCCACGGCTACCGCCCCGCGAAAGACTGACTGCGGCGCCAACGGCTGTGCCAGAATGAAGTCGGGAGACTCCCCCTGTCCCGCGCGCACGACGTTGGGCCAGGGCAAGGGCCCGGAACCGAGCTGCTGCACATATACATGGGGCGGCACTCCCTCCACGAATCCCAGGTGCAGGGCTTCTGCGGCGGCGAACAGCGCCAGGCATCCCTTCCGGTCCCCCAGCATGCGCTTCAGTTCGACGCGCGGATTGCCGCGGAGCAGGAACCGCATGGGTACTTCCCTGACTCGGCGTGAGACGGACGACTGCCACCCGCGGAACAGTTCTTCCCTCCGCACAAGTTCCAACCAGTTCGATGATTCGTGGAGAAAGCCATCTCGCTCGAGTGCCTTGACGAAGCGGTGCGCACTCATTGGAGAGACCGCAGCTGCCTTCGCAAGCTGGAGCGCATTGCGATACCGCTCCCTTGGCGCTGCGAGAAGGTGCTCCGGCAGTTCGGGGGCCAACAGCACCTTCAGCATCCATTGATTCAGGTCGGAGAACAGGTTCGACGCGGGGATGTGTTCGCGCAGGCCGTCGGGAACTCGCCGATGGCTCTCGGCGTTGAGGTCCTCGAGATGGAGCCCCTGAAAGAGGCGGAGGCCATTGAAATCCATGACGCCGGCCGCAGCATTGGGCACATACCGCTGGACAAAGCGCAGCACGTTCTGCGCGGCGCGAATGGGGATCTTTGGGGCGACGACTACCGCCAATGGCTGGCGGCTACCAGCTCCCTTCTGAGCCTGGAGCCAGGCCTGTGACCAGAGCTGGATAAGGCGGTCGCTCCTTCCTTCGCGCGATGCCTTTATCTCAACGGCGTACGAGGCGCCCTGTCGGTCCATGAGAAGGTCGGTGCCCGCATCTGGACCCTTAGGTCTCTGCACGCGCCAGCCCGCATCAGTGAATACCCGGAAGGCGAACGCCTCCGCCTGTTCAGCGATGGGTCCCGATTCGCGGATGTGGACTCTTGATGGCTTATGCACAGGTCGAGACCGGTTGCTATTCGCAAGTTATCTTGGCCGTGATATTTACCTAGGCCGTGATATTCACCTCGTCCTAGATATATGTTCAATTGCTCTGCCACGCAAGCCATCCACCAGACTTACTGCAATAACACATTGATATACAATGACTTAAGGTGGTAACAGAGCGGGGCAACCAAGCCCCGCTCGGCGACCGGCCTCTGGCTCATCTCACGGGCGGAAAGCGGAACATCCCCGACTGTCGCTCGTACGCGTG
>JANNSD010000178.1:0-7054 GCA_031402225.1 Gemmatimonadota bacterium | reverse complement strand
GTGCTCCTGTGGTTTCTCAGCGGCATGGCGCTGTTGCTCGTCCTGCTCGGCGCTCCGTGGCAGCTCTGAGGCTGGCTACGGCCACATAACAAGCACATGGTGGCTGTCGGCCGCGGGCCTTGGCGCGGCACGAGCGCGGCCCGTGCTGGAAGCCTGTTGAGCCGCCGCGCTCGCGCCGCCACCGCGGCCGCAGCACATGTGCCACGCGTTATGCCGCAGGCATAGGATCAACCATGAGCGTAGATCTGCTCAAGACCGAAGCGGCGCGGTTGAGACTTGGCATCACTTGGGGGTGGCTACCTGTGAGTACCGCGGTGCTCTGGGCGGACGCAATCATTGCCGGCAACGATGCCCCGCCTGCCGCACTTCTTGACGTCTCGTTGGGCGGCCAGTTAGACCCAGGTGAGATGGCGGCGCTCCTGGCGGCCGTTCCCGGATCCCACGATGAGGCGGCCGCCTTGCGCGTTGCCCTGCAAGATCTGCGCAAGTGGATCGGTGCTGACATGAACCGCAGCGAGCAGGCCGCCCGCTGGCTCAATGCCGCAGCGGTCAATGGCGATCTCAACGCATTGCCCATTGGTGAAGACGTCTTCGGTTTGGATGACGCGTTCTCCCTGGCGCGCGGTGGCCAATGGGGCACGCTAGCTGAAGCCCACGACCGGGTGATTAAGTATCTCAACGGTGCGGCATAACAAGCACATGGTGAGCTGTCGGCCGCGGGCTCTTATGCGGTACAATGCGTTATGCGGCTTGGTCTACGGTGAAAGCGTTCCGAGGTCGCCGCGCCGACCGTGCACGGCCGCGAGGATCTCCACGTGGTCCGGATGCACCCTGTAGATCACGCGGTAGGGCCACTCGATGACTTCACGGATTGCGGGGTCATCAGCCTCCGGGACCCGACGGCCAGACTCGGGGAAGCGTGCGATCTGTGCCTGGCGTGCAAAAATGCGCGCAATCGTGTGGTCGGCGTAGACCGGTGATACCTTGGAGATGTGGTCGCGGATGGCTTCAAGCTGGACGAGCACGTGCTCGGTCCAAACGACCGGCGTCACGCCGGTCGGCGGAGTCGGGCAACAGCCTGATCGTGCGGGAGGACACGCCCGGCATCGGCATCACGGACGCCAGCCTCGATCGCTTGGCGCACATAGATCTGGTACATCAGATCATCCCACGAGGCATCGTCAGGAAGCCGGTCGATCAGGTTGTGTGCTTCGGTCTTGAGCGGCGTGGGCGTATCCAAGGCATCCTCCAAGCAATTGGCCGAGCAAAATATCAATGCCTTGGCGCCGCATAACAAGCACATTTCCTATACAGATCCCTTTGGTCTGTGCCCGCCGTTTGATTCGAATGATGGCCCTCATTGTAGCGTGACGCAGGGCTTGACGCTGGTAGGACCTGGCGCATTGAAGTCTGCCCAGGAGGAGGCAGCGGCCCGTCCGGCTGAGCGCGACGTAAGTGTGGCCCTTTCTGTGACGACGGGAAACGTGAACACGACCATCGGAGCTCAGGGGACCCAGGTGGGCGGCGTGTTCGGGGCGTCCCAGTACGGCGCCAGCCTAGATGTGGGGGTCAACGATCCGGTGCGACCAGGCAATGTCCCCGTGTCGCTCGACGTGGGGCTTGGTGCGCATTTCGGGGTCAGTGTCAATGCTTCGCATGGCCCGGCTGGCCCACAGTGGGTCGGCGTGACTTTTCATCTGGGCTACTCCACCAGTCCAATCCCCGTTCAAGTGTCCGCCGGCTCCATTACTGTGCCTCTGGCGGCGCCGGCCGGCATTGCCTGCGCAAAGGGCGGGCAGTGCGTACCCTAGTCAGATCCTCGGCCAAATGACGCCATACGAGAAGAGCTGGGTCCTCTTAGGCTCGATGCTAACCGTCGTCGCGATCGTCTGGGCTCTGGCGTGGGCTGCCGGTCGGAATCGCTTGGACACGACACGCCCCATGCGCGCATGGCGGTTGCTGAGGTCATTTGAGTTCACCCGTACAGGAAATCGGTATAGGCAGGCGACCTTGCTGGCGACAGCCATCGGAACGCTCGTCGTTGTGTGCGCCCTTGCCTGGCTTGCGAGAGCTTGAGGCCCCCGGCGCGATCGGGTCTCAGATAGGACGCGGGACCGTCAGCCGGATTATTGGATCCGCGCCGGGGGACAGGTCGGGTCTGGTGAGGGACGCGCGGGCCGTCGGGTGCTTGTTCGGACCCAGGCCCCCTGGGGTTCGGTTGTCAAAGAGCAGCAGCACTTGGCGCGGGTCCGCGTAGCTCGCATCCTTTCAGGACCTTGGACGCGGGACGCTCCTGGTGAGCGTCCCCGTCGACACCCCGCTATCGGAGACTGGAGCGGACACTCAGGATCGGGGGCCTCTCTGTAAGCGGACGCCAGCACCGGGCTGCGTCACTGCGCTGGTCGAACGGCCCTGGTCCCGATCCCTGCCAAGGGGTGCCTGCCTCACGCGGGCACCAGGGTTCTCCTGCGCTCGGGTGGATCGGGCGTGAAGAGGCGCTGGTCGCGGGCGATGCTCCACAACAGCTTCAACCCGGACCGGCTCACCGCCACCACCGCCTTCTTCTTGGTAGTCGCCTTCCCGTGGGCGAGCAGTCGTTCATACTCGGCGCGGAAGAGCCCACCCACCCGGATACTCCGCACCGCGAACATGTAGGCATGCTGGCGGAGCACCGGTCGGCCGCGCTTGGAGACCCGGGTGCGGCCCTTCAACCGGCCACTTTGCCGTGTGACGAGCGACAGGCCGGCCACACGCAGGATCTCGTGGGCCGAGTGGTAAGCTCGCGGGTCGCCGATCGAGCCCAGGAACACGGCGGCCGTGACCGGCGCCACCAGCGGAATGCTTTGCAGACACAGCGCCTCAGGCAGGGGCCGCAGGGCCTCGACCATCGCGGCCTCGAGCCGGTCGATCTGCTGTTCGTACAGCCGATACTGCGCAAGCAGCAGCTCGAGTTCCAGGGCAAGGGTGGCTTGCGCGCCCGGGAGGCCGAGGGTCTGCTCCGCCGCCGTCCGGAGGCGCGTGTAGGTGTCGTCCCCATGATGCCCGCGGCTCGCCGTCCGGAGGACGGTCATGACCCGGGAGCGTGACGCCGCGAGGAAGGCCTGCGGGCCGGGGAACGCCGCCAGCAGCGCGAAGGGCGTCCGCTTGGTCAGGTGGAGAAAGATCTGCTCGTACTCCGGCCAGACCACCTGCAGCAGGCTCCGCACCCGGTTGATGAGGCTCCGCCGCTGGAGGCTCAGCCGTTCCCGGCCACTGACCAGGTAGCGGAGCCGGGCGTAGGGTGGCGCCAGAAAGGGGAACGCGACATAGAAGCCCTGGGTCGCCAACTCGGCCACCGTCTGGGCATCTTTGGGGTCACTCTTGAGGGGCTGGCCGTGGACCACATCTTTGAAGCGCTTGGTGTGCGCCGGCAGGACGCTGACGACGGGATAGCCGTGGGCGCGGAGGAAGTGGGCGAAGGTAAAGCCGTAGTAGCCGGCGAACTCGATGGCGATCAGCACGCGGGGCGCCGGAGCCTGGCCCGTCAGCTGCTGCAGCGTGACCAGGCCCGCCTCAAAGCCCGCGCGGGTCGTCGGGACCATCACGGGCGGCGCGCGGGAGCCATCGGGGCGCTGCACCACCACGGCGTGGGCGAACTTGCCCGCATCCACGCCGACGACCGCCGCCATCTGTGCGGTGAGTACCCGTTGCTGTTCGTAACGCGCCATCAGCTGCTCCGGCGAGCCAACAACAGCAATGTACAGCAACGCTAAGACCGTCACTACCCGAACAATCACCGAGCCATGGCCACTAAGTCCACCAACGTGATGATCCGGCTTACCCAGCAGGACCGGGCCCGCCTGCAGCGCGTCGCCGAGGCGGACTACCTCGAGGCCGCCACCTGGGCCCGGCAGGTGCTGCTCCGAGCGCTGGATGCGACGGACACCGGTGGAGGTGCCACGCCACCACCGCGACGGGGCACGAAAAAGCCCGCTCCAAGGCGGGCACGGTAAGGGCACACGTCGTGATAGACCGACCTATACTGGATATAGGGGTCTGGTGGCTGGCGGCCGCGGGCGGATCTGCGGCACGAGCGCGGCCTGTGCTAGGAGCCTGGTAAGTCGCCGCGCTCGCGCCGCGACCGCGGCCGCAGCACATGTGCAACGCGTTAGGCCGCACCGATCGACAACCGGAGAGTGAATGAGCCAAGAACCGGCGGGTCCGCGTTTCGTGCGCTATTTCGGTCCAACACTCCAAGCGCTCGTCGATCTTGGTGGCTCAGGCCGACCGGCGGAGGTCGCCGATCGCGTCTCGGTCGCACTCAAACTTTCTGAGGCCGAGCTCGCCGAAACGACGAGTAACGGAGAGTCCCGCTTTCGTAACCAAGTGGCATGGGCACGCTTTTACCTTGTCAAGGTCGGCGCGATTGACTCATCAAAGCGAGGGGTGTGGAGCCTTACCGACAAGGGCCGGAGCGCAGTGCCAATGTCACACACTCAAGCTCTAGCTGCATTCAAAGTCGTCCAAGAACAGTTCGTCGACACACCAAAGCCAGAGGAGAAAGGCGCGACCAGCCTCCCGCCTGCAGGCGACACCCCCGAGTCCTACCGCGCCCAGTTGTCTGAGAAACTTCGCGCACTAACCCCAGGGGCATTTGAGCGGTTCGCTCAACGCCTCCTTCGTGAGGCGGGGTTCGAGCAGGTCACAGTCACTGGAAAGAGCGGAGATGGTGGCATCGACGGAATAGGCATCCTTCAAGTGAATCCGCTGGTGAGCTTCAAGGTCCTGTTTCAGTGCAAGCGCTATACCGGCACTACCAGTGTCACACCCTCCCACGTGCGGGACTTTCGTGGCTCCATGACAGGTCGCGCTGACAAGGGGATCATCATCAGCACAGGCACCTTTACAGCCGAAGCACGTCGGGAGGCGACACGCGACGGCGCCCCTCCCATAGAGCTCATTGACGGTGAGAAGCTGCTTGATATGTGCGAGCAACTGGAGCTCGGACTGAAGTCTCGTCAAACGTTCGACCTCGACGATGCCGTATTTGCTGAACTGGACTGAATCATGGTGCGGACCAACAAGCACATGGTGACCTGTCGGCCGCGGCCCTTGGTGCGGCACGAGCGCGGCCCGTGCTAGAAGCCTGTTCAGTCGCCGCGCTCGCGCCGCCACCGCGGCCGCAGCACATGTGCAACGCGTTAGGCGGCCCTCCGTTTTTTGGCTGCGTAGGCAGGACACATGTCTCAGCCTGTCCTTGGCATGTACTCGCGGAAATGACCACCGCCGCCGGCCAGGTGATCTGACTGTCGGCGGGGTTGCCCTGCCAGGCCGCTAAACGGGCTGAACGAGCAAGGCTTCCAGCTGCTGGTAGCAGGACTCCATCCCCTGGTCCATACCCGAAGCGATCGCGCCGTCGCGGGACTCCTTCGAGTCGTACGTCTGGGTGATGCGCATGTTCGTGACGCCGCCCGCCTCGGCAAACTCGTGCTGCTCCACCAGCGAGCCGATGACTTGACCGGAACCCAGCGCCATCGTTTCGGTGTGAACGATGCGCTCGTGCAGGACCACTTCCGTGAACACACCCCGGAGCGTCATGGCCGGATCGGCCTCGTCGCTCTTCCACGCCACGCTCAGCGCGCCGCCCACGCGGGGCACGCACTCGCACACGGTCAGGGTCCAGCCCGGGGGCGGAAGCATCCAGCGGCGCATCCGCTCCGGGGTGAAGAACGCCTCCCACACGAGCCGGCGCGGCGCGTTGAACGTGCGGGTGAGGACAATCGTGGCGTCCGCGGGCGTGGAGATCTGAAGGCCTGCAGGGGAGTTCATGGTGTGGTCCTTGTCGTCGGGTGTAAGTGAATGGACTGGAATCGCTCAGGATCGGCGCTTGCGCGACTGCTCCTCGGACTTCATCTCGTCGAGCAACGAGTCCAGCGCCGAGAATCGCGCCTCCCAGTTCTGGCGGAACTGCTCGGTCCAGAGCGTCGCGTCCTTCAGCGGCGCGGCGTGCAGGCGGCAGAGGTGCTCCCGCCCGACGACGCGGCGGCGGACCAGCTTCGCCGCCTCCAGCACGCGCACGTGCTTCGTGGCGGCGGGGAACGTCATCCTGAGGGGCGACGCGAGCTCGCTCAGGTTGCACTCTCCGCCGGCGAGTTGACGGATGATCGCGCGGCGCGCGGGATGCGCCAGCGCGTGAAAGACGAGGTCCAGTCGGGGCGAGCAATCTACTACCATATGGTTTAGTATACCAAATGGTTTCCCGATGTCAAGCTGAGGCCGACCTCCTCCGCCGGGGTCTCGTACCCAGGCAGATGGAGGACAAGTGGTTCATCTTCTGGGAATGCGATTCCCTGTTCCTTCACCGTCGCTGGACGGGACAGGGTGTTTACCAGGTAGACTATCGCCAAGCGGGGAACCAGCTTGGGGTGACCCGCGCACTTGTTGCGGTTGGTATCCTTCAATACCGCCGGGGCACGGACCAGGACGAGGTCGCACTCCTCGACTTGCTGGTTGAAGCGCCTCCTCCGCCGCTAAAGAAGTGCGCCGATGCAGCCTGTGCGGGCCAGGCAAGGGCATCAGAGCGATAGCTGCTTCGGTCAAGCTGTGAATGACTTTCTGCTTGTCGCTGGGATTGTCGTGACGGGATACCAATCCGGCTTTCTCTTACAACCGATCGCATACCGCAATCAGGACCGCGCGGATGTGCCGCGTAAGGAAAGGAAGTGGGCATGGCCAGGCTCGTGTTCGGAATGAACCAGTCCCTGGACGGCTACGTCGACCATATGGCGTTTGCGCCAAGCCCCACGCTCTTCCGCCACTTCATCGAGGAGGCTCAGGGGCAGGCGGGCAGTGTGTACGGTCGCCAAATGTATGAGGTCATGCGTTACTGGGACGGCGATCATCCTGAATGGGATGAAGAGGAACTCGCCTTCGCGGCGGCGTGGCGGAAACAGCCGAAATGGGTCGTGTCGCGCTCGTTGAAGTCGGTCGGCCCCAACGCCAGGCTGATAGAGGATGATCTTGAGGGCGCGATCCGCGAGCTGAAGGCCGAGCGCGACGGGGAGATCGAAGTTGC
>JANNSD010000177.1:0-34009 GCA_031402225.1 Gemmatimonadota bacterium | reverse complement strand
GTGAGCCCGAGGGAGCCGGCCAGGCCGCGATCGAGGTCCACGGTCAGCTCGGGCCGCTGCCCCTTGCTCGAGAGAGAGATGTCGACGGCGCCGGGCGTGCGCTCGACGACCGACCGCACCTGCTCTGCTGCCACGTTGATCGCGGCGAGGTCGGGCCCCTTGATCTGCAGCAGGAGCTGCTTGCGCCCCCCGCCAAAGTCGTTCGTGAACACCGCCATCTTCACTCCGCCCAGCTGCGCCAGCTCGCTGCGGATTTCCGCCGCAATGGCCTCAGCCCCGAGCCTGCGATCGCCCTTCGCGGCCAGCCGGACGTAGATCTGCCCCACATCGACCGCGCTCGACGTCGGGTCGCCCAGGGTGATGTAGGTGTAGCGGACATCCTTCCGCGCGCGGATGATCCGGTCGGCCGCCTCCGCCTTCGCCCGCATGTAGGAAAGGTTGGACCCGGGCGGTGTCTCGATGGACACGTTGAACTCCGACCGGTCATCGATCGGGAAGAAGCCGACGCCGACCTTGCGCCACTCGGGTACGAACTGCATAGCTGCCGCCGCGAACGGTGCCCCCCCCATCGCGGCCAGCGGAACCACGGCGATGGCCAGGCCCAACAGGAAACCCCCGATGCGCACGATCACGGGGCGGTGCCCCGTTACTGCCCACATGATCAACAGGATCCCGGCCAGCGCCAGGAGGAATCCGGGAACGCCCTTCCCCAGCAGCGTAAACGACGACAGGAACGAGCCCAGCGCCACCACCATCATGGCGGTGCGATTGTCGAGCGCCCATCCGATCACGCCCTTGTAGCCCTCGGCCACCCGCGCAAACCAGGCGTTGAAGCGGTCGAGCACCTTGGTGATCCAGGCCTTCTTCTCCTCGGGCACGTGCGGATCGGGCCAGTAGGCCGACAGCATCGGATCGAGCGAGAAGCTCACGAAAAGCGACACCAGCACCGAGCAGGCAAGGGTGAGGGCGAACGGCTTGAACCACTGCCCGCCCACACCCGTCATGAAGCCAATGGGCACGAACACGGCAAGGATCGAGAACGTCGTGGCTGCCACCGCCATACCGATCTCGTCGGTGCCCTCGAGCGCGGCGGTGTAGTGATCCTTTCCCATCTCCACATGTCGCACGATGTTCTCGCGCACCACGATGGCATCGTCGATCAGGATGCCGATGGCCAGTGACAGGCCCAGCAGCGACATCGTCTCCAGCTTGAACCCGAAGGCCCACACGGCGATGAACGAGGCGAGCACGCTCACCGGCAGCGCGAGGCCGGTGATGACCGTGGACCGCCACGAGTTGAGGAATACGAACACCACCAGCACCGTCAGGATGGCGCCCTCGACCAGGGTCTCCTGTACGTTCCGCACGGCCGCCGCGACCCGCACGCCCGAGTTCCTTACCACGTTGATGGTGGTACCGGCCGGGAGGGTCTTCTGCAGCTTCTCCACGCGCTCGAGCAGCCTGGCCGACACGTCGGTGGTGCTGTAGCCCTTGGTCTTCTTGATGTCGATGCCGACCGACTCGGTGCCGTTGAAGAGCGCCAGGGTCCGCTGCTCCTCGGTGCCGTCCTTCACCTCGGCCACCTGGCCCAGGCGAATCAGCGCCCCGCCCCGCTCTGCGACCACCAGTTGCGCGAAGTCCGCCGGACCAAGCAAGCGCCCGCGAAGGCGGATGGACCGCTCGTCGTACTGGCCCGAGACACGGCCAACGGGCGCCGCGAGGTTCTGGGCCTGGAGCGCCTGCACCACCTGCGACACGCTGACGCCCGCGGCCTGCAGCGCCGCCGGCTTGAGCTCCACCGTGAGCTCGCGTTCCTGCTTGCCGGTCACCAGCACCTCGGCGACCCCGGGAATCGCGCGCAGCTCGCGCGTGATTCCCGGGTCGGCGAGCCGGGTGAGCTCGGCGGGCGACAGCCGATCGGAGGCAAGGGCCAACGACACGATCGGCCGATCAGTGTCGTTCAGCTTCTTGATGATCGGTTCTTCCATCTCCGCCGGGAGGTCATTGCGGATGCCGGAGATGGCATCGCGGATATCCTGGGTCGCCTCGGAGACGGGCTTCTCGAAGATGAACTCGACCAGGATGAACGCGAACCCGTCCTCGGCCCGGCCGTTCACCTTCTTGACCCCGCTGATTGAGGCAATCGCCTCTTCCACCGGGTCCAGCACTTCCTTCTCCACCGTTTCTGGCGCGGCACCCGGGTAGGGAATAGCCACCGACACGTACGGTGGCGCGACGTCGGGGAACTCGTCGGTCTGCAGTTTCAGCAGCGCGATGATGCCACCCACGGCGAGTGCCAGCATGCTGACGACCGTGATGACCGGTCGCTTGATTGCGAAATCGGAGATGAACATGGGTCGCTCCTTACTGTGTCGCCGAAGCGGTACCGCGCTCCGCGATCGCCTGGACCCGTGCCGGCGTCCCTTCGGGAATGCCGCGCGCGCCACCGAGGACGATGGTGTCACCCACCGCCAGGCCAGTGGTGATCTCGACCTGCTCCGCCACCGTGTCCTCGAGGCCCGTGGTCACCTCGGTGTGCTGCAGACGCCCGCCCTTGAGCTGCACGACGGTGGGCCGGACACCGCGCAGGTCGAGCGCCGCCTGTGGCACCGTCAGTCCCTTGCGCGAGGCCGTGATGACGCGCCCCTCGGCAAACAGCCCGACGACCAGTTCCTGCCTCGGATTCGGCACCGCCACCAGGATCTTGACCTGGCCGGTGGCCGGGTCGACGGACGGATAGATGCTGCTCACGCGCCCGGTGAGGCGATCGCCCTGAAAGCCGCTCAGGGTGAACTGCACCGGCGTGCCTATCTTGAGCCGGCGGAGTGCATCGGCCGGGACCTGTCCTTCGAGCCGAAGGCTCGAGGGATCAATGATCGTGAAGAGCTCCGTGCCGTCCTTCACGACGTCGCCCACACTGATCGTGCGATCGCTGACGATCCCGGCGAAGGGCGCACGTACCGTGGACCGTTCCAGGACGCGTCGCGCCACCACCTGCCGGGCGTTGGCCTCGGCCAGCGCGGCCTCGGACTGCGATACCGCGAGCGAGTCGGCCTCAACCGCGCGCGCCGACACCGCACCCGCCTCGGCCAGTCGCTTGTCCCGCTCCAGGTTTCGCTGCTGCAGCCGCAGGTCATTCTGGAGGCTGCGCACCAGCGCGTCGGTGAAGGCGGCCTGCTCCCGCGCTGACTGGGGCTCGATCTGCGCCAGCACCTGGCCCGCCTTCACCGCCTGGCCTGGCTCGACGAAGACCTGCAGCACCGATCCGCCCATTTCGGAGCGCACGCGAGCCGCCCGCTCCGCGCTCAGCGCCCCCGAGATGGGAGGACCATCGACCAGCGTGGTGTCCGTGACCACGGCGATGTTTTCCGGCCCGATGACCACCGGGGGCAGGCTCTCGCTGGCGTCGGCGGCCTTCTGCGCCCGGCACCCCATGAAGGCCGCGCCCGCGACCAGCGAGGTCACGACGGCTGCTCTTGCACTCCACACTTTCATCGGGCTCTTCCTTGCTGGTGCCGTGAAGGATGTCATTGCGGTGTCAGCGTCCCGGCGACGTGACGGCGCCGGACAGCGTCTGGGTCGCGGTGCCGGTACTCGTCACTGACGATGTCGTCGCGGCGATGCCGTCCGCGGTGCCAAGCGGCAGGTAGGGGAGCAGCGTCAAGCGCAGCCGTGCCACCTGGAGGTCGCGGGCTGCCTGGGCCTGGTTGGCGCGGGCCTGCTCGAGCTGCAGCCGCACATCCTGCAACTCAGTCTGGGTCGAGAGCCCCTCGCGGAAGCGCAACTCGGCGATGTCATAGGCGCGCGAGCCCTGCTCCACCACGCTCGCCGTAGCCAGTCCATTGTCCTGCGCTTCACGCAGCCGGGCCGTGATCGTCACGTTGTCGAGTGCCGCCTGTTCGCCGGTGAGCTTCGCCTGCAGCCGTGCCGCATCGAGGTTGGCCGCCGCCTGCCGCTTCGAGCCGAGAATCCGTCCCGACGTGAACACCGGCCAGTTGAGCACCGCAATGAGCGTCCAGTCGTTGCCGAACTGGCTGTTCACCGGAAAGATGTCACCGCTGAAGCCCGCGCGATTGTAGTTCATGGTTGTCTGCAGCGTGGGGATCCATTGCCGGCCGGCGGCCTCGTTCAACTGCTCGTTCTGCCTGACCGCCTGCTGCGCGGTGCGGACCACCGCGCGCGCTGCCGCGGCGGTATCGGTGCCCTCCACGAGGCTGGAGACGTCCGCCGGAAGGACGGCGGGGTTCTCCCGGTCGTCGAGCGGTGTCTCGAGCACGATCTCGGTACCCAGCGGGATATCGAGCAACTGCTTGAGCCGGGTCGACGCGATATCCCTGTTGGCACGCGACCGCGTCACGACCGGGATCTGGTTGTCGCGAGCCACCCGCGCGCGGAGCTGCTCGAATTCCGATTGTGTGCCGACGTCGCGTCCGAGGGTGACGTCCTTGAGGGTCCGCTCCGCCTGGGCGAGCGTGTACTCAGTGATGGTGACTAGGCGCGCGGTGAGTGCGGCGTCATAGTAGGCGCTCGCCACCGTCAGGATGGTCAGCGCCTGCTGCTGCGACAGCTGCAGTTCGGCCACGCGGGTGGCCGTCTTGCTGGCGCCCAGTTGCGACCACTGGCTCAGGTTCAGGACGGAAATGCTGGCGCTGCCGCCAATGCGCCACTGGTTCGTGGCCGTGAACGGGTTGCTGCCGGTGGTATCGGGCGGGAAAAAGTTCTGGAACGGGTTATCGAACACCTTGGTGTACTGCGGCCCAAGGTTGACTTGCGGCAGCAGCGCCGAACGCGTCTGCATCACCGCACCCTCGGTGCGCCGCACGCCAGCCCGGGCGATCCCGACCTGCTCGCTCGCCGGCTCGGCCTGCGCCAGGGCGTCGGACAGCGTCAGCCGCACTGTATCGCGACCAGGCACCATGACGACGGCATTGGGCACCCGCTGCTGCGCCTCGATCACCTGTGTCCCGCCAGCGACGCAGAGCATCAGCATGCCGATCGCGATGGACCTCATGGGCGGGCTCCTTCAGGAATGACCGCAGGCGTACGCGCCCCGACCGCGCGCAACAGCACTTCAACGAACAGACGGGCACAGATGTCGGGCGGCGGCATGTCGGGCACGAGGTCGCGCCAGAGCGCGTTGCCCAGGAGCGCGTGCACCAGCATGGCGGCGGCGGCCTCGCGCATTGGCGGATCGGACGAAGGAAGCACGCCACGCTCCTCCTGCCGCGCCATGAAGCTGACAAGCTGTTCGAATTCGTGGGTCGTGTCGTTGCAGATGCGCGGAGCGATCGCGGGCCGCTGCACCATGTCGCCCATGACCTGCCGGATCAGGTTCTTCTGGGCATAGAAGCGCTCGAAGCTGGCCAGCGCCCAGCGGTGCATCTCCACGATCGGATCGACCGCTTCGGGATCGAGCTGCTGGCGCGCCTGCTGGTCCGCATGCTCGATCGCTTCGCGAAGCAGCGCATCCTTCGAACCGAAGTGCCGGAACAGCGTGACCTCGTTGAGGTCCGCCTGCTGCGCGATCCGGCGCGTCGTGGTTCCATGGTAGCCCGCCTCGGCGTACACACGAGCGGCTACCTCGAGCAGTTTTTCCCTGGCATCGATATTCATGGGCGCCTACAATACCGCCAATTATGTAGAATGCAAGTACCTGCTTACTACCTAATTAGGAGCAGGAAAGTTCCAGTCATCTAAATCATTTGTTCACAGCTAGTTAACAAAAATGGCGACCCTTGGTCGCCATTAGGAATCATTGCCATACCGAGTCCTCAGCGCTCGATCGGCAGCCCTACCCCGTTGCCCCATTCCGTCCAGCTGCCGTCGTAATTCCGTACATGGTTGAAGCCCAGCAGGTAGGTCAGCGCGAACCAGCTGTGCGATGAGCGCTCCCCGATGCGGCAGTAGACGATCGTTTCCTGGTCGCCAGCAATGCCGTTCTCCTGCTGGTAAATGGTGCGCAGCTCGCTGGCCGGCCGGAAGCAGTGGGTTGCGGGATCAACGGCGCGCGCCCACGGAATGCTCCGCGCGCCGGGAATGTGTCCCCCGCGCAGCGCGCCCTCGTTGGGGTAGTCGGCCATGTGCAGGCGCTCGCCCCGATACTCCTCGGGACTACGCACATCGACGAGCCGGCGGCCCGCTTCGACATGCTTGAGGACCTCGTCCCGGAAGGCGCGAATCGGCGCGTCGTTGCGGACTGGCACGACGATGTTGCCTGCCGGATAGCTCGACGCATCGGTGACCAGCGGACGGCCTTCCTCCGCCCAGCGCAACCGGCCTCCATCCATGAGGCGCAGGTTCTTCAGGCCGAAGAGTCGCAGCACCCAGAACGAGTAGGCGGCCCACCAGTTGTTCCTGTCCCCATACAGCACGATTGTCGTATCGGCGGAAATGCCCTTGGAGCGCAGGAGCGACTCCAGCGCGTCCCGGGACACATAGTCACGCCGCAGTTGATCGTTCAGGTCAGTGACCCAGTCGATCTTTACGGCACCGGGGACGTGACCTGTCTCGTACAGCAGCAGGTCCTCGTCGGATTCGACCACCCGGACCTTGGGGTCGTTGAGGTGCGCGGCCACCCATTCGGTGGACACGAGTACCTCGGGATGCGCGTAACCCCGCTCGGCGATCGGCTGGACTGCTGGCAGCGACTGTTCTGGCGGCATGTGTTAAATACGAGTAAAACTATCGGATTGTCAAGAACGTGGTGCCGCTACCCCTCCTCCTTCACTACCACCGCCAGCAGTTCCTGCTGTGAACGGGCACCACCGAGCAGTTCCACCGCCTTGTGCAGTTGCTGATCCTCCGGGGCCCAGCGCCGGAACGCCGCCGAGTCACCGAAGGCGGAGCGGCTCAGGCGCTGCCCGATGAGCCGGTCGATCAGGGCGCGGCTCGAATCGTACTGGGCCCGCGTGATCTCCACGCCCGACCGGGTGAGTCGCTGGTACAAGGTGTCACGCCACGCCTGCTGCACCGTGAAGTTGTAGCGCACCTTCGGCTTCAATTCCTTTGTCATCTCCGCCAGCGTCGCATTCGATTCCCGCGCCTTGGCCGAGAGCGCCCTCTGCACCAGCTGCTCGATGGCGGTGAGCGTGTCCGCGCCGATCAGTACGTCGGGAACGATGCCGCCACCCCCCAGGACGATGCGCCCCTTGTCGGAGCGAAAGGCCGGCCGGGTGGTGTCCGCCGGTGGCAGCGAGTCATTCTTCGGCTGGTGCTCCCGCTGGATCGACCGGCCGCTCGGGGTATACCACTTCGCGTTGGTGAGCTTGAGCATCCATCCGCCATCCAGCGGATAGAGCGTCTGCACCACCCCCTTGCCATACGATGTCGTGCCGAGCAGGACCGCCCGGTCATGGTCCTGCAGCGCACCGGCCACGATCTCGGCGGCCGAGGCGGTGTTGCTGTCGGTGAGCACCACGAGCGGGATGTCGGGCGCCACCGGGACCGCGACGGTGCGCCGCTCATCGGCGGGACGGTTGCGATACTTCACCGTTACGACGTCCTCGCCGGGCGGCAGGAACAGGTTGGTGACGCGCACCGACTGCTCCACATCGCCACCGGGGTTGCCGCGCAGGTCGAGCACGAGTCCGCGGGCGCCCTGGCTCAGGAGCCGGGTGATGGCGCGACCGAGCTCCTCGCTGGCCACGTCGTTGAAGCGCTGCAGCGACACGTACCCGATGCCGCCATTGAGCACGATCGCGATCGGTACGCTGGGCACGTGCACCGTGGCGCGGACGAGGTCGAATGTGATCGGGGCCGGCACACCATCGCGGACCAGCGTCAGGGCCACCGGCGTGCCGGGAGTACCCAGCAGCCGGCGCGACACCTGGTCCAGCTTGAAGCCCTTGACCGACTCGCCGTTGACCTGGAGGATCCGGTCGCCGGCCACGACGCCGCTGCGCTCCCCTGGCGTGTCGGCGAAGACCCGGGTCACCACGATGGCGCCGTCCTGATCCTCGATCAGCAGCCCGACCCCGCCGTAGGAATTGCCCAGGCTCTCGCGAGAGAAGCGGGCGAGTTCCGCGGGCGAGAAGAGCGCCGCATAGGGGTCGTCAATCTGCCGAACCAGTCCGCGGGCCGCCCGCTCGTAGATCTCGTCCTGGGAGATCGAATCGATGGCCTCCCGTTGCAGTCGCGCCATGACCTGGTCGAGCAGTCGGGCGCCATCGCGCTGCGGCGCGCCGGCCGCCAGCATCGTCGCGAGGCCCGCCGCCGCCGGCAAAGCCAGCAGGGTCAACCACTTCTTCTGCATGAGACGCTCCTGTAGGTACCGGGCGCTGCGAACCGCCTACTTGCCAGCCGCGCAACCTTCGCGCCGCTGGGTGTCGGACAGCGCAATGATCTTCCACCCCTCGGGCAGCTTCGCCAGATGGATCGCGTCCACGCCGCAGTGGCTGAACTTCTCGCCCAGCCAGAACTCGTAGGGAGCCCAGACTGCCGCCAGCGACGCATCGAACTGGATGGTCATGCCGAGGACCCGCTCATCCCACGTGGGGCCGGTGGCCTTCGCCACAACGCCGGCGAACTCGTCGGCGCTGATCGGGTCGATCATCAGGGTCCCCTTCCGGGTACCCGCCGACACCAGGCGAGTGCCAGGCGCGAAGGTTCCGGCGATCAGCGCCGAGTCACGGGTCCGCATGCCGTCGAACAGTTGCTTGATGACGGCACGCACCGCGGCCTCGTCGGCCGTGCTGGCCGGCGGCGCTTGCGCGCTGCACGGGGCCGAAACGCACAATGCGGTCACCGCCGCAAGAACCGATGATCTGACGCGCATATCTACTTCTTCCCCTTGGGATGGCTCTTCATGATCTTCTCGATTTCGTCGGGTGATCGCGGGGCCTTGCTCGACAACAGGTCGTGCCCGGTGGCCGTGACGAGCACGTCATCCTCGATGCGGACGCCGAGCTGTTCGTCGGGAATGTAGATACCGGGCTCCACGGTGAGGACCATGCCGGGCGCGAAGGGCGTGGTGTAGTCGCCAACGTCATGCACGTCCATGCCGAGCCAGTGCGAGAGCCCATGGATGTAGTAGGCGTCGCAGGTGGTCGCACCGCACAGCGTGCCCGAGTGCGCCTTCATGTACTCCCGGGCAATCTGGTTCAATCGTCCGACGGTCATGCCCGGCCGCACCGAGTCGATGCCCACCTGCTGCGTCGCCAGCACGAGGTCGTAGATCTCCCGCTGGCGCGGCGTGAACTTCCCGTCAACGGGCACGGTGCGGGTCACGTCAGCGGAGTAGTAGCCATATTCGCCGCCCACATCCATCACCACCAGGTCACCCGCTGCGATGGTGCGCCGGTTCTTGTCGTAGTGCAGGGTGGTCGAGTTCGGGCCCGACCCGATGATGCTGGGGAACCCGAGCCGTTCGGCCCCTCGGCTGCGGAAGCCATTCTCGATGAGCGCCTCGACCTGGTATTCGGTCATGCCAGGCTTGATGGTCCGCATCGCGTCGACCTGCGATTCTGCCGTGAGGTCGATGGCGGCCCGCATGCGGCGGACCTCGTCGTCGTCCTTGACCAGCCGGAGCTGTGCTACCGCCGCCGGAAGGTTGACCGCGGGAAGCATGAACTCGTCACGTTCGCCGCTGAACACGAGGCCGGTGAGGTACGTGTCCTGCCGGGCGCGCTGGCTCCGGTCCACGAACAGGGAGCCGCCCTTCCGCGAAAAGGTGCGGGCTTGCAGCGCGCCCCGGATCTGGGCCTCCGCGCTGTCGGCGCTGCGCACATCGGTGATGCCGGTCAATACCGCCGCTTCGGCGCCCGGCCCGAGCGTCGGACCCGTCCAGCGCTCCGACTGCGGGTTGCGCGGGGGCAGGTAGAGCGTCACCCGGGTGGCCCGGCCGGAATCGGCCACGACCAGCAGCCAGGAGTCCTTGGACTCGATGCCGGTCAGGTAGAAGAAATCGTTGGACTCCCGATAGTCGGAATCCTGCGGGTAGTCGCCCTCGATGTTCCGCTCCTGCGAGGAGCGGAGCACGGCGATGCCGCTGCTCATGACACGTGCCAGCCCGTCGCGCCGGGCCGTCAGCCGTTCGACGGGGACCGGGCCAGCGGGAGAACCAGCCTGGGCAGCGAGCGACGAGACGCAGCAAAGGGAAAAGGCGGTGAGAAGGGCGCCCTGACGCATCAAGCGAGTGCTCCTGGAAGATCGTGCGCGACGAGGTGGACACCACGGACCGACTGCCCCGAACGTATAACACTGAAACGTGTAGAATGAGCTAGGCACCGGTGGCTCGACTCCGTACGGAGGCCAGGCCCAGGATTGTTTCCGGCTCAGGCTATCTTGGTCGAAACACAGGGTCCGGTACCTGGGTACAGCTGGGTACAGCTGGACAACGGCAGGTCGGGCACCATTTACGGAGGTGGTGATGCGCTGGACGCCTGGTGGCAGAAGCGACAACCTCGAGGATCGGCGCGGTGGCTCGGGCGGCGGTTTCGGCGGCGGCCGGGGCCTAGGCTTGGGCGGCATCGTGATCTTGCTGATCCTGAGCCTCATTTTCAAGCAGGACTTTCTCAGCTTGGCGGGTGGCGCCGGCGCCGCAACACCCTCGGCCGCTCCCTCGCCGATCGACGACCCGCGCGAAGAGCAGGCGGTCCAGTTCGTTTCGTTCGTGCTGGATGACGCCCAGGACACAGTATGGGCCGCGCTGCTGCCAAAGACCATGAACACCCCGTACAGCGACGCAACCCTCGTACTGTTCCGCGATGTCGTGCGCTCGAGCTGCGGCATGGCGCAGGCCGCCAGCGGCCCGTTCTACTGTCCGGCCGACCAGAAGGTGTATATCGACCTCTCCTTCTGGGACCAGCTGGGACAGATGGGCGCCTCGGGCGAGTTTGCCCAGGCGTACGTGCTCGCCCACGAGCTCGGGCACCATGTGCAGACGCTGCTCGGCACATCGCAGCAGGTCAGCCGGCTGCAGCAGTCGCGTCCCGAAGTGGCGAACCAGGCGTCGGTGCTGCTCGAACTGCAGGCGGACTGCTACGCCGGTGTGTGGGGCCACTGGGCGGCGCAGCGCGGCAAGCTCGACCCGGGCGAGGCCGAGCAGGGACTGCGCGCCGCCGCCGCCGTGGGCGATGATCACCTGCAGAAGATGTCGACGGGGCAGGTCAGCCCCGAGTCCTTCACGCACGGCAGTTCGGAGCAACGCATGATGTGGTTCCGCCGGGGCTTTGATTCGGGCGATCCGCGCCAGTGCGATACCTTTTCGCGAACCATGTGACCGTACCAGGAGAGACATCATGACGTTCATCCGGCGCAGCCTGGCTGCGTGCCTTGTGCTTGTTGCCGTGGTCGCCGCGTCGGCGTGGGCGCAGTCGACCACTCCGAAGCCGAAGACCAACACGACCGACCCGATCATCCAGGACGTTCCGCTGTCCACCTGGATCGCCGACCTCGGCGCGCCGGCGCCGTATACCCGGGTCGCCGCTGCGTATGCCGTGGGATACGGTGGTGCCATCTCCCAGCCCGCCGTGCCGGCACTCATCGAGAACCTCAGCAACGAGAGCAGCGCAGTGCGCTATTCCAGCACGCTGGCCCTGGGCGAAATCGGACCTGGCGCCGCGACGGCGGTACCCGAACTGCAGAAGCTCCTCGACGACCGAAACGAGGATGTGGCTCATATGGCGAAAAAGTCGCTGAAGCTCATCACCGGCGAAGCCGTCGAATAAGGGCTGAACGGGGGCGTTCCCAGCGCCCCCTTGCGCTTTATCCGTCCATCTGCAATAATGGATGGACATGAGCACCTCGCTTCTTCCCCAGCTTGACCTGTTCGCGGATCCCGTCCGCGCTCGGCTGCTGCTCCTGCTGGAGCCGCGGGAGTTGAGCGTGGGCGATCTGGGCGAGATCCTGCAGTTGCCCCAGCCAACTATGTCGCGACACCTCAAGGCTTTAGCTGATCAGGGCTGGGTCACATCCCGGGCCGAAGGCACGAGCCGGCTCTACCGCGCCAACACCCGGACCCAAGCCGAGGCACTGGGAGACCTCTGGCGGCTGGTGCGAGCCGAAGTCGAGGGCACGGCCGAGGTGCACCGGGACCAGGAACGGGTACGTCACGTGCTGGCCCAGCGACAGGCCCGGGAGGGGTTTTTCGAGGGTGCGGCAGGTGAGTGGGACGAACTGCGCACCGAGTTGTTCGCGCCCCGGTTCGAACTGCTTGGCCTGCTCGGATTGCTGGATCCGACCTGGGTGGTGGGCGACCTCGGATGCGGCACCGGCCACTTCGCGCTGGCAGCGTCGCCTTTCGTGAGCAGCGTCATAGCGATAGATGGGTCGAAGGCGATGTTGGACGTGGCGCGCACGCGACTGGCCGAACTGGCCAACGTCGAGCTGCGCCAGGGCGACCTCGCATCACTTCCCATTGCCGACGCGACGCTCGACATGGCGGTGCTGAACCTGGTGTTGCCCTACGCCGGCGATCCGGGACTGGTGATTCGTGAGGCCGCGCGCGTGCTCAAGCCGGGCGGCCGCGTGCTGGTGGTGGACCTGCAGCCGCACGACCAGGTGGAGCTGCGGCAGCGGTTCGGGCAGCAGTGGCAGGGTTTCTCAGCGGCGACGCTGCGGAAGTGGTTCGATCAGGCACACCTCACGGCGGTGCGCCAAGTGGCGCTGCCCGCGGAGCCTCAGGCCCGCGGGCCGCTGCTCTTTACCGCCGTGGCATTCAAGTCTTCGCCCGATGGGGCGCCAACAAGGAGCGTATCGTGACGGCTGTTGCGAGTGAACGGAAGGTGGTCCCGTCGAGCGTTGACCGGCCCGCGTTCAAGGTGATGGACCTCGGCCTGGCCGAGTGGGGACGCAAGGAGATCCGGCTCGCCGAGTACGAGATGCCCGGCCTGATGGCCCTTCGCGCCGAGTACAAGGGAAAGAGTCCGCTCAAGGGTGCCCGTATCATGGGCTCGCTGCACATGACGGTACAGACGGCGGTGCTCATCGAGACGCTGGTGGACCTGGGCGCCGATGTGCGCTGGGTGTCGTGCAACATCTTCTCGACCCAGGATCATGCGGCCGCCGGCGTCGCCATCGGGCCGACGGGAACGGTGGACAAGCCGAAGGGCATCGCGGTGTTCGCCTGGAAGGGCGAGACGCTCGAGGAGTACTGGTGGTGCACCGAGCAGGCGCTCATGTGGCCCGATGGCGGCGGCCCGAACCTCCTGCTCGATGACGGCGGCGATGCGACGCTCCTCGTCCACAAGGGTGCCGAGTTCGAGAACGCGGGCAAGGTCCCGGCCTTCGATGAGAACAAGGATGCCGAGGAGTGGGGCGTGATCCTCGACCTGCTGCGCGCGGAGCAGAAGCACAACCCGGGCCGGTTCACCAAGCTGGCCGCGAGCATTCGTGGCGTGTCCGAGGAGACCACGACCGGGGTGCACCGCCTGGTCGAGATGATGAACGCCGGCACGCTCGCCTTCCCGGCGATCAACGTGAATGACTCGGTGACGAAGTCGAAGTTTGACAACCTCTACGGCTGCCGTCACTCCCTCACCGATGGCATCCTGCGCGCGAGCGACGTCATGCTCGCGGGCAAGGTGGCGGTGGTATTGGGCTATGGCGACGTGGGCAAGGGCTGCTGCCAGGCGCTCAAGGGGCAGGGCGCTCGCGTGGTAGTGGCCGAGATCGACCCGATCTGCGCCCTGCAGGCGGCGATGGAAGGCTACCAGGTCACGACGCTCGAGGATGTGCTGGCGACCGGGGACATCTTCATCACGGCGACGGGCAACAAGGACATCATCACCGTCGACCACATGCGCCGCATGAAGGACAAGGCGATCGTGGGCAATATCGGCCACTTCGACAACGAGATCGACATGGCCGGGCTCAAGAAGCAGGGGATCACGCGGAACAACATCAAGCCGCAGTACGACGAGTTCGTCTTCCCCGACGGGCACGGCGTGCTGATCCTGGCCGAAGGCCGCCTGCTCAACCTGGGCTGTGCCACGGGTCACCCGAGCTTCGTGATGTCGGCCAGCTTCACCAACCAGGTGATGGCGCAGATCGAACTGCACACGAACAACGCGAAGTACGAGAAGAAGGTCTACACCCTGCCGAAGCACCTGGACGAGAAGGTGGCCCGTCTGCACCTCGAGAAGCTCGGCGTGAAGCTCACGAAGTTGTCGAAGGAACAGGCGGACTACATCGGCGTGCCGGTGGACGGTCCGTACAAGCCGGAGCAGTACCGGTACTAGACGTGAAGGCGTGAAGACGTGAGGACGTGAGGGCGTGAGGACTTCACGTTCTCACGTCCTGACGTCGTTTCCTCGCATACGCCCTGATCCCCACCCCCAGCATCACCACCATCACCGCCAGCACCGCCGCCAGGACCGGGAGCGACGCCGCCGCCTTGAACACCGCGAGCCCGGTGATACCGAGCAGCAGCAGCGTTGGCGCCTCGTTGGCCACGCGGAACGCCTGACCGCTGGTCGCCACCCTGCCCTCGGTGAACCCCTTCACCGTGCGGCCACACCAGACATGGTAGGCCAGCAGCACCACGACCAGCACGAGCTTGGCCTGCATCCATCGCTGCCCCAGCAATTCCGGCTGCAGGACGAGCATGCCGATGGCCGCGAGCACCGTCACCACCATCGCCGGCTGCATGATGATGCGATAGAGTCGTCCCTCCATGATACGGTACTGCCCCGACAGCACGTCGCGGGGGGCGGGGTCGCCGGCCAGCGCCTCGGCGTGGTACACGAAGAGCCGCACGATATAGAAGAGCCCGGCGAACCAGCTCACCATGCCGATGAGATGAATCGTCTTGAGCCAGAGGTACGCCACCGTTATCGTCCCCGCCATGCCGACATCTTTTCGTCTCCTCTCGCTTGGCCTGATGCTGCTTGCCTCACCCGTTCGCGCGCAGGACGCACCGAGGCCGGTGCGCGATGCGACGCTCGAGGCCTCGCTGGCCACGCTGGCGTCGCAGCTTCATGGCACAGTGGGAATCTACGTGCGCCACCTGACGAGCGGGCGCTACGCCGCCATACGCGCCGACGAGGTGTTTCCCACCGCGAGCATGATCAAGGTACCGATCATGCTGACCCTCTTCCAGCAGATGGCGGACGGCAGGCTGGGATGGCTCGACACCCTCACCTACCGCGACTCGCTGCTCTACGCCGGCGAGGACGACCTGCTGGGCAAGTTGCGCGACAGCACGCCCATTCCGCTGGCGCAGGTCGCGATGCTGATGATCACGACGAGTGACAACACCGCCTCGCTCTGGCTCCAGAAGCTGGTGGGCACCGGCACGGTCATCAATGCGTGGCTGGCCGGTCATGGCTTCGACTCGACGCGGGTGAACTCACGCACGCCCGGACGGGAGGAGGCGCACGCGACGTACGGCTGGGGCCAGACGACGCCGCGAGAAATGGCCGAACTGCTGGTGATGATCCGCCAACAGCGCGCCGTCAGCCCCGCGGCTGACCAGGAGATGTACCGGATGCTCACGCGGATCTACTGGAACGGTGAGGCCCTGTCGCGGATCCCGCCGTGGACGCAGGCCGCGTCGAAGCAGGGCGAGGTGGATCGCTCCCGCTCGGAAGTGGTCCTCGTGAACGCGCCGTCAGGCGACTACGTGTTCTCCGTGATCACGAAGGGACAGGCCGACACGACGTATGCGAGCAGCAATGAAGGCTTCGTCCTGCTGCGCAATGTGTCGGCGCTTCTCTGGGCGGCCTTCGAGCCGAAGCATCCCTGGACACCCGCGCCGGGTATCGAGCGCTTCAAGCCGTAGCGGGTTCGTCGGCCATGGGCAGGCGCGCGGGGATGCTGCCCCGCACCATCTCACAGAACACGCGGGTAATGTCGGTGTCCACTTCCGTGCCGGCGCGCGACTCGAGGTACGTCAGGGCCTTTTCCGGTTCCCAGGCATCGCGATACGGACGGTTGGTGCACAGGGCATCGTAGATATCGCATACGTGCACGATGCGGCTGGCGTAGTGGCAATTGCGGGCAAAGCGGAACGAGGGATAGCCGCCGCCATCGATGCAGACGTGGTGCTCGTAGGCCACCACGGCCGCCACACCGAGTCCACGCTCGCGCGAGAGCACGATGCGCGCACCCTCCACCGGATGTGCCTGGATGACGGCGCGCTCGTCATCCGACAGCTTCCCCGGCTTGGTGAGGATCTCCTTGGGGATCTTGATCTTGCCGAGGTCGTGCAGCAGACCGGCCACGCCGAAGCTGCGCACTTCCTCCCGGCCCAGCCCCAGGCGTTCGGCCAGCCCCATGGCGAGCACCGACACGTTGCAGGCGTGGGTGGTGGTGTACTGATCGAACCGCTTGAGGTCGAGCAGCGGCAGCAGCATGCGATGCTCCATCTGCATCGCCACCGACAGCGAGCGCACCACCGCCGCCACCTCGCCCATCGGGAGCCGCTCGCTCTGGGACACTTCGCTGTGGATCCAGCCGACGGTCGCGGCCTCATCCTGCAGCGACAGCGAACTGGCGAAGCCCGCCAGCGTGGACAGGCCGCTGGTCCCCGCACCGTTGCCGCCGCCCAGGTCGCGCACGAGCAGCGGGCCGAACCGGATCGAGGACTCCACCATCTGGCGAGCCTCGGCCGATGTTTCCGGCCGGCCGTTCAGACGGCGCCAGATGTCGTCGACGAAGCGCGCGTACTCGTCTTCGGTAACCCCGGTATCGATCTCGATGCGCTCCACCCCGGCGCCGGCGAGCCGCGGGGCCCAGTCCCACGCGCCGATGTCGGTCAGCGCGCGATCGCCCACCACCGTCTCCGTACCGACGAAGGAGACGTCGAAGCGCTCCTGCCCCTCGAAGAGCCGCACCAGGCGCTCATAGGAATTGTCGAGCGCGCGCTCGCGTGCCGGGTGTCCGTCGGCATAGAGGTTCATCGTCGCGAGGCATTGGCCCAGCGAGATGAGGAAGCCGGTGGCGCTCACACGACCTCCTGCCCGGCGGCGGCGGCGGCGAGTTCAGGGTCGCCACTCTCTTCGGCCAGCCGGACCGCATACGCGGCCTGCGGGTGCGCCCGCCACTTCCGCCCCAGCACCTCGAGCGCGGCCAGCATCTCGGGCGACTTGGGGGTGAGGCGCGGCCCGCGGAAGAGCGTTCGCTTGGTGAGGACGCGCTCCAGCAGCCAGTCGCGCGTGGCGGGTGTCGGCGCCTGGGCCAGCAGCTTGATCGCCCGGAGCCGAAGTTCCAGCGGACGTGCGGTATTGTTGATGAGGACCATCAGCCGGGTCGTGGCCTGCCGGGGAAGGCCACCCGCGGCGGCATCGAGTCCAAGGCGCACGACGCGCGGATCGGCGTCGGCCAGCGCCAGGTGAATCGCCTCCTCGCGCTCCTTTGGCTGCCGCGCCATGACGCTCAGGGCCTGGAAGCGCACGGTAACCTCGGGATCCTCGGCGTAGACGCGGGCGTTGAAGCCGGCGGGCAGGGTCTTGAGCCGGGCCAGCAGGGCCAGCAGGTTCCGCTGCACGTACCAGGGCACGCGCGGCAGGCGCTCCGCGAGCAGCGGCCCGATGTCGCCGCCCATGGCGGCCAGCCGCTCCAGGATGAGTCGGCGCGTGCCCTGCGACTCGGAGATGGCGAGCGCGTCAATGAGTCCCGCGGCGGCGTCCGGGCCGACCTCGTCGAGCAGCCGCTGGCTGGCCACCGCGTCGATCGGTTCCTCCAGCAGCACGCGCCGGAGCATCTCGGGAGACGCCATGTGCCGCCGGGCCAGTGTCACCGTGTCGGGGGCGTCGGTCGCGCCCGCGAGCAGGTCGAGCAGGGGGGTGAGTTCCCGGGCTTCGAGCATCAGCTCAATGGCCTCCCGCACGTGGTCGCCGGCGGCATTGGTCTCGACGGCGATCTGCATGAGACGGAGGCCTTCGCCCTGGAGCGAGCCGGTGCCTTCTTCCTTGGCGACCTCGAACTGGCTCAGCTGGTCGAGCAGCCGCGTGTGCTCCAGCGGGTTGGGATCCTCCAGCGTCCAGTTGTCCACGATCTCGCGCGCCGCATCCCGGAGCTCGGCGTCCCCCTGCCCACCGGCGTCGCCTGACACCTTCGCCTGGCCCGCGAGCTTCCGGAGCATGCGGACCATGAAGTGTGAAATGTTCTGCTCATTCGAGTCGCCGGCCGCCTTCAGCAGTTCCACCACCGTGTCCACCGGCAGCGCGTCGACCGCCTCGGTCATCAGCGCCCGGCGCTCTTCCATGTTCTGGCCGGCGAAGAGCCAGCTGAGTGCCTGGGGCGAGAGTTGCGATACCAGCGAGCGCACCTGGCCCTCCAGGGCCCCGCGTTCCGCGCCTTGGGCGCCCTTCGCGTAGCGCCCCAGGCGGACGAGCATCTCGCCCACGTCGCGGGCACTCCGGCGCTCGCGTGCATAGGAATTGATCCGGCTGGCAAGGCGATCGGGCTGGGCCTCGTCTTCCGAAATCGTGTCCCCCTCGCCCCGGTCGAGCGTGGCCGCGGCGAGCATCAGCCACAGCTTCTGCGCCGCCCCGTCGTCGGGCTGCTCGTCGGCCTCATCGTCTTCGGCGAGCGCCAGGCGACGAAAGGCCGGCGGCACGATGTCGATGTGGGGCCAGGTCGGCAGCGGCTCGCCGTGACCGTGCAGTCGCTCGCGGAACAGCGCCGGATCGGCACTGAGGTGATGCAGCGCCTCGCTCAGCTCATCGGCCGTGACGCCGCGGCGCAGCATGATGCCGCCAACTTCGCGGCGGTGCAGTCGCTCGGCGAGTTCCTTGACCACCGCGTTCGCGCTGTCGGTGGGCACGCCGTCCACGAGCAGGGTACGCCGCGCGACACCGATACCGAGCGCAGCCCGCTCCGCAAACAGCGCCTCGGTGGAGAGCGCCAGCGCCGAGTCGGCCGACACGAGCGCGGGATGGCCGGGGGGATATGTGCCATGCTTGTGAAGGGCGACAGACACACGGACCAGGAAGGTGTTGATCGCGTCGGATGCGGGCGGGCGGGCGGGCGCTGCAGGCACACTCGTCATGCGGCACGACGCTGGAGTGCCCCGGACGCCTGCACGACGGTTGGCATGAACTTCAAGCTACGTTGGTACCCCGCGCGAAGAAAGCGCGCATGACGGCTACGCGCGCGGCGCGGAGGACAGGTCGGTGCGCCGGAGCACCGGCGGGTGTTGGGCGGGGCCGGGGAAACAGAGCAGCGCCCCGACGGTGAGCAGCAGGATGCAGCCGATGATCGCATAGGTGACCAGCGCGGCGGCGAGCGGTTCGTAGTTCATGGAACCCTCCCGGAGGGGGTACCCAGCGAATATGCGGGATCATGCGATGTGCCGCCACACCCGGAAGCGGGTGGGATCCTCAGAGCGTCCGGCGGAGGGCACTGGCACGGCGCGCGCCGAACACGGCGAGTGCAACCAGTGGAAGGCAGGCGAGCGCCAGGTACGGCTGCTGCCGCTGCCAGGCCAGCACCCCGATTTCTACTGCGCCAAGGGCGCAGAGAATCGCGGCGGTGCGCCAGAGGCGGTACAGACGCAGGCGCGACACGTCGCCCGCTGCGCTCATCGAGGCCACGTCTGGTTGCTGCGGTCCGCATCCGGGAAGCGCTCGGCGGGGTCGATCTCCAGCCGGGTGAAGTCGGTCGGCACCGCGAGCTGAACGGTGACCTCTTTCTCGCCCTGGAACCACACCTCGACTGGCACCAGCAGGCTGGTCGTGGCACCAGCGGCACCGCGAGCCACCAGCAGCACGGGCATCGGGGCCCTGCCCCTGCTTTCCAGCGTCACCGTAACGCTATCCGGGCTGGTGCGGACCACGTCGTCAATGGCCTGGTCGAGCTTCCACGTCTCGTAGTACCAGGTGCGCCAGAACCAGTCGAGGTCCCGTCCGGAAACCTCGTTCATCGTGTTCCAGAAGTCGTTCGGCATCGGGTGCCGGCCGGACCAGCGCCGGCCGTACTCGCGCAGTCCCTGCAGCACGGTTGAATCGCTGATAACACCCCCCAACGCCACGAGGACGGCGGCCGGCTTGAAGTAACTCGCGATACCGTAGGCGTTGCCGTCGGGATACTTGTCGCCATACCGCATCATCTCGGTTTCCTTCCCGAAGCGAGCGGCGCCCACGTAATTGCGCCGGTTCTCGCCGGCATCGTCCGCATCGGGGAACTGCGCATCGATGGCGATGGACTGGAAGTACTGCGCCATGCCTTCGTCCATCCACGCATACCGCTTCTCGTCCGAACCCACCTGCATCGGGAACCACATGTGGGCGATCTCGTGCGCCTGGACGTCGAAGAGCGTCCGGACATTCCAGTCGCCGCCGATGCAGGTCATCATCGGGTACTCCATGCCACCGCAGCTCGCCGGACCATCCACCACCGTCATGTGCGGGTAGGGATAGGGCCACAGCACGCGGGACATGACCGAGATCGCGCGGGCCGCGTACGCGGCGCTCTGGCCCCAGCCGTTCCGGCGCTGGTCGGGACGGTAGAAGCTGAAGATCATGGTGGAGTCGGGGACGCCACTGCCGAGCCGGTCGCCCACTGGTGCCGTGGTGGCATCCCAGAGGTACAGGTTGGACGTCGCCCACGTCACGTCGCGGACGTTCTCTGCCTTGAAGCGCCAGGTGAGCTTTCCGGCACTGCCCTTTGTGGTGGCCTTCCCCGCACCCCGATCACCCTCGCCCACCACGCTCACGACCGCGCCACCGGCACGGGCGCGGGCCAGCCGCGCACGTGTCTCATCGCTCAGCACTTCATTGGGGTTCTGGAGGGTGCCGGTGGACGCCACCAGCCAGCCCTCCGGCACCGTCAGCGCCACCTCGTAATCGCCATAGCCCATGTAGAACTCGGCGTTGCCAAGATACTGGTCGATCTGCCACCCGTTCACGTCGTCGTACACAGCCACTTGGGGATACCAGTAGCTCAGGACGTATGTCTCGCGATCCTGACCGCCACGGGGAGCATCAGGCGGAACGCGCAGGTTCCAGCCGAATTCGAGTTCGATACTGTCGCCCGGGAGCAGCGGCCTCGGGAGCCGCAGGGCCATGATGGTCCCCGACACCGTCCACCCCGCACCGACAGCCGTCGAATCCAGCGCCCGACCCTCTGCCGCAACCTTGGTGAAGTTGATTCCGCCGAGCGATGCGAGCAATTGGGTGTTCCGCTTCGCGTCAGGCGCGAAGAGGTTGCCATAGGCCTGGAAGTAGAGCGTATCGAGCGTGTGGGGCGAATTGTTGTGATAGGTGACCGTGCCCCGCCCCGTCAGGCGCTTGCTCACCGGGTTCAGCTCGGCCTCGAGGTGATACTCGGTCCGCTGCTGCCAGTACGCCGCGCCGGGCTCGCCGGTCAGCGTGCGGGTGCCTCGCGCTACGGCACTGTCGAAGGCGCCCCACGCTGGCAGCGCGAATGCTCTGGTGCTCCCGGCGCGTGGGGCCTGGGGCGTCGCGGGCTTCGCCGTGGGCGCTGGCCTGGCCGGGGCGACCGTCGGGACCGGCTTGGGAGTAGGGCCCACCACTGACGGGGCCGGCTGCGTGCTGCACGCGGCCGAAAACAGGCTGCAAAGCAGGGCGATACGGCCGCGATACGCGGTGGCGCTACGACGCAGGTGCATGGGCTCGTGAGCAAAGCTCGACAACAGGACAACCCCCTGTGGGGCAACAGGATATGCGCTCGGAAGAGGCGCAAACCGGACCTCTATGGTAACCGGTCGGCTGGCAGCAAGTCAGGGAGACGTTCCGGCGTTGCCTCGGTTGCACCCTGGACGACCTTTGGTGATGGCGCCGCCAGTCCGGGCGCGGTGCGAAGGCGCCAGGCGCGCGTGATGGACCCGACGGCAAGCCAGAACGCGAGCAGCGCCACCGGGATGGCCACCATCCGTGGCCACACGACGGCGACGGCGGCGACGACGAGCAACAGCAGGCCGATTGACGCCATGAGCCGACTTTCGGCGGGGCCGAGTTCGCGCCGATTGGCAATCGCGGCGCCGACGGAGTTCACCCAGCGCACCGCGCTCGTCGCCGCCCGGCTGGACTGTCCCCTGGCCAGGCGCCGCCATCGACGCCGCCCGGCAGGATGGATGATCGGCTGGACCCGGGACCGTTTCGACAGCACGATCTCGGTCGCGCGGGCGAGGTCCTCGAGGTACATCGCCTCGAGCTCGCCGGCGAAGCCCGGGTCCTCCACGGCGACATCGAGTTCGTAGTTTCCCATCCAGCTCTGCAGGTTCAGGTTGGTCGAGCCGACCCTGGCCCACTGGCCGTCGACCACGGACGTCTTGGCGTGCAGCATGGTGCCATTCCACTCGAAGACGCGCACCCCTGCCTCGAGCAGCGGGCGGTAGCCGGAGCGCGAGAGCGGGCTCACGATCGGCACATCACTCGATCCGGGCACGAGCAGGCGCACATCCACACCATCGCGTGCCGCGGTGCAGAGCGCCTGCACGTACGTCGGGATACCGACGAAGTAGGCATCGGTGAGCCACAGCGTCTTCTGCGCCAGCGCCGACATCGTGAGGTCGACGCGGTAGACGCCGGTGGTGGCGGGTGCGGTGGCGATGACGCGCAGCGCCATGTCACCACAGGGTGCGATGGAAGCGGGTGGCGTCAGCTCACCGGCAGGAATGGCGTCGCCGGTGGTGGCCCAGACCTCGGCGAAGGCCGATTCGAGGTCGGCGATCGCCGGGCCTTCGAGCGCCACGCCGGTATCACGCCATGGCTCCAGTCCCTTCGATGCGTCACCTTCCCACCGGGCACTGAGACAGAGTCCGGTGACGAACCCGATCCGGCCGTCGACGGCGAGCATCTTCCGGTGATCGCGGGTGAGCCACCCGAATGGGTTGTCGATGCGGGCCGGATTGAAGCAGCGCACTTCCACACCAGCCTCGCGCAGTCTACCGTAGAAACGGGATCCCGACTCTCCGAGGCAGCCGACCCAGTCGTACAGCAATCGCACGGTGACCCCGGCGCGGGCCCTGGCGGCCAGCGCCTCGGCAAAGCGCCGTCCGGTGGCATCGTCGGAGATGATGTAACACTCGAGGTAGATGATGCGCTCGGCGCTCTCGATGGCTCTCATCCATTCGGGAAAGGTCCCGGCGGCATCGCGGAGGATGCGCACCTGGTTACCCTCGACCAGCGGCGCGCCGGCTGAACGCGAGAGCAGTTGCGCGGCATAGGCGCGCAGGGGCGATGACGGTCGCGGCGCGACGGCCGTCACGGCATTGTTTCGTGCTGGTGCATGCCGCTGGCCCCAGGCGCCGCCCCGATCCATCCTTCGCGCGTGGCGATGGACCAGAGCCCCACGAGGAGCATGCCCGCGGCCAGGAGGCGACGGGGCCAGAGGCCCTGTCGCAGCAGGCGTGCAAGGCCGGTGGCGAGTGTGGCCAGGGCGGGAACTGTGCCCAGGCCGAACAACACCATCGCGAGCGCGCCGAGCGGTGCACTGCCGAGCGCCACCGGGAGCGCCAGTGCGGCATACACGAGTCCGCAGGGCAGCAGTCCGTTGGCCATGCCGAAGACGAAGCGTGAGGCCGGCGCGTCGCGGGCGATGAGGCGGTTCATCGTCTCGCCGAGGCCGGGCAGCGACAGCCGCGGCTCGGGCAGCAGGCCAGCGAGCGCGCCGGCGAACCAGACCAGCAGGACGGCGGACACGGCGGCGGATACCCACGGCGGGCCGGGGATGGCGCGGCCCAGCAGCGCGGCCAGGGCGCCCAGGGCGGCATAGGTAGTGAGCCGGCCAAGGTGCCACGCCGCGGCCCCACGGGGCGTACGGGCGCAGCTGGCCGCGAACCCGCCACACATCGCGACGCAGTGCGGGCTGCCGATCAGGCCCGCCATCAGGGCGCCGGCCAGCAGCGAGGTCATCCCCGTGCCGGGCTCGTACATGAGGGAGTCTTCATGAAGTCTTGAACGTGGCTACAGGTCGCGCTCGTAAGGTTGTCGAGGTCCATGTCCCATCATACCCTATTTGGCGGATAAATCGTGGCTACTGCTTCCGGGACAGCGTCGCCCCCTGCGTACGACGACGCCACTGTCAGGCTGTTCTTCATCGCGACCGTGACCTGGGCGCTGGTGGGCATGCTGGTGGGCGTGATCCTCGCCCTCCAACTGGCCTGGTGGCCCGCCAACATGGGGATCGCCCAGCTCACCTTCGGTCGACTGCGCCCGCTGCATACCAACGCGGTCGTCTTCGCCTTCTGCGGCAATGTCTGCTTCACCGGCATCTACTATTCGATGCAGCGGCTGCTGAAGACGCGGATGTGGAGCGACACGCTGTCCCGGCTGCACTTCTGGGGGTGGCAGCTCATCATCGTCTCCGCCGCCCTGACACTGCCGTTCGGCCTGACACAGACCCACGAGTACGCCGAACTGATCTGGCCGATCGACTGGGCCATCACCGTGGTGTGGGTGATCTTCGCGATCAACTTCTTCGGCACGATCGCCGTCCGGAAGGTCGACCACCTGTACGTGGCGATCTGGTTCTACATGTCCTTCGTCATCACGATTGCCGTGCTGCACATCGTGAACAACATCCAGATCCCGGCCACCCTGACCCGTTCCTACCCCGTCTTCGGGGGCCTGACGGATGCCCTGGTGCAGTGGTGGTACGGCCACAACGCCGTCGCCTTCTTCCTCACCACGCCGTTCCTCGGGCTCATGTACTACTTCCTGCCCCGCGCGGTGGAAAAGCCGGTGTACAGCTACCGGTTGTCGATCATTCACTTCTGGTCACTGGTGTTCCTCTATATCTGGGCGGGCCCGCACCACCTGCTCTACTCCGCAGTGCCCGAGTGGGCGCAGACCCTCGGCATGGTCTTCAGCATCATGCTGATCGCGCCATCGTGGGGCGGCATGATCAACGGCCTGCTCACGCTGCGCGGTGCCTGGGACCGGGTGCGCACCGACCCGATCCTCAAGTTCATGGTCGTGTCTGTCAGCTTCTATGGCATGGCCACCTTCGAGGGGCCGCTACTCTCGATTCGCGCCGTCAACGGCCTCGGCCACTTCACCAACTGGATCATCGGGCACGTGCACAGCGGGGCGCTTGGCTGGAACGGCATGCTGTCGTTCGCCATCCTCTACTGGCTGTACCCGCGGCTCTTCGGCCGACCACTGCTCAAGCCGGAGTGGGTCACCACCCACTTCTGGATCGCGACGACGGGCATCGTGCTGTATACCGTCTCGATGTGGGCTGCCGGGCTGACCGAGGGCCTGTTCTGGCGCGCCATCGACGCCACCACCGGCCAGCTTCGGTACCCGGTGTGGGCCTACGTGGTCCAGAAGCTGGAGCCCTTCTACTGGATGCGCCTCGCCGGCGGCACGCTCTTCCTCGCGGGCGTGGTGCTCATGGCGGTCAACTTCATCATCTCGGCCCGCGCGGAGCGCGCCACCACACTCGCGACCGGCGACGCCCTGCCGGCCCGCGCCTAGGCAAGGGGAGCGAACCATGGCGGAAGACCACAAGGACGGCTTTCACCGGCGCATTGTCGAGGCGAGGGGCGGCACGATGGCCGTCCTCACCGCGATCGCCATATCAATCGGCGGGCTGGTCGAGATCGTGCCGATGTTCAGCGCAAAGCTGGGTCCGGAGCACCTCGCTGGTGTCACACCGCTGACGCCGCTGGAGGTCGCCGGACGCGACATCTATATCCGTGAGGGCTGCGTCACCTGCCACTCGCAGATGATCCGGCCCATGCGCGCCGAGATGCTGCGCTACGGCGAGTGGACCCGCGCCGGCGAGTACGAGTACGACCATCCCTTTCTCCTCGGGTCCCGCCGCACCGGCCCCGACCTCCAGCGGGAGGGCGGGAAGTATCCCGACGCCTGGCACTACCAGCACATGAAGGACCCTCGCAGCACATCGCCGGGTAGCATCATGCCCACGTATCCGTGGCTCTACGGTGCGCGGGTCGATCCGCTCGAGGTGGCCGCAACGGTGCGGACGCTGCGCAAGGTGGGCGTGCCCTACACCGATGCCGTCATTGCCGGGATCCCCCAGCAGATGCGCGCCGAAGGAAGCGAGATCGTGGCGAGCCTCAGGACCGGCGGGTTCACGGCGGAGCCGGATGAGGAGATCGTGGCATTGATCGCCTACCTGCAGCGGCTCGGCAAGGACGGCACCGCAGCCATCAAGGCCGGCGCCACGGCGGCGCTCCCATGAACCCGCTCATTCGGGAGGCAGCGGCGAGCGTTCAGGGTGGCTGGCTGCTCGGGGTGATGACGCTGGTGTTCTTCGTGTGTTTTGTCGCCTGGATCGCGTGGGCCTGGGCGCCGCACAACCGTGAGCGCCTCGAGGAGGCGGCACGTCAGCCCTTCATGGACGGAGACGAGCAGTGAGCAAGAAGGAGCAGGACCGGATCCTGGGCCACGGCTCAGAGAGCGACGGCATCGAGGAGTACGACAACCCGATGCCCAACTGGTGGGTGGGGCTGTTCTACGCGACGATCATCTGGGCAGCGGGCTACGTCGCGTACTACCACTTCATCGCCAGGAAGTCCTACGTGAAGGCGCTTGCCGCGCAGGTTGCCGAGGCGGAGGCGCGGTGGCCGCAGTCGACCCAGCTGGCGACGGTGGAGCAGACCCCGGCGGCAATCGCCGCGGGCGAGGCGGTCTACCAGGCGAACTGCGTGGCCTGCCACGGGCCGGGCCTGCAGGGCGGCATCGGCCCGAACCTGACGGACAGCACCTGGCTCCACGGCCGCACGCCGCAGGAGATCGTCGCGGTAATCACGAATGGTGTGGCGGCCAAGGGTATGCCCAGTTGGGGCCCTATCCTCGGCAACGAGAAGGTGGGCGAGGTGGCGGCCTACATCATCTCGAAGCAGTGACCAACCTGCTGGCGAAGCTTGGCTTCGCCGAAGGAGTGCGCGCGTGGGTGTATCCGCAGTCGATCGGGGGACGCTTCCAGCGGCTCCACCGGATCAGCGGGTGGATCCTCCTGGGCATCCTGCTGGGCGTTCCGTGGCTTCGCGTCGGGGGGAACCCAGTCCTCCAGGCGAACATCCCCGAGCGGCGGCTCTACGCGTTCGGCGCCATCTACACAGCGTCGGATACGGTGCTGATCCTGATCCTGCTGCTGTCGCTGGCGTTCTCGCTCTTCTTCTTCACCTCGCTCTTCGGGCGGCTCTGGTGCGGCTACGCTTGTCCCCAGACGGTGTTCCTTGAGGAACTGATCCGCCCCATCGAGATGTTCTTCGAGGGCGACCGCAACGTGCGCATGAAGCGGGATGCCGGGCCAGTCACGGTGAGTCGGGTGCTGCGACGGCTGGGAAAGTGGGCCGCATTCGCGGTGGTGGCGGTGGTCGGGGCCACATCGTTCGTGGGGTACTTCAGTGACACGCATGCGCTCTGGACCGGCCGTGCGGGGTCCACCACCTACGCATTCGCCGGCGTCATGGCCACGATCGCCTTTCTCGATTTCGCCTGGTTCCGGGAGCAGTTCTGCATCTATCTCTGCCCGTACGCGCGCTTCCAGGGCGTGATGACCGATGATCACACGCTGCAGATTACGTACGAAACCGCCCGGGGAGAGCCGCGCGGCGGGGCTGACGCCAAGGTTGACGGCCGGTGCGTCGCCTGCAACCTGTGCGTCACCGTCTGTCCCACCGGTATCGACATCCGGAACGGCTACCAGCTCGAGTGCATCGGCTGTGCCCGCTGCATCGACGCCTGCGACCATGTCATGGAGAAGCTGGGGCACGAGGGCCTGATCGTGTACACCACCGAGGCGGAGACGCGGGGCGAAACCCGGAGCCTCCTGCGTCCGCGCCCCATCGTGTACGGCGGCCTCATCGCGGGGCTCGGCGTGGCCGCGGCGGTCGTGCTGACGACGCACGTGGCGTTCGAGGCGGAGATCTCCCGGAGCCCCGGATCGACCTTCGTGCTGGACGACGACGGCACCATCAGGAATACCTACCTGCTCAGCATCGGCAACAACGACCCGCGCCCGGGCGCCACCTCGTACACCGTCTCCCTCGAGGGCCTTCCCGCCGCGATGCTGATGGCGCCGCCGATGGAGCTGACGAGCACTCAGGACCGGACCATTCCCGTGGTAGTGCGCATGCCGCGCGACACCGGGCCGGCGCGCAGCATCCCCTTCCACCTGCGCATCTCGTCGGGCCGCGAGGAGCAGGTGCTGCAGGCCACCTTCATGACGCCCGGCCGCGGCGCGGATACGGAGGAGCATGAGCACGACTGACCGGCGCTGGCCCATCGGGCTGCTCATCGCGTTCACCGTGATGATCCTCGTGAACGGGTTGTTCGTGTGGGTGGCCATCAGCGGCCACGACCCCGTGGCCCAGTCGTACGTGACGGAGCCGAGGTGAGCCAGGCCCTGGGCGGATGCGTGCACTGCGGCGCGGCGCTCGAGGCGCGCGAGGAGCGCTTCTGCTGCACCGGCTGCGAGATGGCGTACGCCATCATCCAGGGCGCGGGCCTCGGGCGATACTATGCCGAGCGGGAGGCCTGTGCCCCGCGCCCGGGCGCCGCGCCAGCCGGGTGGATCGCCGTGCCGACGTCGCGCGGTGCCAACGGCGTGGAAGAGGTGCGGATCCAGGTGGACGGGCTGCGCTGCGCCTCGTGCGTGTGGGTCATCGAGCAGGTGCTCGAACGCACGCCGGGCGTGGAACACGTGATGGTGAGCTATGCCACGGGCCGGGCATCGATCCGCTGGGATCCGCGCCGCATCGACCTGACGGCGCTGGCAGGACGCATTGCCGCCCTGGGGTACCGCCCGCGCGCGCTCGGCGAGGAGGCGCCGCCGGACCGCGACCTGCTGGTACGCCTGGGCGTCGCCGCCTTCTGCGCCATGAACCTCATGCTGCTCTCCGCGTCCCTGTATGCCGGGTGGTTCGACTCCATGGAGCCGCGGTTCGCTGCCCTGTTCCGCTGGCTCGCCCTCGTGCTGGCCACGCCGGTCGCGTTCTGGTGCGCAGCGCCGTTCTTTGCGGGAGCCGTGGCGGGGCTCCGTCGGCGCGTACTGCACATGGACCTGCCTATCGCACTCGGGGTGGCGATCCTCTACGGGCACGGCGTGATCTCGACGATCACCGGGCACGAGGGCTACCTCGACTCGCTGGGCATGCTGGTGGCGCTGCTGCTGGCGGGGCGGATGCTCGAGGGCCGCGGTCGCCGACGCGCCGTAGAAGCGGCCATGTCGCTGGCGGCAAGCGCCCCCCGCACCGCGCGACGGCAGGCCGGCGACCGGCTCGAGACGGTCGAGGCCGCCGCACTCCGCGCCGGCGACCTGATCGACGTGGGGAACGGCGAGGAGCTGGCCGCTGACGGCGTGGTGACCGAGGGTGCGGGGCAGGTGCGGATGGCACTCCTGACCGGCGAGGCCGAGCCGGTGGCGGTGGCGCCAGGGGACCGGGTGGTGGCCGGGTCGATCCTGCTCGACGGCGCGCTCACGGTGCAGGTGGAGGCCGCCGGTGGTGAGACGATGCTGAGCCGCATGGCGGCGCAACTGGAGCAGGCCGCCGACCGCGGCATGCGACCGACCGCAGCCGATCGCATCGCGCCCTGGTTTACCGCCGCTACGCTGGTCATCGCCACGGTCACGTGCGTCGGATGGTGGCTCACCCGCGGCGCCGACGTCGCCCTGACCCGCACTGTCGCGGTGCTCGTGGTGGCCTGTCCCTGTGCCCTGGCGCTGTCCCAGCCGCTGGCTGCCGCCGCCGGTCTGGGCGCGGCCGCTCGGCGCGGACTGCTGTTCCGCTCGGCCGACGCGCTGCTCGACCTCGCGGAGGTGGACCTGGTGACGTTCGACAAGACGGGCACCGTGACCGCAGGCACCGTTACGGTGCTGGAGGCCGATGACCATGCGTTGCGCATCGCGGCCGGCCTCGAGCGCTACAGCATGCACCCGATCGCGCGGGCGATCGTGGAGGAAGCGATCAGCCGGGACATTGCGCTGCCTCGGGGCGAGAACGTGCGCGAGGAGGTCAGTGTCGGCGTACGGGGCCGCGTCGACGGCGTCCAGTGGCAGCTCGCCACCGGCGGCCCCGGCACACTGCTGCTCAGCGATGACGCGGGGCGCCAGCATCATATCCGGCTGGGCGACGTGATCCGGCCCGATGCCGCCGACACCGTGCGGAAACTCGAGGCGCAGGGACTCACCGTGGCCCTGGTCACCGGTGACCACGCTGAGGTCGCGGACCGCATCGCGGCAACCGCCGGCATCGGGACGGTGGTGGCGCGATGCGGGCCCGAGCAGAAGGCACAGTGGATCCAGGCGCGGCAGCGCGCCGGCCAGCGCGTGCTCTTCGCTGGCGACGGGGTCAATGACGGCCCGGCGCTCGCGATGGCCGACGTGGGCATTGCCATGGGAAGTGGTGCCGCCAGCAGTGTGCTGGTGGCCGATGGCGTCATCGCGCGGCCGTCGCTGGCGCCAATCCTCGCGGCGCGGCGTGCCGCGCGCGCCTGTCGGCAGATCATCCGCAGCAACCAGCGGCGATCCCTGGCCTACAATGTGGTCGCGGTGTCGGCGGCCGCCGCAGGGTTCGTGAACCCGCTGGTCGCGGCGCTGCTCATGCCGCTCTCCAGCGGCCTCGTGATCTGGGGCGCGCTCCGGGTCGAGCGCCTGGTCCGGGAGGGCGACCAGTGAACGCCGTACTCTTTCTGCTGCCGATCGCAGTGGTGCTGGGCGGCGTCTTCGCCCTGCTCTTTCTGCGCGCGGCCAGGAAGGGCCAGTTCGATGACCTCGACGACCCGCCGAAGCGCATGCTGCAGGAGAAGGATTGACGCCGTCGGCCTGAAACGAACTGCCGCGCACGCCCGTCCGGCTCTGGACCCCATTATCGGAACCGGAATGCGCGCTTCGAGACATCCCTGCCTCGCCCTCCTGCTGCTCGCTGCTGTTCCATCCATCGTCCCCGCGCAGTCCGTCATGCAGATCACCACCGTGCCGCTGCGCCCCGGTATCTGGGTGCTCTCGGGGTTCGCGAACGGCAATATCCTGGTGCACGACGACGGCACTGACGTGCTGCTGGTCGATGCCCAGAGCGACCGGCGGGTCGGGCTGGCCGATTCTGCGCTGCGCGCGCTCACGACACGGCCGGTGACGGCGGTCGTCACGACGCACTATCACGACGACCACATCGGCGGCAATCCGCACTGGCGGACACAGGGGGCGCGGCTCATCGCGCAATGCAACGTGGCGGTGCAGGCGAGGAAGGACACCACCATCACCGAGTGGCGGGAGTGGCACCGCACGCCCGCTCCGGCAGATGCCCTGCCCACCGAGTGCTTCACGGACTCGCTGACGCTCTCACGGTCCGGCGGCCAGGTGGTGCTGCGCCACGTGGCACCGGCCCACACCGATGGCGACCTGATTGTCTGGCTTCCCGGCGCCAACGTGCTGCACATGGGCGACGTGCTCGAGCTCGGCGCGCCGCCGTTCATCGACTACTGGACCGGCGGTACCTGGGAGGGCATGCTGGCGGCGGTCGACGCCGGTCTCGCGCTCGCGAACGCGGAGACGATCATCGTGCCGGGCCATGGCCCCACGACCAACCGCACCGGCATGGTGGCGTACCGGGCCATGCTGGAAACGGTGGGTCAGCGGGTGCGTGATGCGGTGGCGCGGGGTGAATCGATGGCGGCGATCGTGGCGGCAAGGCCGGCGACCGGTTTCGAGGAGTCGATCGGTGGCCCGTCGCGCGCCGACCAGTTCGTGCAGCTGCTGGTGGTGGGCTTTGCCCGTCAGGGACCGGTGAGGTAGCGCTCCCCCAGGACACGGCGGTGGTGAATCTCGTGGCCCGCGATGATCCAGGCCGCCGCGCGCACCGTCAGCCCGTTGCCGCTGGCGACGCCGCGGCGCTCCCATGCTCCCGGCGGCAGGACCTTGAGCAGCGCCAGCGTTGCGGCCCGTACCGCGACCAGTTCGTCGAGCAGCCAGGCAAACGGTACCCGGTCGGATTCCTGGGCCGGCGTATACGTGCCCTCGTCGAAGCCCGGCACTGGGCCGGCATCGCCGCGCGCGAAGGTCAGCAGCCGGTAGGTGAAGATCCGCTCCGTGTCGGAGACGTGCCCGAGCACCTCCTTGATGCTCCACTTCCCCTCGGCGTACCGGTAGCCGGCGCGCTCCTCCGTGACCGAGGCCAGCCGTTTCCGTGTCGTGTTGATTCCTGCCTCGAGCGTGGCGATGACATCGCCGTCGGGAACCTGGTCGATGTAGGTGGCGAAGTAGGGGAGAAATTCACCGGGAGCGGGGCGGGTAGCGGATGGGGTGGGCATGCAGCCAATCTACGGTCGGGCGATTGGCAGTCAATCGGCGCCAGTGCGCGATGGGTTACCGCAACAAAGGAGTTCGGCCATGCGGCTCACAAAGGTGGTCCCGATCATTCCGGTGGAGGCAATCGAGCCCTGCCTTTCCTTCTGGACCGACCGGCTCGGCTTCGCCCTGTCGCTGCAGGTCCCCCACGAGGATGCGCTCGGCTTCGTGATCCTGGAGAAGGACGGATTCGAGGTGATGTATCAGTCACGCGCGAGCCTGGATGCCGACGTGCCCGGCGTCGCGGCGCAGGGCCACGGCATCGCGCTGTACATCGACGTAGACGACATCAATGCCGTCGAGCGCGTCGTGGCCGGGCTGGAGGTGGTGGTGCCACGGCGCACCACCTTTTACGGTGCGGAGGAGATGTTCGTGCGGGCTCCCTGCGGCACGGTGGTGGGCTTTGCCCAGCCGGGGGCTACGGGCTGACGGCTCGCGCCGACTCGGCGGCGGCGGGACTCTTGTCCACCAGCGCCACGAACAGCGCGATGGCCCGGGTGGTCGCCACGAAGAAGCCGGGGTAAATGCGTGACACATCGTCGGTGGGGCGGTGGTAGTCGGGGTGATCCTCGACGCCGAAGTAAACGAAGGGAATGCCGATCCCCTGAAAGACGGCCTGGTCCGACTGCAGGGTCCAGTCTTCACTGGTGGGCCAGCCCTGGTCATGGCCGAGCATGAGCGCCACTGACACGCTGCAGGCCGCACGCGCCAGGTAGGGCAGCAGGGCGGGGTACCGCTTGGGTCCCACGACGAACAGCTGCTGCCTTGCGCTGCGGCTCACCATGTCCAGGTTGACGTTGATGATGACCGAGTCGGCGACGACGAGGTGGTCGCGCACGAAGGCCGCAGCCCCAAGCAAGCCCTGCTCCTCGCCATCGAGCGCCACGAACATTACGGTATTGTCCGGCGGGTGCTGGTGGAACCAGGTGGCGATCGCGATCATGGCCGCCGTGCCGGACGCATTGTCGTCGGCGCCGTTGTACACCTCGCCCTGCTGTACGCCGAGATGGTCGTAGTGCGCCGTCACGAGGATGATGCGGCCTGGACGGCTGCGGCCACGCACGAGGGCCACCACGTTCACGCCGCCTGCCGTTCCGCCCGTCGCCGAGCTGAAGGGCTCCAGCGCGCCGGTCGCGAGCGTATCCAGGCCGATGGCTTGAAGCCGCTCCAGCACGAATGTGCGCGCGCGCGCGCCGCCGCGGGTGCCCAGCCCGCGACCCTCCATCGAGTCGTCGGCCAGCGCTGCCAGGTCGGCGATGAGCCGGGTCGAGTCAACCGCCGGCAGGCCCACCGGCGACCCGTCACACGCCACCCGGACCGGCTGCTGTGCCGCACCGCAGGCACACAGTGCGCACTGCAGGAACAGCCCCAGCAGCGTCATGCGAGTGCGCATCATTGCCTCCGGGGCCCGCTGCATCTCCGGCGTGTCTGCGCCTATATTGAGCGAGTGCTTGATGTTTCGCATCCGTGCCATTCCCTGCACGCACTGTTTCAGGACCGCCATGGCCCAGGCCAAGTGAACAACTTGTGTCGCTGCAGCGCGCTGATGGCCCTCGCCGCGCTCGTCGGCTGTGCCCAGAGCGTCAATTACATCGATCCGGTCGGGCCGCGGTTCGCCGGTTCGGGCAACCCCGAGCCCGTCGCCGCGTGGACCGGTCCGCATGTCGCTGCGGCGGCCGTCATGGCGGGACGGTCCACGCCCGATTCCCTGCGTGTAGTCACGTTCAACGTGAAGTACGCAGAGCAGGCTGGGCGCGCGATCGAGCTGCTGCAGACCGCCCCCGAGCTGCGCGACGCCGATATCGTGATGCTGCAGGAGATGAACGAGGATGCGGTCGCGGAA
>JANNSD010000176.1:0-4790 GCA_031402225.1 Gemmatimonadota bacterium | reverse complement strand
GTTCCAGCGCAGGACGGTGACGCTGACGCCGCGGGGGATGGGAATCTCCACCGCGGCTCCACCCTGCGCCGGCATCTTCTTCCACGCGGTGTTGCTGAGGTTTCCGAAGGCGATCCACTTCCCGTCGGGAGAGAGGAGCGGGCCGACGGCGTTCTCGGTTCCCGGGAGTGGTGTGCCGACCGGGTCACTCAGACGGCGGGCATAGATGCTGGTCGTGCCGCCCGCATCGACGTTGTACACCAGCAGCTGGCCGTCAGCGGACATCGACGAGCCGGGCTCAGCCCATGTGGTGATACGCTGGTCGGTCGGAATGGTGAGGGCGAAGCGGGCGGCGGGCGCGCCGGGCGTGCGGTGCAGAACCCAGCCGGCGAGGCCCGCGGCGGCGGCGATCAGTGCGGCCGCGGCGAACATGACGGGGCGGGTAAGGCGGGTGGGGCGCGACGATCCTTCGCTGCGCTCAGGATGACTTAGAGCGACCGTTGCGGCGTAGTTGCCGCCCTTGCCGTCCAATGCATCCGCGAAATCCTTCGCCGAGCCGAAGCGATCGGCGGGGAGCTTCTGGAGAGCGGTGAGTACCGCGCCCTCAACGGCGGCAGACACCATCGGTCGCTTGGGGCGCAACGGCGGCGGCTGCTCGGTCAGCACCTTCGCCACGATCGCCTGGGAGTTGGGCCCCATGAAGGGGGGTTCACCGGAGAGCATCTCGTAGGTCAAGGCGCCGAGGGCATAGACATCGCTCCGGGGGCCGATCTCGCGTTCGCCCATTGCCTGTTCGGGCGACATGTAGGCGGGCGTGCCGAGCGACATGCCGGTCTGCGTCATGCGGGAACCGCCGGCCTGCTGCACTGCGAGCGCGATGCCGAAGTCGGCGACGAGCGCGGCGCCTTCCTGCAGCAGGATGTTCTCCGGCTTGATGTCGCGATGCACCACGCCCTGGCGGTGGGCGTAGTCGAGCGCGGACGCGACTTCCTTTGAGAGGCGGATGGCGTCGTCGACGGGAAGCTGTTTTTCGCGCGTCAGGCGCGCGCGCAGCGATTCGCCCGCCACGTACGGCATGACGTAGTACAGGAGATCAGTCGACAGTCGTGAGTCGTCGGTGAGTCGTGAGGCGTGAGGCGTTAGAGAAACGGCTCCCGAGTCGATCAGGCCGAGGATGTGGGGGTGTTGCAGGCTGGCGGTGACCTTGATCTCGGCGAGGAAGCGGTCGCCGCCGATGATGGCGCTCAGTTCGGGGTGGAGGACCTTGATGGCGACCTTGCGGCCGTGCTTCAGGTCCTCGGCGAGATAGACGGTGGCCATGCCGCCCTGGCCGAGCTCGCGCTCGATGCGATAGCGGTCACTGAGGGCGGAGGCGAGGCGGGCTTCTGCGTTAGACAAGGCGATCCTTCGCTTCGCTCAGGATGACAACTGGCGCTCAGGATGACAACTGGCGCTCAGGATGACAACTGGCGCTCAGGATGACAACTGGCGCTCAGGATGACAACTGGCGCTCAGGATGACAACTGGCGCTCAGGATGACAGGGCGCCCTAGTTTGCCGGCCCTGCCGGCAGGTGCTCCATAAGGTAGCGCGTCAGGGTGCTGAAGATGTGCAGGGTGGTGCCGTTGCCCTCGCAGATGCAGTGGGTGCGATTGGGATAGGACATGAAGTCGAACTGCTTGTTGAGCACGATGAGGCGGTTGAGCATGAGCTCCACGCCCTGATAGTGCACGTTGTCGTCGCCGGTACCGTGGACCATGAGCAGCTTGCCCTTGAGTCCCTCGGCATGGTTGATGGCCGATGCTGACTGATAGGCCGCGGCGTTGGAATCGGGGAGCCCCATGTAGCGCTCCTGATAAATGGTGTCGTAGAAGCGCTGGTCGGGGACGGAGGCGACGCTCATGCCGACCCGGTAGACATCGGGGTAGCGGAACATCGCCTGCAGCGTGGAGGACCCGCCGCCGCTCCAGCCCCAGATGGCGACGCGGGCGGGATCGATGTAGGGCCTAGTGCGCTGCATGACGCGGACAGCGTCGGCCTGCTGCGCGCTCGAGAGCACGCCGATCTGGCCGTACACCGCCTTGCGCCAGGCGCGGCCCTTGGGCGCGGGAGTGCCCTGGTTGTCGACGCTTGCCACGAGGTACCCGGCGTCGGCGATGGCCTGGAACCAGAGGCGCGAGTCATACTGCCACGCGTCCTGGACGGTGGTGCCCGCCGGTTCACCATAGACGTACATGAGCAGGGGGTAGCGCTTGCCCTCCTCGAAATTGCGGGGCTTGATGATCCAGCCATCGAGTATCGCACCACCCTCGACTGTCACCTGGAAAAACTCACCCGGCGTAATGAACTGCTTGACGCGCTCCGCAAGCTCGGTGTTGCTCACGAGGGTGCGCACCAGCTTGTGATCGGGCAGCGAGACGAGATCGTTGACCGGGGGCGTGTCGAATGTGGACCAGCGATTCATGGCCCACTTCGCGTCGGGCGCGATGTCATAGGCGTGGCGGCCGGCCTGTGCCACCGGCGTGATACGCTCGGCGGACCCCTTGCCGTCGAGGCGGGTGCGATAGAGGTAGAGCTGCGTCGCGTTGGCGGGTGACGCCATGTAGTAGAGCCAGCCGCCCTTCTGGTCGACCGCCGCGATGGACACGACGTCGAAGCTGCCGTTGGTCACCAGCTGCGCGGCGCCCGTCTCGCGGGAGATGAGGTATGCGTGGCGCCACCCGTCGCGCTCGCTGAGCCAGAGAAAGCGCTTGTTGTCCTTGAGCCAGGTCACGTCATCTACCAGGTCGAGCCACGCGGCATCGCGCTCGGTGAACACCGTGCGCACGGCGCCGGTGGCGGCGTCGGCGAGCTGCACGTCGCTGGTATTCTGCAGGCGATTCATGCGCTGCAGGAGGATCTCCTTCGCTCCGGCCCACTCCATCCAGGGCAGGTAGTCTTGCCGCGGATCACCGGCGAGTTGGATCCAGGTGATGTTGCCGCCACTCGCGCTGACCACACCGGCGGTGACGGCGGAGTTGGTGGTGCCGACCAGGGGATACTGGATCGGTACGGTGAAGGGATAGAGGGAGTCGGTGTTGTTCAGCATGAGGAAGGTGCCGACGCCGGTCATGTCGAAATGCCAGAATGCGATCCGTTCGCCATCGGGCGACCAGCGGAAGCCGTCGCGCAGGCCGAACTCCTCCTCATAGACCCAGTCGCTCATGCCGTTGACGTGCAGCGAGTCGGCACCGGTTGTGAGACGGGTGACCGACTGGTCGGCAAGCCGCTCGACGTAGATGTCTCCCTTCGACACATAGGCGACGCGATCGCCCTGGGGGGAGAACTTGGCGTACATGAGCGACGCCGCGGGCGCCGAAGTGCCCACCTGCTGGAGGGTGGAGCTGGTCCGATCAAGCACCCAGTAGTCGCCGCGGGTGTTCTGGCGCCAGACCTTCTGCGTGTTGGTGAAAATGAGCAGTCGCTTCGCGTCGGCGGACCAGGTGTAGTCCGCCATGCGGAGGGGCAGCGAGTCACCCGGTGGAATGAGGCTCGACGCGGGGACGAGGATGCTGCGCGCGCCCGTCTTCGTGTCGTAACGGACGATGTCGCGACCGCCCTTTGTCTCGGTGGAGCGTTCCACGGTGCTGTAGGCGGAGCCGTCCTCGATCCAGCGGGCGGGGCCAAAGCGCTGGGCGTCGAAGTACGTCGAGTCGAAAATCAACTTCAGCGATGTCCTGGTGGACGTCGGTACCTGGCCGACCTGGGCCTGGGCGGTGGCCGAGAGGGCCGCGAGCAGGAGGACGGCGGTCGAGAGGCGTGTGGTGGTAGTCAAGGCGATCCTTCGCTTCGCTCAGGATGACAGTGGAGCGCTCAGGATGACAGTGGAGCGCTCAGGATGACAGTGGAGCGCTCAGGATGACAGTGGAACGCTCAGGATGCCAGTGGAGCGCTCAGGATGACAAGGCGATGCGGCGGGCAGCGGCCAGGATCCGCATCGCGGCGCAGGCGGCGCCGAACCCGTTGTCGATGTTGACCACGGCGACGCCGGGCGCGCAGCTCGCGAGGCAGGTATGGAGCGCGCTGTGGCCGCCGGCGGCGACGCCGTATCCGACCGACGTCGGCACCGCGATGATGGCACCGCCAACGAGCCCGCCGACGATGGTGGGGAGGACCGCATCCATGCCGGCGCAGACGATGATGACGGCCGCGCGCTCGAGGCGCTGGCGATGCGCGAGCAGGCGATGCAGCCCGGCGGCGCCGACGTCGGCGAGGAGGTCGGCCGGCGCGCCATGGAACAGGAGGGTGCGCTGTGCCTCGAGGGCCACCGGCAGGTCGGAGGTACCGGCGGCGACGATCTCCACCTGCACGGTGGCGGCTGGATCAATGGCGGGCACGGCACCCAGCAGGCCGGTGCGCGAAATCGGGTCGTAGTCGATGGGCGGGAGGCTGGCCCGGGCCAGCGCCTCGTGCTGGGTGACCGACAGGCGGGTGAGGAGGAGGGCGTGTCCGCGCTCCGCCGCCTCCTTCACGATGGCCGCGAGGTGCTGCGGCGCCTTCGACTCGCAGAAGATCGCCTCGGTGATACCGATGCGGGGCCCGCGATCATAGTCGAGGCGATGGCTGGTGACGTCGGTCATCGGGACTCCGGTGCGCCGACGAAGGCGCTCCCCATGTGGTAGCGTGCGAAGGTGACGGGACGGGCATACCCGGCGTCGCGTAGCATCCCTGCGACGGTGATGGCGACGGCATCGAGCGTGTCGCTTGGCCACCGCCTGTCGTCGCCCAGCTCGATTTCGCAGGCGTGGGGGCGGATGCGGCAGCGCACCACGC
>JANNSD010000175.1:0-4662 GCA_031402225.1 Gemmatimonadota bacterium | reverse complement strand
CACTCCCATCACGCGGTGCAGGTAGCCCTGGCACTTGAGGGGAGTGGAAGTCGTTAGCCGCGGTGGCCCGACCGATCCAGATGCTTCCGCCCTCCCAATGACATATCTGCCCACTGCCGTGGACTGGGGTCAGTCAGGCCTCCTCAGCGCACGTGGCCCTACGCGCGCTTTCGCACGCCCGCGAAGACCAGCCCGGCCCCTGCGGCGATCCCCAGGTAGGCGACCCAGGGCGGGATCGACTGCTTTTCGTTGGCCGTGATCTTCACGTCTCCCACCTTCAGGACGTCCTTCCGGGTGGTGAAGCTCCCCCCACGCACGAGCAGGAAAATGCTGAGGACGATCAGGGCGATTCCGGCGATCAGGTTCGGGCGCATGTGGGTTACTCCTATTCGAGGTGACGCGAGCTTCCGAACGGCGCGAGGTCTCCGCGCCCCAGCCTCAGCCCTACACCTTCCGCACCGGACCGCGGTAGCGAGCCAGCTGCGCATCGCCGGTAAGCAGGGTGATCCCCTCGCTCATGGCCTGCGCCAGCAAGAGGCGGTCGAACGGGTCCTTGTGCAGTGGCGGAAGTGCGTCGATGCTCACCGCGTGCTCACTGCTGATGGGAAGTTCGGTGTAGCCGTTGTCGAGCAGGCCGCGACGAAGCACCCGGGGCTCGACCTTGAAGTTCTCGCGGCCGAGGGTGTTCTTGATGGAAATTTCCCAGAGGCTGGCGGCGCTGAAGAGAAGCTCGTTGGCCGGGTCATTCAACAGCTTGCGTGCCTTGGCGGAGAGCCTTGCGGGATTGCCCGCAGCCCAGAGCAGGAGCTGGGTGTCGACCAGAAACTTCACTCCCCGAGTCCAAAGAGGGTGGCAATTTCCTCGTTCCCCATTCGGTCGAAGTCGGCAGGAACGCTGATTTCCCCAGCGAGAAAGCCGAGACGGCGCGGCTCGGTGGGAGCGTCCAGGGCGGAGACGCGCACCAGCGGCTTACCCGCCTTGGCGATGACAAACGCTTCGCCCTTGACGGCCTGATCGACCAGCCTGGAGAGCTGGGTCTTGGCTTCATGAATGTTCACGGTGACCACGTCGACCTCCGGACTAAGTTGACCGAACTAAGTCTACATGGTCCTTCAGCCGGTGTCAAACGGCCAGCCACGTCGATGGTGATGGTGTCACGGACCACTCTCATCATGGCGGACTGCGCTGCTCGCACCCCTCAAGGCAACCAACCTGTGACCCTCATTTCGGGCATCGTCGAGGTCGGCGTCAGCGGCTGCGACGAGGGCGGCGAGTTCCTCGGGGGATGCGAGGTGGACCCTGATCCATCCGTTCTCCGCCCAACTTTTCAGGGACATCTTCAGCACCAATAACCATGAGCCGCGGTTCCGAGAGCACCCGCTTCAGGAAGTGATCGCCCCGCAGGCGGCGCTGGAGGTACTCTGCCGGCGTCCAGACAACGGGAGTGATCTCGCGCGCCATGGCTTCCTGCACCACGCGAAGACTCTCCACGATAGTGCGAAGCCCGTCGGCGCCGACCACCAGCAGGTCGACGTCACTCCCACTGTGCGCCGTGCCGGCAGCCACGGATCCAAAGACGAAGGCGAAGTCGACCCTGGCATGGGCCAGTGCGCTTCGCAGCTCAGGCACGATGCCAGATGTCTTCAGGACAATCTCGCGAAACGGGGCGTAGAGTGGGTGGCCTTTCGCCGCACGCACATACCGGCGATTGCCGTCACGCCGGTCAGTCAGCAGGCCGGTGCTCACCAAGCGGTTGAGTTCGAGCTGGATGGTGCGAGGCGCAAAACCGGTGAGGCGCACCAGTTCCCTGAGGTATATCTCGCGATCGGGTGCACCGAAGGTCTCGGCGAGAACGGCTGCGCCGGCGCGAGAGGCAAAGACCTCGAGAGGGGCAACGAAGGAGCTCGGCATTCACGTATGCTAATATAATACGAACGTATTACAAGAGCATACGAACCTGAATTCATCGCGGCAACTGCTGAACCGCCTCGCGCCAAACCGCGGGATTGCCCAGGCGCACCACCTGATCTGCCCCGATGTTCTCGAGAAGAAGTCCCAGGAGGCTGATGCGCTGCTCGTCATCCCAGAGAAGCTTCGCCTTGACGAGCGGCGGCGGCGGGGGAGTTTCGAGTCACGGCGGCTGGACGCCCCCGGCCAGGGTGACGCACCGGCAGAGGGAAGGTGACCTGCGGATCATGCAACGGTACCGGTGACCTGTGCCGTGCTGCCGCCGAGGCTCGCGCAGGCGCGGCGAAGTCGCTGTTCCGCCGCATCGGCCACGGCCTTGACCCCGGGCTTGCCGGCCAGGTTCACCATGACCTGCGGGTCGAGGAAGCCGACCACCACGCGCTCCGGTGCTTCCTGGCGCACGATCACATTGCACGGCAGCAACAGGCCGATGTCAGGCACGGCTTGCAGGGCCTGGTGCGCCAGCGGTGGGTTGCAGGCGCCAAGGATGCGGTAGGGCGGCATGTCGACGCCGAGCTTCTCTTTCATGGCGTGCTGCAGGTCGATGTCGCTCAGCACGCCGAAGCCCTCGGCCTTCAGCGCCGCGAGGGTCTTTGCGAGCGCCTGCTCGAACGACGTGCCGGTGAGCGTAGTGGTGAATCCGTACATGGAGGACCTCTAGACAGGGGCCTGCAATGAGGCGTCGATGGGTGCCCGGCGCAAGGTGGGTAACGTGTCAGCGATCGACCATCCGCTCCGACGCCTCGGAGTAGCGGGCACCACTGGGCGGAATGGCGGCCACCGCCTCCACGATTTCGCGGAGATCATCCGCCGAGAGCTCGAGTTGGGCCGATGCAAGATTCTCCTCCAGCCGGTGCAGCTTGGTGGTGCCGGGAATCGGGACGATCCAGGGCTTCCGGGCCAGCACCCAGGCGAGGGCGATCTGGGCCGGCGTCGCATGCTTCTTCGCCGCAATGGCGGCGACGCGGTCGACGAGTGCCTGGTTGGCCTTCCGGTTCTCGGCGCTGAAGCGCGGCACGCTGTTGCGGAAGTCGCTGCTGTCGAAGGTGGTGGTCGCGTCGATCGCTCCCGTCAGGAAGCCCCGTCCCAGCGGACTGAACGGCACGAAGCCGATTCCCAGCTCCTCGAGCACCGGCAGCACCTCCGCTTCAGGTTCACGCCACCAGAGGGAGTATTCGCTCTGCAGGGCGGTGACCGGCTGCACGGCGTGGGCACGCCGAATAGTGCGGGCGCTGGCCTCGGAGAGCCCGAAGTGCCGCACCTTTCCCTGTGCGATGAGCTCCTTCACGGTGCCGGCGACTTCCTCGATGGGCACGCCGGGGTCGACGCGGTGCTGGTAGAGGAGGTCGATGGTGTCCACGCGGAGCCGCTCGAGCGACCCCTCGACCGTCTGCCGGATGTACTCCGGGCGGCTGTTGAGGCCGGCCTGCTTTCCGTCCTTGTCGATGGCAAAGCCGAACTTGGTGGCGATGACCACCTGGCCGGCGAACGGGGCGAGGGCCTCGCCCACCAGCTCTTCGTTGGCGAACGGCCCGTAGATCTGGGCGGTATCGAAGAAGGTGACGCCGCGCTCGACCGCGGCATGGATGAGGGAGATCATCTGCTGCCGGTCCTGGGCGGGTCCGTAGCCGAAGCTCATGCCCATGCAGCCCAGCCCGATCGCCGACACTTCCAGGCTGCCGCCCAATGTGCGCTTTACCACGGTGTGCCTCCTTCAATTCCCGCCATCTTGCCGATGAACAGCAGCGCGTCCATGCGCAATACTCGATCAGCTCCTGCCCATGGGGCAGCGGCAGGCGCTACGGAGTCCTCCTTCGGGAACGAGGGTCGCGTCCGTGCTTTCCCGGCGACACACGCGAGGGGGATTGCTCCCCGATCCCGCGTGCGAGGAGGGAGACGGCCAGGGTATTGAGCGAGACACCCTCGACGTCGGCGTGTGACGCCAGCAGGCTGTGAAGCGACTTGGGCATTCGGAGCCGGATCTGTCCGCTGTGGTTCACCAGTTCGCGAGGCACCGGGACCGGCTCACGGGCGGCCTTCAGGACATGGAGGGCCATCTCGATGGCCTCGCCGAGCTCTGAGAGTGCTTCATCGGGTGCTTCCGCCACCCCCGACAGCCCGGGAAACTCCGGCGATGTTGCCACGTAGCTGGCGTCCTCGCCGCTCCACGTCAGGAGCGCACTATACCTGTTGAGCACGCCACCTCCTCAGCCGCCGTAGCTCATCAATCGCGAGTAACACCTGCGGCACCCAAGGGTAGTGGTACCGCCGGTGGAACCGCAAGAAACGCGGAGCGCTCTGTCGGCGGAAACTCGTTCGTAGTCCAGCCTCGTACAGGGCTATCCATGACCCTCCCTGCCCTGATCGCCACGGTCGCGCTGGCGCTCGGCGCCGGTTCGCTCGCCGCGCAGCAATCCGATACTGCATCAGGCACGCTGCAGGAGGTGGTGGTGAGTAGCACTGACACCACGCAGCGCTTCGCCTTCTTCTACCCGACAGGCTACGACAGCACGAAGACCTGGCCGGTGCTCTTCGCGATGGACCCGCGGGCACAGGCGCTGTCGCCGCTCGAGCGCCTCAGGGCGGCGGCGGACCGGTATGGATACGTCATCGTGAGCAGTTACCGCACCCAGAGTGATTCGGCACCCAGGATCCCCGCCGCATGGCCCACGAGCCGGTACGCGAAGACCCAGG
>JANNSD010000174.1:0-53719 GCA_031402225.1 Gemmatimonadota bacterium | reverse complement strand
CATTTCCCCTCGAGGAGAACGCCTGATGCGGCTCAGCTTTTCCGGCTCGCCCGAAGTGACCGCGCCGCGCGCGGTCGTGTGGCAGCGATTGCTGGACGCAGAGTTCGTGGCGGCATCGGCTCCCGGGGTGGAGCGGGTCGAGCGGGTCGACGACAGCCACTTCAACGTCATCTCGGCGGTGGGCATCGGTGCCATCAAGCTGCATTTTACGCTGGCAGTGGAACTGATCGAGCTCACCCCGCCGGGCCACCTGGTGATGCGCGCGCATGGCAACGCACCCGGTTCGACGGTACACGTGGCAGCGACCATCGATCTTGTGGACGCCGGCCCCGGGCGCACCACGATGAACTGGCAGTCGGATGTTGACGTGGGCGGCACGCTCGCCAACCTGGGCGGCAGGCTGCTGGACGGCATGGCGCAGAAGCTCACGGAGCAGTTCTGGCTGGACTTCGCCCGCCGCGCCGGTGCCGCCGCGGCTGCCTGAGGGGCGCCAGCGCTCTTTACTTCGCCCGGTGCGCGCTCGCATCTTCCCGTACCCCAGCTGAATCGATACTGTGACCCTGCAAGCCCTGTCCGACTACCAGCGACTGATCGCCCGCAACGAGCCGATCGGTCGCGCCGTGGTGACACAGGTCTGGGGCAGCGCCCCGCGACAGGTGGGAGCCGTCATGCTGGCGACGCCATCGGGCGCTATCCTGGGGTCCGTTTCCGGCGGCTGTGTCGAGAATGCCGTGGCCCAGGAAATCGCCGACGCCGCCACCCGGGGCACGGCGCGGCTCGTCACCTACGGCGTCGCCGACGAGTCGGCCTGGGCAGTGGGGCTTTCCTGCGGCGGCACCATCTCCGTGCTGATCGAGCCGGCGGTGCGCACCGCCGTGCTCGAGGCGGCCCGCGGTGAGGGCGGCGTGGCGGTGGCCACCGTCATCCAGGCGCCCGGTGGCATCGGCGCCACCTATATCCTGCGTGACGACGGCAGCCGCGAGCCGGTCATGCCGCCGATGGGCGTGGCAGCCGACGAATCCCGGCAGGCCGAGCTGGAACTCGATTCGGTGCTCCCCCAGGTGGAAGCGGCGGCACTCGAGGCGCTGGCCCGGGGTGAGAGCCGCACCGAGGCCTTCCCGCTGGCCGACGGCGGGGAACTGCTGGTACTGCTCGAGGTGTTTCCGCGACAGCCACGGCTCGTCATTTTCGGCGGCGTCCACATCGCGCAGGCCCTGACGCTGCTCGGCCGTGCGCTCGGCTACCGCACATATGTTGCCGATGGGCGCGCCGCCTGGCTCACGCGCGAGCGCTTCCCCGACGCCGACGAGCTCGTGCTGGGCTGGCCCGAGGAAGCGTTCGAGCGGATCGGGCTCGATGCCCGCACCTACGTGGTGCTCCTGTCGCACGATCCCAAGTTCGACGAGCCGGCCACCGAGATCGCGCTCCGGTCGCCGGTGCCGTATATCGGTACCATCGGCTCGCGGAAGACCCAGGCGAAGCGCCTGACCCGACTTCGCGCCGCGGGCTTCACCGACACCGACCTGGCGCGCGTCTACGGTCCGGTCGGGCTCGACCTTGGCGGTCGCCAGCCCATGGAAACAGCACTCGCCATCATCGCGGAGATCACCACCGTCCGGTACGGGGCGAAGGGCAGCTCGCTCTCCCATGGCGCGTGATCTTTTCACCGCCGTCCAGCAGGCCCTGGGCAGCCTCTACACCCTGGATCGCGAGGTCGGGCGCGGCGGCGGGGCGCGGGTGTTCCTGGCCCGCAATCCGGCGGGCGAGGAGGTCGCCCTCAAGGTTCTGCATCCGGAACTCGCGGTCACCGTGGCCGCCGATCGCTTCCTGCGCGAAGTGCGGCTCTGCAGCCAGCTCGACCATCCCAACATTGCGCGGCTGCTGGACTCGGGTGAGGCCGACTGGGTGGTCTATTACGCGATGTCGTATTGCCCCGGTCCTACGCTGCGCGAGGGCATCACCCGCGCGCGTTCCCTGCCCGTCGACGATGTCATCCGGCTCGGCGCCGACCTGCTGAGCGCGCTGCAGCACGCCCATGAACACAGCATCGTGCATCGCGACGTGAAGCCGGAGAACATCGTCATCTCGAACGGTCACACCATCCTGCTCGACTTCGGCATCGCCAAGGCCATTGCCGACTCGGCCGGCGAAAACCTGACCCGTTCGGGCGTGGCGCTCGGCACCTGCACGTACATGAGCCCGGAGCAGATCCGCGGCCTGCGAGACATCGACCATCGCAGCGACCTCTACTCCCTCTCCTGTGTGCTCTTCGAATGCCTGACGGGCCGCACGCCCTTCGTGCATAAGGTGGAGGGCATCGTGCTGCAGAAACACCTGACCGAGCCGCCGCCACGGGTCGAGACGCTGCGCTCGGACACCCCCAGGGCGCTCGCCGATGCGATCGACCGGGGCCTCGCCAAGGAGCCGGCCGATCGCTGGCCCACCGCCGCCGCCATGCGCGCCGCACTCACTGAATGATGCGCGCCCGTCGGCCCGGTGGATTTCGCGCGTTCGGACAGGCCTCGTTGCTCCTCCTGTGCCTCACGCCCACCACGCTCCGGGCCCAGTGGCCCACCGCGTCCCCAGCCGCCGTCGGGCTCGACTCCACCGTGCTGGCCGCGCTCGCTGCCGACATGGGCTCCGGCAAGTACGGCCTGGTTGACGGATTTGCCGTGGTGCTCCGCGGCAAGCTGGCCTGGTCGTCCCAGTGGCGCCGCAACTACGACTCGGTCTACACGGCGGTGAACCCCGCCGACACCGTCAACCACGCCTTCAACTACGACCATCCCGACTGGCACCCGTGGTACCGGAGGGGCCAGGCGCACACCCTGCAGTCCGTCACCAAGAGCGTCACGAGCGCCCTGGTTGGCGTCGCCATTGCCCGGGGAGAGATCGCGTCGCTGGAGACGCCGATCATCACCTGGTTTGATACCACGCGCATCGCCAACCTGGATGACCGCAAGCGCCGCATCACGCTGCGCGACCTGCTCACGATGTCGCCCGGATTCGACTGGGACGAGAATCTTCCCTACACCGACTCCGCCAACTCGGCCACCCAGATGGAGGCGAGTGCCGACTGGGTGGCGTACGTCATCAATCGCCCCATGGCGCACGACCCCGGCACCTTCTGGTCGTACTCCTCGGGCGCCAGCGTACTGATGGGCGCCATCCTGGAGAAGGCCACCGGCCGGCCGGTGCCCGACTACGCGCGTGAGCACCTCTTCTCGCCCCTTGGCATCACCGATTTCTACTGGAAGACCACGCCGGCGGGACTGCACGACACCGAGGGCGGGCTCTACCTGCGCACCGAGGACCTCGCGAAGGTCGCCTGGCTGTACCTGCAGGGGGGACAGTGGAACGACCGTCAGGTGGTCCCGCGGGAGTGGGTGGCCCTGAGCCTCTCGCCGATCGCGCCGGTGGCCACGGACGCCCGCTTCCGCTACGGGCTCCAGTGGTGGCTCTTTCCCGACCCCGGTGTCGACGGCCGCTGGCTGCCGTCCGGCTCCGGCTACGGCGGCCAGTTTCCCATGCTATTTCCCGGTGATTCCATGGTGGTGGTGATCAACCAGTGGAACATCCACGGACCCCCATCCATGAACCCAATCGAGCTGGCCCAGCGGGTGGAGGCTGCGCTGATCAAGTCCAGGTAGACAGGACAACCAGTATCGCTCGCCGGTGCGGGCCTGCCCCGCTTAGATTTCGCCCTCTAACCGCATCCGGCTCCCCTTCACCTGAGTGTCCGTGGCTGATCAGCTCGAGCAACTGAAGGCTGCCCTCGCGGGACACTACGACGTCGAGCGCTTGCTTGGGCAGGGCGGGATGGCCTTCGTATACCTCGCGAAGGACGTCAAGCACGAGCGCAGCGTCGCCATCAAGGTGCTCAAGCCCGAGCTCTCGGCCACCATCGGTGCCGAGCGCTTCCTGCGCGAGATCCGGGTCGCCGCCCAGCTCCAGCACCCCAACATCCTCGGCCTCTATGACTCGGGGGCCGCCGACGGTCTGCTGTACTACGTCATGCCGTTCATTCAGGGCGAGTCGCTCCGCGATCGGCTGGACCGCGAACATCAGCTCCCCATCGAGGATGCCCTCCGGATCGTACGCGAGTCCGCCGAAGCCCTGCACTACGCCCACGAGCACAAGATCATCCATCGCGACATCAAGCCGGAGAACATCCTGCTGCAGGGCGGCCATGCCCTGGTGGCCGACTTCGGCATCGCGAAGGCGGTGGAGGCCGCGACCGCCACCAAGCTGACCGAGACGGGGATGGCGGTGGGCACGCCCCATTACATGAGCCCCGAGCAGTCGCTGGGTGGCAACATGGATGGTCGCAGCGATGAATACAGCCTGGGGTGCGTGCTGTATGAGATACTCGTGGGGCAGCCGCCGTTCGACGGGCCGAACGCAATGGCCGTGCTGGCCCGCCACTCTCTGGAACAGGTTCCCAGCATGCAGGTGGTGCGGAACTCGATTCCGGACGCAGTGGAGGACGCCGTATTCCGCGCCCTTGAGAAGACTCCAGCCGACCGCTATCCCACCATGAAGGAATTCGCCGAGGCGCTAGGGGAGGCGGAAGCCGAGGCGTCGCTGTTGCGCACATCGGCGCGACGGGCCAACACGCCGCGGACACCCCAGCAGATCCCGATCGGCACGCGACGCACCACGGCGAGAATCATGCGCCCGGGCGGGGCATCGGCGTCCGCATCGGCGTCTGCGGCTGTCGATGAAGTGGAGTTCCCGGCCGAATCCCCGCGGCGCAAGTGGCTCATCGCCGGTGCCGTCGCGGTGCTGCTCGCCGTGGCGGCTATCGCTGGCCGGCAGTTCCTCGGGGGCCGCGGCGGCAAGGCGGCGCCGTTGGCGGCGGGCGACGATGCGCGCCGCGTTGCCGTGCTGTATTTCCAGACGGCCGGGGGCGCCGGGGACTCCCTTCGGTTCCTGGCCGACGGCCTCACGGACGGGCTCATCGCACAACTCGCCCAAGTGGGCGAACTCGAGGTCATCTCCCGGAACGGCGTGGCACCTTTCCGCGGAGGCAATGTGCCGCGGGACAGCATCGCCCGGCTGCTCAAGGTGGGGACCCTCGTGGAGGGCAATGTGGAGCAGGACAAGGACAAGGTGCGGGTGACGGTGCGCCTGGTCGATGCCGCGAGCGGTGCTGAGTTCCAGCGCGCAAGCTTCGAGCAGCCGTCCAGCCAGTACCTCACCCTCGGCGACTCCGTGGCGCAGAAGGCCGCCGTCTTCCTGCGGGAACGCCTGGGTGCGGAAGTGCGCCTGCGCGAGCAGAAGCAGCGCGCCTCGAACCCCCAGGCCTGGATTCTGGTGCAGCGGGCCGAAGCAAGCCGAAGGCAGGCCGATTCCCTCCTGATTGCCGATCCCGCCGCCGCCGCACGCGCGTTCGAGCAGGCCGATTCGCTGCTGGCGCAGGCGGCGGTGCTCGATCCCAAGTGGACCGAGCCGCTGGTGCAGCGCGGGACGATCACCTCGCAGCAGGTCCGGCTCGTCAACACCGACCCCGTCCTGGCTGCGCCCTACATCACGAAGGGACTCGGCTTCGTCGAACAGGCCCTGGCTATCGACCCGCAGGACGCCGGCGCCCTCTTCCAGCGGGGCGAGCTGCGTTACTGGCAGTGGCTGCTCGGCCTTGAGGCCGATCCCGTGGCCGCGGACAAGCTGCTCCAGTCGGCGCAGGCCGACCTGGAGATGGCTGTCAGGATCAACCCGTCCGAAGCCCGGGCGCATGCCGCACTCGCCCATCTCTACAACCACACCAAGGGCCCCACCGACGCAAAGCTCGCCGCGCGCCGCGCATACGAAGAGGATGCGTATCTCAGCAACATCGACAAGGTCATCGATCGCCTGTTCTATTCCTCGTACGACCTGGCCCAGTTTGCCGACGCCAAGCAGTGGTGCGACGAAGGGCACCGGCGCTTCCCCGCCGACTATCGCTTCTCAATCTGTCAGCTCCGCTTGCTGGCCAGCCGCGCCGAAGACCCAGACGTTCCCCGTGCCTGGCGGCTCCGTGACAGCACCGCCGCCCTGGCCCCACAGTCGGAACGCGAGTTCCGCACGCTGCAGGCCCAGCTGATCACGGCCGCGGTGATTGCGCGGGCCAAGCTGGCCGACAGCGCCCGCAGCGTTGCGGGGCGCTCCCGGGGAACGACTGAAATCGACCCCACCCACGATCTGGCCGAGGAAGAAGCCTACGTTTACACGCTGATGGGCGACCATCCCGCCGCCTTCAAGGCGCTCAAGAGCTACTGGACGGCGAATCCGAACCAGCAGAAAGCCATGGCGGACAACCCGGGGTGGAAGTTCGAGCTGCTCGTATCCGACCCGGAATGGAGAAAGGTGGTCGGCGCGCCCTGACCACCAGCTTGCGCCGACTCGACAATCCTGCGCTGATCACGCAACGACTCCTGCCGCTGAGTCACCCGAATTCGAGGAATCCTGAAATCATAAGACATTGCAAGGTAGTGCCTTAGCCACTAAGCACTGGCCAACTTCAATACGGCAAGTATATTGCCACTCCTCAGCCAATGTGAACGCGGTTTCCTCACGACTGCCGCCGTCGGTAACAGGCAAGTCACAGGTGACCTGTAGGACATACGCCCTATCTGGCGCGACTCCCCGCCCGGATGCATCGTCATTGCATTGCAGGCAGCGCGGAGTCCTCGGCTGCTGCTCGAACCGTCTTGAAACCTCACCTAGGAGAGTATCGTGTCTCGCCACCTTCGATCGTGCGTCGGCTTGCTTCTGGCGTTCGCACTCGCCTCATGCAGCAAAGACACCGCCCTGCCGACGGGCCCCGAGGACACACCGCAGGCTCAGCCGGCCCCCTCAGATGAAGCGTTTCTTGTTGCGCAAGGTTGCAGCCCCACCGAGATCACTGCGCTGGTCCGCACGATCCTTCCCGGGCCGCTCGGCGCACTGGTGTCGGCAAAGCTGGCACAGCTGAACACGGACCGCACCGGCGGGCGGATCGATCGCGCGCGCGCGCGCATGTTCGAGATCGTGGACGCGCTGGTGAAGGCGCGGAACGGCGGCCTGTTCGCGAACGACCCGGTGAAGCGGGGCAAGCTCGAGGCGCTGATCAAGCTCCTGTTCTGCCTCGTCGGACTGCCGACACCGCCGATCGATCTCGGACCCGATGGTGGCGCCGCCGTCATCACCCCCACCAGTCCGCCGGTCGTAGTACAGACCGGTAACCTGAGGGCCGCGACCCAGATCATCACCGGCGCAGTCCCGCAGACGGTGCTGGTCACGATTACGAAACTGACGGCGACTGGCGGGTGGCTGGATACGCAGCTGGACCAGTACGGGCCGGGTTACGAGTTCAACACCGTCCCCGCGGTGCAGTTCACCACCGACGTGCTGGCTGGTGCGTGCATCAATGCAACCGGGAACGAAGCACTGGACATGCGCCTGCGCTTGGCGCACAACAACGCGACCGGGGCACTTGGGACCGGCAACGCCCGGTTCGGCAATATCGAGATCATCAGCGAGACGCCACTTGAACTGGTCCCCCTCGGCCTTAACTGCACGCCGCAGATCGGCTTCTTCGAACGCATGTTCCTGCCGCAGAACCTGTACGCAGCCGGCAGCCCAGCGACCACGGGCGGAAAGGTCCGGAACTACAGCCCGTTCGCCGCGGTCGATCCCCTGCTCGCGGTGAGCGCCAACTCGGCGTTGGCCCAGTCCGGCACCGCCGGCGCCCAGGCGGGCGTGCTGCCCTCGGTGAAGGTGCTGACGGCCCAGGGTAGTCCGGTAAACTTGGTGTCCATTGCGTTCGCGCCAGGTGGCATTGTGGCTACCGCCGGATCCGGCACCGCTACCGTCGGGTCGTGGCTGCTCGCGCTCGGGCAGAACACGCTCACGGCCACCGCAAGTCAGGCCGGCCTCAGCTTCACGGGATCCCCGGTCACCTTCACCGCCACGGGTGTATCGCCCACGACGCCTTTCGATTGGACTGCGACCGGGTGGAGTTGGAAGCTGCTGGGAACGGACGGTCTGCCGCCAAGTGCGGAAGCCATCGCCACTGCCGTGTCAAACGCGGACGGCTATTCCGGGCCGGCGCAGGGCGCGTTCAGCATGGTGGAGCCGCCGGATACCTACTGCTCAGTATACAGTGAGCAGGCATCGTGGATACACTCGACCGTCTTTGGTCAGAACCAGATCCTAGCGTTCCGCCGCGACTTCGTGATGCCCGATGGAGCACCGTCAGGCACCATGGAGTTTGCAATGGACAACGATTTCAAGGTGTACGTAAACGGCACTGACCGGACATCCGACGTGGTATTCGCGGGTGGCGGGACCTCGACGGGCACGGATGAATCCGGATTCCGCAACCACGACGGTTGCCCCAACCGTGTGGACTTCCGGCTGTATTTGACCGGCCTGTCGTCACTCAGCAACACCGTGGTCATTATTGCGCTGGACCGCGGCGGTTCTACCTACTTTGACGCGAGTGTCAGGCTCGGCGACTGAGGAGCGAGAACGCTTGCCTGAATGAAGCGGGCGGCTCCTCACGGTGCCGCCCGCTTCACTTTGCCCTGCAGCGCGCCGTTCCTACCGCGGCCCGGCCGCGATGGTGCGGAGCTTCTTGACGACCTGTCGCTGCGCCCGGCTGTCCCTCACCGCCAGGAAGATGGTGTCGTCACCCGCAATCGTTCCCACCACCTCCGGCCAAGCCAGCCGGTCGAGCGCCACGCCAACCCGGTTCGCCTCGCCTGGCGGTGTGTGCACCACCACGATCGCCTCACCCGCCGCCTCGGCGGTCAGCACTCCCTCCGCGATCCGCACCTCATCGGGATCGCGCCCAGCCGCGTTCCGGGCGCGACGATAGACGCCATCCACCTTGGCCAGATGCAGCGCCGCAATATCCCGGCTCACCGACGACTGCGTCACCTGCCAGCCGTCGGCGGACAGCGCGTCGGCCAGCTCCTCCTGGGTCCGCACCGCGCGGGTGCTGATGAGCTCAAGGATCCTGAGATGACGCTTGCGCCGGTCAACGGTCACGCCCGCCTCCGCCCAGCGAGCCGCAGCATCGCGTCATCGAACCGGCGCCGCTCGGCGCGCCACCAGCGCCGCGCCTGTGTCACCCGGGCGCGGGCCAGTCCCAGCTCCAGGTTGCCCAGCCCACCGGCGCTGCCTCGGGCCGCGATGAGGTCGCGGTCGGCAATGGCGGGCATCGCTACGCCACGCTTGAGCTCGCTGGCCACCGCGCGGTACGCCTCCCGGAACGGCTGCCCGCCACGAGTACGACGCAGCGCCTCGTCCGTCGCCAGGATATCACCCGCGAGTGCCGCCCGTCCCCGCGCCCGGTCCACCTCGAGCCGCGGCACGGCCAGCGTCAGCATCGCCAGCATCTCATCGGTCAGCTCGATGCCGCGCATGAGGGGCGCCTTGAGGAACTGGAAGTCGCGATGATACCCGCCGGGCAATTTCGCCTTGAGCGCGTATACCGTGAACAGCGCGCCCTCCACCAGCGCCGAGCGCGCCCGCGTCAACTCGAACAGGTCGGGATTCCGCTTCTGCGGCATGATGCTTGACCCGGTGGCGAGGTCGGCGGGGAGGCGGAGCCAGCCGAACTCGTCGGCGCTGAACAGGATCACGTCTGCGGAGAGCTTCGCCATCTCGTGGCCGAGCTCGCTGCACCAGTGCAGCACGGCAGCTTCCAGCTTGCCGCGCGCGTTCTGTACCCCCGCAACGCTGTGGTCGATGTCGCTGAAGCCCAGCGCTCGCGCCGTCGCCCGGCGGTCTAGCGGCAGCGGCACCCCATAGCCCGCCGCGCTGCCGAGCGGAGAGCGGTCAAGCCGCGGCCAGAGCCCGTCGATCGACTCGACGGTATCGAGCAGACCCTCAGCGTACGCTGCAGCCCAGAGCCCCGCTGACGAAGGCATCGCGCGCCGCTGGTGGGTGTATCCCGGCCACAGCGCCGTCCGGTTGGCGGCCGCGAAGCTGAGCAGCACATCGGCCAGCTCCATCGCGCGGGCATGCAGAGAGAGCACGCGGTCCTTGAGGTACAGGCGCACATCCACCGCGACCTGGTCATTCCGCGACCGGCCGGTATGAACCGTTCCCCCGCTCCGGCGATCCCGGCGCGTCAGCCAGAACTCCACCGCGGAGTGCACATCCTCGTGCTCCGCGCCGACGCCCAGGCGACCGGAATCGGCGGCGCGGAGCGCGGCACGAAGCAGGCGCTGCATGCGCAGGTGCGCGGTGGGGGAAATGATCCTGCTCTTCCGCAGGCCCTCCGCGTGGCCCAAGCTGCCGAGAATGTCCCAGCGCAGCAGCCGCACATCCCACTCGCGATCGTCCGCGACGGTGTACGCGAGCACCGACGCATCCGCGCTCGAACCCCAGAGCGTGTTCTTCACGTCTTCACGTCCTCACGTCCTCTCGTCACGTCCTCACGTCCTCTCGTCACGTCCTCACGTCCTCACGTCCTCACGTCTTCACGTCTCATTCAAGTACTCCCTCGCCACCTTCGCGTAAAAGCTCCGCGCCTCCGTCACCTCGCGCAGGTCCACGCACTCATCCGCCGTATGCGAGCGCTGGCTGGTGCCGGGCCCCACCTTGATCGTGTCGCGATCATTGAGGAACACCCAGTCGGAGCAGGTCGGGCTGCCATATGTCTTGGCCGACGGCCGCGCCGCCCGCACCACGCCCAACAGGCGCGAGTGGGCCGGCGTCTCGCATGGCACCAGGCGTTCCGACGTGACCACCACCTCCGACTCGAGTTCGGCACGCAGCACCGCGCCGATTTCCTCGTGCGACCAGGCTGGCGTGCTGCGGATGTCGAGCACCGCCTTTGCCGTCGGCGGCGTCACGTTCCGGCTGATTCCCGCTTCCACCATCGTGGGCGTGATGGTGACGCGACCCAGCACCGGATGTTCCCGATCCTGGCACAGGGAGCCGAGCTTGAGCAGGTCGCGCGCGAGCACGATGGCGGCGTTGGTGAAGCTGGCGCCCGCGGCGTAGCCGGCATGACGCTGGTCGCCTCGCGCCACCAGGTCCACCATCATCAGGCCCCGTTGCGCCACCGCCAACTCGAGGTTGGTCGGCTCCCCGACGAGCGCCGCGTCCACGGTGCCGACCGTCGCCAGGGCATCGGGCATGGAAGTGTGCTTGGTCTCCTCGCCGAAGCCGAGGATGACCAGCAGCCGGCCGTGGGCCGGACCGCCGGTGTCAGCCACATCACGAATGGCGCACAGCATCGCCGCCACCGAGGCCTTGGCATCACCAGACCCACGGCCATACAGCCGTCCATCCTCGATCACCGGCGTCCACGGATCCCGCGTCCAGCCCAGCCCCGGCGGCACGACATCGAGGTGCGATACCAGTGCCAGGGTCGGGCCCGGCTTCCTGGCGCGGACCTCCACCTTCACGCCAGTGGCATCGCGCACAACGTCGAGCCCCCACTTCCGCACCTCGGACTCGACGTAACGCGCGATGGTCTCCTCGTCGCCACTCACGGACGGAATGGCGACGAGTTCATGCAGCAGGGCGATCTCAGCCGGCGAGGTCGACGCCAAGGTAGGTCGCCTTCTCCTTCCGGCCCACGATCATGGTCCCAAGCCCGGCGCCGGTAAACACCTCCAGAAGCAGGGCGTCAGGTGCCCGCCCGTCGATGATATGCGTCCGCTCGACGCCGCTGGTGGCCGCGCGGATGCATGCCTCCACCTTCGGCCGCATTCCCCCAGCGAGTGCTCCGCTCGCCATCAGCGTCGTGAGGTCGTCGGGGTCGGCGAAGGTAACGAGCGACGCTGGATCGTTCCGGTCCCGGAGCACGCCCGGCGCGCCGGTCATGAAGATCAGCTTCATCGCCTGGAGCGCCACCGCGATCGACTCCGCCACCGTGTCGGCGTTCACGTTGTATACGTTGCCGTCGTCGTCGCCCGCGAGGCTCGCGATGACCGGTACGAACCGGCCATCCATCAAGGTGTTGAGCACGCGCGGATCGACCCTAACGATGTCGCCCACGTGCCCGTAGTCCACCGTGCGCGACTTGCCGGCATCATCCACCACCGTTACTGGCGGGCGCCGGTGCGCCGTGATCAGGTCGGCGTCGACCCCCGAGAGCCCCACCGCCTGTAGCCGGTGCTCCCGGAGCGAGGCGAGCAGGTCGGTGTTGAGCTGGCCGCCGTACACCATCTTGGCCACCTCGAGCGCCTGGTCATCGGTGACGCGGCGCCCCGCCACGATGGTGGGTTCGGTGCCGAGCTTCCGGCTCAGGGCCGTGGCCTGGGGACCGCCACCGTGCACCACCACGAGTCGGATGCCGAGCGACGACAGCAGCGCCAGCTGTGCCGCCGCCTGGTCGAGCGTGTCCGCGTCGCTCACCACATCGCCGCCCAGCTTCACCACGAAGACCCGGTCCCGGTACGCGCGCACGTAGCGCAGCGCGCCCTTGAGTCCGGCAATGCCCTTTGACGAGTCGATAGTCACGACGTCCTCGCTCCGAGTAGTTCAAGCAGTAACGCCCGCTGCGCATGCAACCGGTTCTCCGCCTGGTCCACCACCACCGAGGTCGGGCCGTCAATGATTTCATCGTCCAGCTCCACGTTTCGGCGCACCGGGAGGCAGTGCATCACCAGTCCCTTGCCACCCCGGGTCGACTTGAGGCGCGACCCGGTGAGTCGCCAGTCGCGCAGCCCGGCGCGCATCACAGCCTCCTCCTCCGGGTGGTCGTAGTGCTTCACCGACCCCCAGGACTTCACGTATACGGCATCGGCGCCCACCAGCGCGTCGTCCGGGTCGTTGTTGATGTGGATCATGGCGCCGTTGTCGCGCGCCAGCTGGCGGATGAGCGCGGTGTCCTCCGGGTCGAGCTCGTAGTCGTCCGGCCGCGCGATCACCACCTCCATGCCGAGCATGGCCGCCGAGATGGCAGCACTGGCCGGTACCGCTGTGGGCAGCGCCTTCGGGTGCCAGGCCCACAGCAGCACGAATCGCTTGCCGCGGGGATCGCCCCCGAACTTCTCGCGCAGTGTCATCGCGTCGGCCAGCCCCTGGCACGGATGCCGCCGGGTGGATTCGAGGTTGATGATCGGCTTCTCGCAGTACTCGGCGAAGCGACGGATGACGAGGTCCTGCCGCACCGTCTCCCACGCCCCGGGCCGCGGGAATGTCCGCACGCCCAGCACGTCGGCATACCGACCGAGCACTCGCGCCGCATCCTTGATGTGCTCGACCGTGGTGCCATCCATGACCGCACCCGGCTCGGTTTCCAGCGACCAGCTTCCCTTCCCCGGCTCCAGCACGATGCCGTGCCCGCCGTGCAGGAACATCGCCGCCTCGAAACTGGCCCGGGTGCGCAGGCTCGGATCCATGAACACCATAGCCATGATCTTCTTCTCGAGCCCGCCGGCGATCTCCCCGCGCTTGACCCGGTCGGCGAGGTCGAGCAGCGCCACGCACTGCTCCCGGCCCCACGATTCCATCGACAGGAAATCACGCTTCATTGCGGCACCGAGTGCGCATGCACGAACTCCTTGAGCGCGAGGGCGAAGTCGGCCGGCCGGTCGAGCATCAGCCAGTGGCTCGCGCCCTCGACAGGGACAATGTCGAGATCCGGCACCTGGGCGTGCAGGCTCATGGGAGAATCATTGGCCGCGTCGACGATGAGTCGCACCGGACCGGGATAGTGCAGCAGCAGCGCCCGCGCGTCGGTCGCGAACAGCGCCGTATACCCCGCTCCCAGGGTATCGCGATTCGTCGCAGCGAGACTGGAGAGCACCGACTCGCGCGTGCCGGGAGTGGCCCGCTCCAGGTTCGCTTCGTACGCCGCGCGCACGAACGCCCCGCTGTCATCCTGCAGCACCGTGTCGATGAACGCCTCAAGGGTCGAGACCGGCACCTGGTCGAAGGCACCGGCCGGGTCCACCAGCACCAGCGCTGCCACGCGGCCCGGGGCCCGCGCTGCCGCGGCGAGTGCGACAGTAGCACCGAAGCTGTGACCCACGAGCACGAACCGCGCAAGTCCGAGCGAGTCGGCCACACTCAGTACGTCATCGGCGAAGTCGTCGAGCCCCGAAGCCACGAACGAAGCCGGCGCCGAGGCGCCGTGGCCGCGCAGGTCAAGTGCGACGGCGCGATGGTGCTCTCGCAGCGCCACGAGAATCGACGCCCAGAACGACCCCCGTCCGCCCAGGCTGTGAACCAGCAGGCACGCCGGCTCACCGGTGCCGCCGTCGTCCACGGCGATCGCACCCGCGGACCCGACGATCTCCTTCACCTCAGCACCTCTTCGAGCGCGGCCAGCAGCAGGCTGGCCTCATCGCGCGAGAACGAGAGTGGCGGAAGCAGGCGCAGGATCTCGGGATCGGACGCCGTTCCGGTGAGAATACGCCGCTCGAACAGTGCCCGCTGCACCGGCTGCGCCGCCCGGCCAAGTCGCAGGCCAAGGAGGAGCCCATGTCCCTGCACCGAGGGGACGCCGAGCCCGAGCGCGCCCTCCCGCAGCTGCTGACCCACCCGGGCCGCGTTCCCGGTCAGGTCCTCCCGCTCGATCACGTCGAGGGTGGCGAGCCCGGCGGCACACGCGAGCGGGCCGCCACCGAATGTGCTTCCCAGGTCGCCGACGGTGATGCCCTCGGCGAGGAAATCACCGACGGTCACCGCGCCAATCGGGAAGCCGGACGCCAGTCCTTTGGCCATGGTGATGGCATCGGGCGTCACCCCGTAGAACTGGGCGGCGGTGAACGCGCCGAGCCGGCCGACACCACACTGGATCTCATCGAAGATGAGCGCCGCGCCGTGACGCGTGCAGGCCGCCCGCGCCGCCTGCAGGAAGGCATGCGAGCAGTCGCGGGCACCAGCCATTCCCTGCACCGGCTCCACAATCAATGCGGCAACCGAGGCGTCGATCGCGCGCTCGAGCGCGTCCACGTCGTCGAACGGGACCTTCTGCGACAGCGGCATGCCGGCCCGGCGGGCGCCGGCCTCGTACTTGTCCCCATCGGTCACGGCGAGCGTCGCTACCGTGCGGCCATGCCAGCCGCCGGTCACCGACACCACCAGCTCGCGGCCGGTGCGCTTCCGCGCCAGCGCCAGGGCGTTCTCGTTCGCTTCCGCCCCTGAGTTGCAGAAGAAGGAGCGATCGAGCCCCTCCGGCATGAGCGCAGCAATGCGCGCGGCCAGCTGCTCTCGATTCGGGTGCGGCAGCACCGTCGAGTAGAAGATCAACTGCGAGGCCTGCTCCGTGATGGCGCGCACGACATGCGGATGACAGTGCCCCGTGCTCGCCACGGCGTGGCCGCCATAGGCGTCGAGCCAGCGGTGGCCATCGACATCGATGATCCAGCTCCCCTCGCCCCGTGAAGGCCGCACTGGAAACTGAGCATAGACCGGCAGCAGTGAGCTCTTCACGTCCTCACGTCCTCACGTCCTCACGTCCTCACGTCCGCTCAGCATGGAAAGATCCCCCCACCCACCAGCCCCCGCGTCTCGTCGAGCCCGAGCGCCAGGTTCATCGCCTGTACCGCCTGGCCGCCCGCACCCTTCACCAGGTTGTCGATGACGATCATCACCTGGATCTCGCGGCCATCGGGCGAGTTGACGGCATGGATATGCGCCTCGTTGGTGCCGACGACGTGCGTCAGCTCCGGCGGTTGATCCAGCACCCGGACAAACGGCCGGCCGGCATAGGCAGTTCGGAACAACTTCCCTGCCCAATCTCCTGCCGCTCCTGCCGCTCCATAGGCATGCAGTGTGAGATGTATTCCCCGCACAAACGGCCCGCTGTGCGTCATCAGCCGCGCCCCCGCATCGTCACGCCCCGTCCAGTGACGCCAGCTCGACAGCACCTCTGCCTCGTGGCGATGCCCCATGACAGAGTACGCAAACAGATTGTGCGCCCGCGCCGGATGATGGGTGGTCGGCCTCGGCTGTACCCCGGCACCGCTCGATCCCGTCATTGCGAAGAGCGCCGGCTCGAGCCCCGCGATGCCCGCCAGCGGATAGAGTGCCAGCTGTGCCGCCGTGGCGAAGCACCCCGGTGACGCGATCGCCGTGGCACCGCGGAGCCGGGTGCCTTCAACATCGGCGAGCCCGTAGCGGAACCGCGACAGCAACTCCGGCGAGGGATGCGCACCGTAGTAGCGCGCATACATCGCCAGATCGGCGACCCGGAAATCGGCGGCGATATCGATGACGAGCCCCGCACCAGCGGCGAACACCGCCGGTGCCACCTTCGACGACTCGCCGTGCTCCAAAGCCAGGAACACGACATCACACCCCCGAGTGGCGTCCGCCGGCTCGAGCGCCTGGAAGGGTCGGTCGGTGAGAGAGCGCAGCTGCGGATGCACTTCACCCACCGGCTTCCCCGCCTGGCTGCGGCTCGTGGCCACCCAGTCGGTCACGTCGGGATGTGACAACAGGAGTCGGAGCAGCTCGCCGCCGGCGTAGCCGGCGGCGCCGATCACGGCCACGCGCATCGTCAGACCGCGACGAGCTCGCCCACCGGACGCGCCGCGAGCCATGCGTCAATGGACGCCCGCACCACCTCCACCAGCGCCTCCGGCTCGCGCCGTGCGTTGAACGCGGGCAGGTTGAGCTCGGCGTTCACATAGTCGCGCCCGACCTCGTTGTCCGTGGCCGGCCCGGTGAGGACCGTGATCGCCAGCCCGTATCGCTGCTCCATGAGCACCTTCGCGCCCCAGCACCCCACCGGATCCGGCGCCGCCATGACCCACGCTGCGCCCGCGGCCGAAAGCTCCTTGTCGGCGAGGATGTCCTGTACGCCGTATTCACCCAGGATGCCGTCGCCCAGCTCGGCCACGATCACGTCGGGCTTGCCTTGCGCCAGCCGGTTAAGGATGCCCTTGGCGCTCGACACCGTGACGCCCGCGTGGGTGCTCGCGATCCCGATGTCGTTGAAGGTGAGGGCGGCACTCGCCCCCGCGTCGCGCATCGAGAGCGCGTCGCGCATCAGCGAGACGCCGGTCAGCTTCGCCGCTGCCACCTTGAGTCCGCTGCGATACAGCCCGCGCACCAGCTCGGTGGCTGCCACCGTCTTGCCGGCGTTCATGCAGGTACCGGCGATGTACACCACCGGCACCGTGCACTCCAGCGTGTCCGCGGTTGGCACCGCCCTGTCCTTGATGTGCGCCGGCCGGCCCACGCGATCGCCCAGGTCGGGAAACGCGAGGATGGCGCCCAGCACTTCCGCCTTGAACGGCGGGCCGATCTCGGGATTGGCTGAGGTGCACTTGCCCAGGATGCCGCCGAGGTTGAGCACGTCGATGATGTCCCCGACCGCAATGCGCGGAGGCACCACACCGGCATAGCCGCGCAGGGCTCGCCGCGTGCCGAGCGTCCCGGCCAGCACATCGCCGGCGCGCAGCGTTACCATGCGTCCCGCCAGGTCCTCCACCGAGTTGTAGGTGGACTTGTCCTCCGTGATGCGCACGGCGAGCACGTAGCCCTCCTGGGCCACGATCTGGTCGCCCACGATCACCTCGGAGGCCAGCGCGGCATTCCGGGTGGAGGAAGAGATCTTGTCGAGCTTCACACGGGTCGTGATCATGAACGCTCCTTCTGCGCCTTACGCGCCCTGCGCGCCTTTTGCGCCGGCCCGTTGGGCCAGCAGTGACGGAATGGCGACGATCCGCGAGAAGTCGCGGGCCTCCTCACCGGTCCAGAGCCGGTTCTCTTCGCCATAGGTGGCGACCGCGCGGTCCATCATCGAGAACGGGCTACGTGCGCCGGTAACCTGGGTGCGGCCGGCTGACAGCCGCACCCGCGTGTCGCCCGTCACCCGCTGCTGCGAACTGGTAAACATCGCCTCGATGTCGCGGAGCGCCGGGTCGAAGTACTGCCCCTCGTGCAGCCGGTCGCCGTAGAAGCGTCCGAGCGAATCCTTCCAGAATACCTGCCACTTGGTGAGCACGAGCTTCTCCAGCTCGCGATGCGCCTGGATGAGGAGCAGCGCCGCGCCGGCCTCGAAGCCGATGCGTCCCTTGATGCCGAGCGCCGTTTCGCCCACATGGATCCCCCGGCCCGCGCCGTACTCGGCGCAGAGCTCGCCGAGCTGGTCCACCAGGGTCGGACCGTCGATGGCGACGCCATCGATCGACACCGGCGTACCCTGCTCCCAGGCGATCACGATCTCGCGCGGCGCCGGGGCATTGGCGGGAGGCTCGAAGAGCTCATCGGGCGGGCCGGCCCAGGTGTCGTGCGTCCAGCCGCCACCATAGGTGGTGCCCCAGAGCCCGCGATTGATGCTGTACGCACTCGCCTTGGCCGGCACCGGCAGGCCACGAGCCTCGAGGTAGGCAATCGAGTCGGCGCGCTGCAGGTTGGCCTCACGGATGGGCGTGATGATCTGCAGTTCCGGCGCGAGCACGCGAAAGGCGACGTCGAACCGCACCTGGTCGTTGCCCGCGCCGGTGGAGCCATGCGCGACGGCCACGGCGCCCATCGCGCGCGCGGCCTCGATGACGGAAATGGCCTGCTGCGTGCGCTCGGCGGCGACGCTCAGCGGATAGACCTCACCCCGGAGCACGTTGCCGTGGATGAGGTAGCGGACAAAGCGATCGAACACCGCGGCGCGCGCATCCACCTCATGGTGGCGCAGCGCCCCTACCGCGTCCGCCTGGCGGCGGATCGCGGCGCGGTCCCCGGCCGTGGTGCCGCCGGTGTTGACGAATACCGTTTCCACCGCCCAGCCATCATCGGCAAGGCGGGGCACGCAGTACGACGTATCGAGACCGCCCGAGAAGGCCAGGGCGACCAGGGGCCTGGTAGGTTGCATAACGCATAAACATGCAGCACAGACGCGGCGGGCACAAGGCCCGCGCTCCGGTGCGCCGGCCCTACCAGTCCTCCGCCACCGCCTGGATGAGCCGTGCCAGCGACTCCACATCTTGCAGGTCGATCACCTCGACGGGCGAGTGCGAGTAGCGCAGGGGCCACGCCACCGGCACGTCGGGCACGCCCCAGGCCGAGAACACCGACCCGTCATTGCCGCCATTCGTGGTGCCGATGCGAAGGGGGATACCGCGATCGCTCGCCACGCCGTACAGGGAGTCCACCAGCGCCGCCGGGGTGATGCTGCTGTTGTCGGCGGCCCGGGCCACCGCGCCCGACCCGAGCGGCACGTCCGCAAAGGTCTTCATCTCGAGCGGCGCGTCGGACGACACGAAGGTGTCCACCGCGTGCACCCGCGCCGGCGCCAGCCCCAGGGCGTCGGCCACCACGGTGGCGCCGTCGAGTCCGGTTTCTTCCCGCACGCTGAACACGAAGATCACGCGGTGGCGCAGGTGCTTCGGGTCGAGCCGCCGGAGCGCCAGGATCAGTGCCGTACACCCGACGCGATCATCGAACGAGCGGCCGGTCGCGCGCGTGCCCGCCAGCGGCACGAACGCCTTCGGCATGGTGAGCGTATTCCGCTCGCGGACGCCAAGCGCCTCCGCACTGGCGCGAGTGGTGACACCGATGTCGGCGCGGAGCGGCGGGGGCGTGCGCCGCGGCATGGTGCCCACCGAGTCGCGCGGCAGGAAGATCGCCGGCACGGTGCCGGTGCCGGTGTGCAGCAGGGCAGCACGGCCCTCGAACAGGGAGAGAAAGAACCCGCCCCGCTGCTCGAGCTCCAGCTGGCCGTCGTCCCGGATGCCGGTGACCACGAAGCCGATTTCATCCAGGTGCGCGATGAACACGACCACCGGATCACCCCGCCCCGCGTCCACGATGAGGTTGCCCGCGCTGTCCACCCGCGCGATCGCCTGCGCCCACGGCGGGAGCAGCGCGCGCACGGTGTCACGCACCGGGCCCTCCATGCCGGACACGCCGTAGGTCTCGACCAGCGTCGCCAGCACCTGTTGCACGCGACCGGGTTCGGCGCGCTGCTGTGCCGACGCCGGCGCGGCGACGAGCAGGAGGGCCACGGCCGCGCGGAGCCTCACGGCGTCCCCCTGATCCACTGCTCCATGCGCTGCCGCAGCAGTATCACCTCGCGCAGCGACACCGTCTCCACCGGGGTTCCCGCATGCCGCACCGAGAGGTCCACCACCCACTCGTCGCTGAACGGGCCCAGCGTGTGCCGCACCGTCTGCAGGCCGCGGTCGGACAGGTTGTGCTCGGTGACGAATGCCACGGTCACGCTGCCCGCGCCCGGCGTCGCGGCGCGCGCCGCGAGCACCAGCGCCGCACAGGCCGCGCGACGCCCCGCAAACGGGGCCGCCAGGAGCTCGCCACCATACCACTGTGGCCGCTTGGTGAGCGATACCGGCGTCAGCACGCCAAGCCCAAGCTCCCCTGCCTGCCTCGCACTCGTGGCGCCGACGTCGACCCGGGCGTCGTCGGTCGTGAATGGCTCGTCCGCGCCCCCGCTGCGCCCGCGCGCGAGGTGAATCGACCGCACGCCCACCACGCCCGGAACGGCGCCGCGCCGCCCGAAGAGCGTCACCCGCTGCCCCTCCAGTTGCTGGTCGAACAGCGGTGACGGCGCCCGGCCGATGCGCCGGAGCGTCAGGTATCCGTCCGGCTGCACGCCACCCACGATCCATCCCGGCTCGTCGAGCGGGCAGACCACGAGGCGCCGCGGCATGCCGCTGCCGAGCACCAGCACTGCGCTACCGCCGCGGTCGCGCATGGCACCGGGCAGCAGCGTGAGCAGCGTGTCCACCACGGCACGCTCATACCCGGTAACGGCGGTGAAGGCGGCGAAGCGCATGACGAGCGGCGCTTCCGGAGACGCAGGCACCTGACCGAAGGCCCGGCCAGGGACGACCATCAGGCTGAGGAGCAAGGCAGCGGGGGGTAGGCGCACCCCTAAATGTACTTCTCCCCGCGCACCACCTCCACCGCCTGCACGAACGCGATCACCGCGTACTGCGGGAAGTAGTGCGTGGAGACATGCGCCAGGATCGCTGGCACCACCGCGGGCGCCACGATCACCTCGATCCGGATGTTCTGGCCCGGCACGTCCGAGGCGCGAATGCCGCGCGACCCCTCGCCCCGCGACTCGGTGACGGTGAATCCCCGCGCCCCCATCTGCCGAAGCTCGCGCGTGAGCATCTCCTCGAGCACAGGCTCAGCGATGATCGTCACCAGGTTCAGGGTCGTCGTGTGCATGGATGGTCCTTTCATCCAGCGAGCCATCGCGCCATCTCGTAGTAGAGCGGGATGCCGAGGAGGATGTTGAAGGGAAAGGTGATCGCGAGGGCCGCCGTGAGATAGTAGGTGGGGTTCGCGTCCGGCAACGTGATGCGCACCGCGGGGGGCGCCGCGATGTAGGACGCGCTCGCCGCCATCGCGCCGAGGACCGTGGCGCCGCCCACCGAGAGACCGGCGAGATGACCAAGCCACACGCCCAGCGCGCCATGCAGGATCGGCATGATGATGCCGAACCCGAGCAGGAAGGGACCAACCTTCCGCAGGTCGCCCAGGCGCGAACCCGCCACCACACCCATTTCCAGGATGAACAGCGTCAGCGCCCCCTTGAAGACCGCACCCTTGGGGTCGTAGAAGGTCTCGATCGCCGTCCACCCCTTTTCGCCCATGAGGGCACCGATCACGAGCCCGCCCACCAGCAGGACCATGGTCCGCCCGGTGAGGACCTCATGCAGGACGTGGCCTACCGCGCGATCGGGGCTCGCGGTCTTCACCGCACCGATCGCGAGCGCGATATGGATGCCCGGGCTCTCGAGCAGCGCGAGCAGCGTTGGCATGAACCCCTCGGCGTCGGCGCCGACCGCCTTGGTGAATGACATGGCCGCGATGTACGTCACCGCCGACACCGAGCCATAGTGCGCCGCAATGCCGGCACTGTCGGCCACGCCAAAGCGGCCCAGCCGGCGCAGGACGAGGTAGGTGGTGATGGGGGTAATGCAGCCGAGCAGCAGGGTGGCGGCCGCCGGCCAGGCAATGCTCGCGGGACTGGCATGCGCGAGCTCCACGCCACCCTTGAGCCCGAGCGAGAACAGCAGGTAGATCGAGAGCCCGGTGTAGATGTCGCGCGGCAGCGTGAACTCGCTGCGGACCAGCTTCGCCACGACGCCGAGGGCGAATGCCAGCGGAATCGGCGAGAGCAGGTTGGCACGGAGGATCTCGGAGAGTCCCATTATTGCGCGCCGCCTACAGCGCCACCGGCGTCACCCGGCCGGTTTTGAGGTCATATACGCCACCCGCTACCAGCAGCTTCCCCTCCTTCACCAGCGCGCCGATGACTGGTGACGCCTCGGCCAGCGTCTCCGCCTGGTTCTTCACGTTGTTGACGATGGCCAGGTCCAGGTTGCCCGCTGCCGTCTTCACCGCCGGGCGGATGTGCTGATACAGGGTGCTGATCTGGCCCGGCACGGCGTCGCCCTTCATCGTCGCCGCCACCGCACCGCAGTTCGTGTGGCCCAGGACAAACAGCACCCGGGCGCCGAGCACCAGCGTGCCGAACTCGAGGCTGCCGATGATGGAGGGGTCGGCGACGTTCCCCGCGATGCGGGTGACGAACAGATCCCCGAACCCCTGGTCGAACACGATCTCGATGGGTACCCGGGAGTCGGCGCACCCGAGAAACGCCGCGTAGGGCGCCTGCTTCGGCGCCACTTCCTTGAGGCGATCCAGGTTGCGGTGCGGCGCCATGATCTTGCCCTGCAGGAACCGCGCGTTGCCCTCATACAGCATCTGCAGCGCGGCGGCCGGCGTCGGGTCCGGTTCGCCCCGTGGCCGGGCCGCGTGCAACCCCGTCGCCACGCCACTGCTCAGGGCCGCGACACCGGCCCCGGCACTCAGCGCCCGCACGAAATCCCGCCGCGCCAGCGGCCCTGCCGCGCATGCCGTCATGCCGCCTCCCAATAGTTGTGCGATGTACCCCGACTCCACAACCTCGCTACCGCCATGAGACTTGTCAATATATTTCGATGTATTACGCTATATCATCGGTTTTTTAACTATCGCGAATGCCCGGAGGGACGCGTCGTGACGAAGCTCAACTATCACCACCTCTATTATTTCTACGTGGTGGCACGGGAGGGATCCATCGCCCGCGCTACCCGGGCGCTGGGGCTCGCCCAACCGACCGTCAGTGGCCAGATCCGGACGCTCGAACGCGCGCTGGGCGAGCGGCTGTTCCAGCGCAGCGGTCGCAACCTGGTGCTCACCGAAACCGGCCACGTGGCCTTCCGCTACGCGGAGGAAATCTTTGCGCGGGGCGGCGAGCTCGTCGCGACCCTGCACGGTCGACCCACCTCGGGCCCACTGCGCTTCGCGGTCGGCGTCTCCGACGCGTTGCCCAAGATCACCACCTATCGGCTGCTCGCCCCCGCCATGGCGTTGAAGGCGCCGGTGCGACTGGTGCTGCGGACCGGCAAGACGGAGCAACTGCTCGCCGATCTCGCCATCCACGCGCTTGACCTCGTGCTCACCGACCAGCCGCTCACTCCCGGCAGCAAGGTACGCGCGTTCACTCACCTGCTGGGCGAGTGCGGCGTCACCGTCTTTGCCACTCACGCGCATGCCGACCGGTACCGACGCGACTTCCCGGCGCTCCTCGACGGCGCACCGTTCCTCCTCCCGGCCCCCAACACCGCCATGCGTCGTTCCCTCGACCAGTGGTTTGACAGCGTCGGTGTCCGGCCGCACATCGCCGCTGAGGTGGAAGATGGGGCGCTGCTGCAGGTGCTCGGTCAGGAGGGCTTGGGCCTGTTCGCCGCGCCCTCGGTGGTGGAGGGAGAAATCCGGCGGCGCTACGGCGTGCGGGTGGTGGGTCGCCCTGGCACGGTGCGCGAACGATTCTACGCGATCTCCATGGACCGGAAGCTGAAGCATCCCGCGGTCGTGGCGATGTCGGAAGGGGCGCGCACCAAGCTTTTCGGGTGAGCGAGGTCGCTCGCCGCAGTTCCCGGGCGGACCCTGCTAGCTCAGCGTGCCGAACTCCGTGCGATGCCGGGCGAGGAAGGCTGCCGCCTCATCGATGTCCCCCTGGACCAGGCCATGTCCGCCGAGCTGCCATCGCACGTCAACCGAGGCACCGGCCTCAGTTAGCAGGGCGACGAGGCGCTCCACCTGCGGCACCGGCACGATCGGATCCGAGCGCCCCGCCGAAATAAGTACTGGCATTCCCGCAAGACCGGGCCGCCGCTCCGGCTCGAACGGCACCATCGGCCGGAGCAGCACCGCGCCGGCGAGCACCCCGGTGTTGGCCAGCATCAGGCTCGCCGCGATGTTGGCGCCGTTCGAGAACCCCACGGCAACGACCCGGCTTCCATCGAATCGGTAGTGGGTGGCTGCGGCGCGAACGAACACCGCAAGTTCGGCGGTACGCCGGTCCAGGTCCTCCAGGTCGAACACCCCCTCGGCCAGGCGTCGGAAGAAGCGCGGCTGGCCCCGCTCGAGCACGGCGCCGCGCGGGCTTAGCAGCGCCGCGCCCGGCAGCAGTGTCTGCCCGAGCGGCAACAGGTCGTTCTCGTCGCCACCGGTGCCGTGCAGCAGCAGAAGCGTGGGGTGGTCTGCCCTTCCAGGCACGAACCGGTGTTGCAGCGACAGGTTGCCGGCGGCGGTCACGGTTCGGCCGCAGGACGCAACAGGCACTGGCACAGTCGGCTCAACTCCTGCTGCTCATCCTCCCGGAGCACGCTCATCTCCGCGGCCAGCCTCGCCGCATGCGCTGGAACGAGCCGACGTACCAGCGCCTCACCCTCGTCCGTGAGGTGCACCTGAATACACCGGCGGTCGGCTGCCCCGCGTTGCCGGCGAACCAGCCCTCGCCGCTCCAGATGGTCGATCACAAGGGTCACGTTGCCGTGCGTGCGCAGGATCTTCCCGGCCAGCTCACGCTGCGGCAGCGGTCCCGGATGCAGCAGCGCCTCGAGCACCCCGAACTGGCTCTCGGTCAGGCCGGCCGCGGAAAGGGACCGGTTCAGTCGCGCACCCAGTCCGCTGGCCGCCCGGACCAACCCTAAATAGGTGTGGAGCGCCAGCCGTTCCTGTGAGGTTCCGGCATATCCACCCATGGCCGCGCACCCCCATGCAGTAGTAGTTAGGCACTAACCTATTTGGTACTCAACGAATTGCAAACACTCCTTGGTGGCACCCCGCTGTGATAAGGAGGCTGAGGTGTCGGTGAAACGTATTTCAGGGTCAGGGGTACGGAAACTCAGGCTGTATTGACGTTTTGACCGTTCCACGTAAGTTTGTGCGCCTGACGTCGGCCCAAGCCGGCGGTTCGGTGTTGTTCGTTTCCCTCAAGTCTCGGAGTTGTCCATGCGATCTCTGTACGTGTCTGCTGCGGCCCTGGTTCTCGCGGCCGCACCCGCCGCCGCCCAAAAAGCAGGCACGGTGGAAATCGGTGCCTTCGGGCGCGTCACCTGGTTCGATGATGCCTACAATCTTCAGAACAAGATTGGTTTCGGCGGACGGCTCGGCCTCTTCGTGATTCGGAATCTCGAGTTGGAAGGTCAGGTCAGCTACATCCCCACCGCCTCCAACGACACGACCAACGCCTCGTTTGACGAGAACGTTGGCGTCCTCTCGGGCCGCGGCTTCCTCGAGTACAACATCAACTTCAAGCCGATGGCGCTTATCCTCGGCGCCGGCGTCGCGTACAGCGGTTACGGCGGGTACTTCGACTCCATCCCGGGCCGCACCGACGGGATCAGCCCGGCGTTCCTGGTCGGCCTGCGCTTTGGCGTCGGTGGCGTGCTGCAGGCCCGCATTGACGGCACCTACGACTACGTCACGTCGCCGGCTGAATTCACCGGCGCCGACAACGCCGGAAACTGGGGCCTGCAGGCCGGCCTCTCGATCCTGTTCCCGAAGCCGCGGCCGAAGGATTCCGATGGCGACGGCGTGATCGACAAGCTCGATCAGTGCCCGAACACGCCGCTCGGCACCAAGGTTGACGAGAAGGGCTGTCCGATCCCGCTGGACGACGACAAGGACGGCGTGGTCAATGATCGCGACCAGTGCCCGAACACCCCGATGGGTGAGACGGTCAACTCGGTCGGTTGCTCGGCGTCGCAGCTCGACGACGATCGCGACGGCGTGAACAACGCCCTCGACAAGTGCCCGAACACGCCGGCCGGCACCCCGGTCGACGCGACTGGCTGCCCGTCCGACGACGACAAGGACGGCGTGCCGAACGCCGGCGACAAGTGCCCGAACACCCCGATGGGCGAGAAGGTCGACGCCCAGGGCTGCTCGGATTGCCAGAAGGACACCGATGGCGACGGCGTGCCGGATTGCAAGGACCGCTGCCCGGCCACCAACCCCGGCAACAAGGTTGATGCGGTCGGCTGCCGGATCATCTTTGAGGAGACCGGTGGGACGTTCACCATCAAGGGCAGCAGCTTCGCCACGAGCAGCTTCGAGCTCAAGCCACAGGCGAAGGTGGCCCTGACGGACGCGGCCATCAAGATCAACACGCTTATGCCGAGCCTGCCGGCAGACTACAAGATCTGGGTGCAGGGCCACACCGACAGCACCGGTTCGATGGCCTACAACATGAGGCTGTCCGATCGTCGCGCTCAGGCGGTCAAGGCATTCCTTATCAGCAAGGGCGTCGCGGCCGACCGGCTCGAGGCCAAGGGCTACGGCCCGTCCAAGCCGGTTGCCACGAACAAGACGAGAGAGGGTCGGGAATTGAACCGCCGCGTCTCGCTGTTCGTCGGACCGTCGGAAGAGGGACCGCCCGCGATTCCGCAGAACTAGCGCGGGGGGGGTTGCAGGGCAGTACCAGCGGGGAGTCTTCGGACTCCCCGCTGTTTTTTTGCCTACATTCCAGCGCATGACTACCTACGCGCGGCGTGTCGGCGTCTTTGCAGGCACGATGATGGTGGTGGGCGGCATCATTGGCTCGGGGATCTTCCTCAACCCGGCGGTGGTGGCAGAGCGCGCCGGGACGGCCGGGCTCACCATCACCGCCTGGCTGGTGGGCGGCGCCGTTGCGGTCCTCGGCGCCTTCATCTACGCCGAGCTCGGCGGCCGGCGCCCGGAAGCGGGTGGCGGGTACGTATACCTGCGTGACGCCTTCGGGCCCCTCCCGGCCTTCCTCTACGCATGGACCCTGCTGCTGGTCATTGCGACCGGCGCGATTGCCGCGGTGGCCATGACGTTTGCCAGCTATGCGGTTGCCGTGGCCGGGCTCCCGACCACGGCCATCACGCCGCTGGCGCTCGGCGCCATCGTACTACTCACCGTTATCAACATTCTGGGCGTCAAGCCGAGCTCGGTCATGACTTCGCTGTTTACCCTGCTCAAACTGGCCGCGCTGGGGCTGCTGATCCTGGCCGGTCTCGCCGCGATAATGGGAAAGGGTGCGCTGCCCACGCCGGTGATAGTCCCGCTGGCCCGGCACAGCGCCACGGTCGCCCTCGCGAGCGCGCTGGTACCGGTGCTCTTCGCTTATGGCGGATGGCAACAGACCAATTTTGTGGCGGAGGAACTGGTCGACGCGCCGCGCAACCTGCCGCGCGCGCTGCTCTGGGGCGTGGGCATCGTCGTTGTGGTGTACTCGCTGGCCAACATCGTCTACCTGAGCGCGCTCGGGGTCGGGGGACTGGCCGACAGCACCGCCCCCGCTGCGGACACGATGCAGATCTTTCTGGGACCGGCGGGTCGCACCTTCATCGCGGTCGGCATCGCACTCTCGACCTTCGGATTCCTCAACCTGGCCATCTGTGCCAACGCCCGCGTCTACCAGGCCATGGCGCGAGATCGGCTCTTCTTCGACGCCTTTGCGCGGCTGCATCCCCACTTCCGCACGCCAGCCGTGGCACTCATGGCCCAGGGAGCCTGGGCCGCGGCGCTCGCGCTTTCCGGTACGTACGGTGAGCTGCTCGACTACGTGGTCTTCGGGGACTGGATCTTCTTCGGGCTCACGGCCGCGACCCTGTTCGTATTCCGGCGGCAGGACGCACTGGCAGGCGCATCAAGGCCGGAGTTCGTCGCTCCGGCATGGAGACTCTCGGTGCTGCTGTTCGTCGCGGCAGCGATCTACGTCGTTGCCGGCTCGGTGAGTGCCAACCCGGCCAACGCCCTCCGCGGTTCGGCGCTGATCCTGCTCGGCGTGCCGCTATACCTGTGGCGCCGGCGCCGGATGGGCGAGGTTACCGGCCGTTGATACGGTGCCGTGCTCCGGCAGGTACTCACCCCGGTACATGCGCACGAGCTCGAAGAAGTAGGAGATCGCCAGCGGACCAACCAGCAGGCCCAGCAGGCCCACAATGGGCACGAATGCGAAGGCACCGATCACCGTGATGAACGGGTGCATCTTCGCATAGCGTCGGAAGACAAATGGCCGCACCAGCGTGTCGATGTTGCCCACGATGAACACGCCGCCCGCCGCCAGCAGCATGGCGGCACCGGGCCGCCCGTTCAGGAAGAGGAATGCCGCGGTCGGCGCCCAGATCAGGCCGCTCCCCACGAGCGGCAGGACCGCGAAGATCACCGTGACGACACCCCAGAATGCCGGGCTCGACAGGCCCAGCGCCCAGAAGGCGAGACCCATTGCCACGCCCTGCAGCAGCGCCGTCGCGAAGGTGCCGACCAGCATCGACACCGTCACGTTGCGAAAAGCTTCAATCAGCCTCGTGCGGTTTTCCGGTGAGAACGGAATGAAGGACTCCAGCATCTGCCGGCCATCGGCGGGCTGGACCAGCAGGTAGTACAGCCCGAAGAACGTCAGGGTAAACTGGATGATCAGCTTGGCGCCGCTTCCGACGAGGCTGAAGGCACTGCTCCCGAGCCACGAGAGCGCACTCGAGCTCACCCGCTGGAGCTCCTCGCCCACGTGGATGTCCCCGACCTGGAGTTCCGAGAGGCGCGCCAGGAGGGGGCTGCCACGGATGGCGGTGGACCACCCCTGCGCCTCACTGGCCAGAAGGCCGACCGCGCCGACCACCGGCAGGAAAATGACCAGGAAGGAAATGAGGATGACCACGATGGCGGCGGCCGACGCGCCAATCTTCGCGGCCAGCTTCCGATGCAGGCCGCCGAATATGACGTATAGCACCGGCGCGCCCAGGAGCCCGCTGAAGTAAGGCCAGGTGGCCCAGAGCAGCCCGGCGCCAAGGATGAAGATGAGGAGCGCGGCACGCTGCTGACGGTCGGCGAGATATGACATGGGGGATGAAGCTATCGCGACGGGGCCGGGCGTGCCAATGTCGGTTCAAACCATGACAGCCCCGCCGGTATCGAAGGACCAGTGCCAATGACCGTGACCAAGCCAGGATCGTGGATCCGGACGCGCTGAGCCTGGAGGTCCGTCGCGCCCAGGCCGGCGACGCCGACGCCTTCGCGGCGCTATACCGGGCGCACGTGGGGCGGGTCCATGCGGTGTGCCTCCGGCTCGAGGGCGATCCCGCCGCTGCGGAAGAACGGACCCAGGACGTGTTCGTGCGTGCGTGGGACCGCCTTCCCGGGTTCCGCCACGAGAGCGCCTTCGGCACCTGGCTCCACCGGCTCGCCGTGAACGTGGTGCTGGCCCACCGGCGGACCGAGTGGCGGCGCGACCTCCGGGTCACGGTGGTCGCGGAGCCGGAGCTGCTCGAATCGCCGAGGCTCTCGCCCGACCCGGGCATAGGCGTGGACCTCGACTCGGCGATGGTCAAGTTGCCCCCCGGTGCGCGTGCCGTCTTCGTGCTGCACGACATTGAGGGCTATGGGCACGCCGAGATCGCCGAGATGACTGGCATCGCGGAAGGTACCTCGAAGGCGCAGCTCTTCCGGGCACGCCGACTCCTGCGCAAGGCCCTGGACCGATGACCTCACAACGACCCGATGACGACGAGACGTTCCTCCGGTCGCATATCAGCGACCTGCCCCAGAGCATCGAGCCGCCACGCAATCTCTGGCCGCAGATTGAGGCACGGCTCACGCCCCGCGCGCGATCCCGGACCCGGCCCGTGCTCCTCCGGCTGGCGGCCGCGATCGCGCTCGTCGCCCTTTCGTCAGCGGTGACATGGTCTCTGGTCAGGAGATCGGGGCCAGTGGTGACCGTGGCAACGGCGCCGGTCGATCGCGCGCAGCTTGCCCGTCTGGCGCGGGCCGGCGACGTCATGAAGGAAGGGCTCGGTTCATCGAGCCTCGCCCCCGAAACCCGCGCCATCCTGGCGCGGAACCTGGTCGTGATTGACTCCGCGATCGCCGAGTCCCAGCGCGCGCTCGATGCCGACCCCGGCAGCCCGGTGCTCGCCGACCTCCTGCGCGCTGCGCACCGGCAGCGCGTCGAGTTCCTGCAGCAGGCTGCTCGCCTGCCCCGCTCCTGAGGAGAACATGATGCGCCCCGCCGTCCTGCTGCTTGCCCTGTCATTGCCGGTGCCGCTCGTGGCGCAGCAACGCGTCGATCGCCGGATGGCCGTGAGCAGTACTGCGGCCATACGAATCAATGACCTGGTCGGCATGGTGCGGCTGGTCGGGTGGGACCGCGACAGCCTGGTGGTGGTGGGAGAGCTGCCGGCGCGGGCCGGGCAGCTCTACTTCGGGGGTTCCCGCGACGCCGCCAAGCTCGGCCTCGAGGGTACCGACACCGGCAGCGTCGTGAGTAGCGCGACGCTCGAGGTGCGGGTGCCGCGGCGCGCGCGCGTCAGCGTGCGCGCCGCCATGGTGAGCCTCGATGCTGACGGTCTGGAGGGCGACCTCGAATTCATTACCACCGCCGGCCGACTGCACCTCGAGGGCGCCCCGCGGACCGTCACCGCGGAAACGCTGGATGGCAACGTGGAGGTGGCGGGGCCGGTCGCGTCGCTGCGGGTACGCACCGCCGGCGGAACGGTCGTGCTGCGGGGCGTACGCGGAGATCTCGCGGTCACCACGGTCAGCGGGGCCATCCTGATCGGCGGTGCCCGGATCGCGCGCGCGCGGCTGGAGACGGTCTCGGGCGAGATCGCCTGGAAGGGTGCCATTGAGCGTGGCGGGACGCTCGACGCGCTGACCCACAGCGGCAATATCGAGCTGCGGCTCCCGCCCACCCTCGGGGCCGACCTCGAGCTGTCCGCACCTGCTGGCGGCATCACCAGTGAGTTCGCGTTGCGCGGCAAGCCCGGCGCAAGCGGCACGCTGCGTACCAGCATCGGTGACGGGGGCTCGGCCATCACCGCGCGTACCTTCCGGGGACAGATCTCCCTCATCAAGCAGCCCGAGGTGGATACAAACCCCGCGGCGCCGGGCGGCATCTCAGGGACGAGTCAGTAGTCTCCCCCAGCCCGCGAGGTACCCGATGCGCCGCTCCCTGATGTCGCTTGCTGCTGCCGTTACGCTCGTCGCCGCCACCGCATCACCCGCGTTCGCCGGTCCGCCATGGCTGTCCATCGAGTTCCCGGCCAATCCGATGAACAAGTCAGCCCTGGGCGCGTACCTCCTGGTGCACACCTTTCATCATGAGCAGGCCACCTCGTTCGTGGTTGAGGCGCGCGCCGAGGGGCTGGTGAATGGCCAGCGGCGCACCCTGCCCCTCACGCTGGAGCGCACCGACCGCGATGGCGTCTATGCCCTGAAGCAGACTTGGCCGGACACCGGTGACTGGGTCATCGTGATCACTGGTGCCCCGGGCGACGGTTCCGTGACCGCGCTCGTCAGCATTGCGGATGGTGCCATCCGTGGTATCCGCGTGCCGACCAGGAAGGTCGAGAACGGTCGCTGGACCGTGCCACTGCAGGTGACGCAGGCCGACGTCGAGGCAGAGCTCAGGTCGCTGGTGGCGCTGGCGTCGCGGTAGGCGGGTGGCTTGTGCGCTGGGGTCGGGGAAGACATTCTCCGGCCCCATGCGCTTCGACGTGCTGGCAAGGAGATGGCTCGCGGCTGCAGCCATGGTGCTGCTGGTGGCCGGCCTGGCGGTGATCCTCGGCGGGCTGCTGCTGCCGGAGCAGCATGAAGTGAAGCGGACGCTCACGCTCTCCCGGACACCGGACGCGGTGTGGCGCGCGATCTCCGATTCGGTCCGCATTCGCGCCTGGCGACGCGACATCATGCAGCTGGAGCACCTGCCCGATTCCGCCGCGCATGAGGTGTGGCGTGAGATTGGCGACGACGGACGCGGAACCGTGGTGGTGGTGCGCGAGGAGCTCCCCCCGGTGCGGCTGGTGACTGAGCGCATCACTGAGGCGCGGGGCCCTTCGAGCGAGTGGACCTACGCCATCGCCCGCGCCCCATCGGGCGTCGACCTTACCATTACGGAACGCGGCACCATCCCCGGCGCGGCGCAGCGGTTCATCTCCCAGTTCACCTCCGGCCACGCCGGGCCCCTCGAGAGCTATCTCCGGCAACTCGCGGCGTACTTCGACGAGCCGCCCCGCATTCGCTAGCGCCGCAGCCGCCGCACTTCTACCCGCTCGATGCGGTTCTCGTCGACCGTGCGCAGCACGATCCATTCGGCCGAGATATCGAGCGGGGATGCGGCGCTCGGCAGTGCCACGGTACCCAGCCACGCCCCATCCCTCGCGAACACCCACCACTGTGCTTCGGCATCGCCCACATGCCCGCCACGCCGCACCCATGCCAGCGACCCGGGATCGGGCATCAGGCCGATGATGGCCGGGAGGGAATCCGGCTTCGGGACGTCGCGCCAGGCCGAGTCGAGGCGCGCGCGCTGTATGCCGGTGCCCGCGCTGCCCAGAAGCGCCCGCCCCTGGCGGTCGATGTCGTCGCGCGATAGTGCCAGGCGCGCACCGGGCCACCGGATGATCCGCCGCAGCCGACCAACCGCATCGCGCTCATCGAGCTGCATCCGGTCACCCTCGCTCGTGATATAGCCGTCCGGCAGTACGCTCAGCCTCGAACCAAGGCCGAAGGGCACCGCACGTATGGCTGCATGCCCGTCCTGCGTGCTGAAGTACAGCTCCTCCCCTGGCAGCACACCCACGCTGTCGGCGGCCCCGGCCGCGCCGAATCGGAACAAGCTGCGACCGGGACGCACGAGTCCCGGCTGCCGGTCCTTCAGTTCGAGGGCCGCACCGGCCTCCACCAGCAGGTCGCCATTGGAGAATACGCCCAGAGCGGCGAACGCCCGGGAGGTGTCCGCCAGCCGGAGCGTGTCCACCCGGAGAAGTTGTCCCGCAGGCGTAAATCGTGACAGGCTACGCGCCCGGCCATCCCAGGCCAGCAAGCTGTCGCCCAGCCAGTACAGGCTCGAAAGCACGGCGAACTTGCCGGGAGCAGTGCCGCGGCCCCCGACGGTTCGCAGGTGCTTTCCCGACGCCGAGAACCAGCGTAGCTCCCCATTGCCGCCATTGGCCACCACCAGGCTGCCGTCGGTGAGTCGCTTCGCGCCCACGATGCCGAGGAAGTCGAGCGCAGAGTCGCCGGCCACCCCGCCCAGCGTGAGCGTGGCGCTGCCCGCCACCTTCCACGCGGCGCGCTCGCCCCATGCCGGTGCCTTCGACGTGACCACCTGGATCCCGGCGCTGTCCACGACGTCCATCGTGGTCGCAACCGGCGCCGGTTCGCGGCACGCCAGGGCGCCGCCCAGCAGGACAACCATCCGCCGATTCATGCCCTCGCCTTCCGCACCGCCCCGCAGAACATCTCCATGGTCGTGGCCAGCCGCTGGTGCTGGGCCGGATCGCGCAGGGTTCCGTCCTCGGCGAAGGCCTCACCCGCCAGCGCCAGCGAGAACATGTCGGGAAAGATCATCATCCCCAGCGATTCAAGGGGAACACGCAGGTGCCAGAGCCCGCGATTGCCACCGACGCGCCCGTTCGAGGCGGACAGGAGAAACCCCCAGCGATCACGCACCACGGAGGGGCGGATCCGGGAGAGCCAGTCGATCGTGTTCTTGAGGTTGCCCGGCATGGAAAGGTTGTATTCCGGTGAGGCCAGCAGCATGCCGTCGGATCCCTGCACGAGATCGCCGAGGCGCTGCACCGAGGCCGGGATACCTTCGGCCACCTGCAGGTCGGCATCGTACGCCGGAAAGATGAACTCGCGGAAGTCGAGCACTTCCACGCTGGCGCCAAGGGCGCGCGCGGCCAGCACCGCCTGGGTGAGCAGGCGGCGGTTGAGGGAGTCGCGCCGCAGCGATGCGGCAAGGGCGATCAGCTTGATGGGGTGAGCAGTGGAAGCAGCGTCTGCCATACGTTTGCGGCCAGTCTCCTGTGTCCCTCGGGAGTGGGATGAATGCCGTCCGGCTGGTTCAATGAGTCGACACCGCCCACGCCCGCGAGCAGCGCGGGGACGATGGGCAGTCCGTTCGCCCGGGCCAGCGCGGGAAAGACCCCCTCGAACCGGCTGCTGTAGGCCCGCCCGAGATTCGGCATGGAGTTCATTCCCACCAGGACTACGCGCGCCTGCGGCTGTGTCTCATGCACCCGGTCGATCACTGCCTGGATGTTGGCCCGGATCGAGTCGGGGTCCTGCCCGCGCAACCCATCATTGGCGCCAGTCTCGAACACCAGGATGGCGACCGGCTCGCGCAGCAGCCAGTCGATGCGCCGGAGCGCACCCGCCGACGACTCGCCACTCACCCCGGCGTTCACGACCCGAAACTTGAGCCCCGCGGAATCGATCTTCTGCTGGATCAGGGCAGGATAGGCCTGATCGGGCTCGACACCGAGGCCGGCGGTGAGGCTGGTGCCGACAAACATGATCACCGGTGCCGATGCCGTGGGTGACGTGCCGCTGGCGCCAGCACCGCCCGACTCCGTGTTGGGCGGTGAAACGCCGTCGCGCCCCCGGCCGCAGGCCACCGATGCAACAAGCACGGCCACTGTGGCGTACCTAGCTATCATTCGCGCTTCTCAACGATTTCCAGGGATTTCGCATGCTTCGCTGTGAAGGACTGACCCAGACATACCTCTCCGGCGGCCGGGAACTTACGGTGCTGAAGGATATCACCTTCACCCTCGAGGACAGCGGCTTCCTCGCCATCGTGGGGCCCTCGGGCAGCGGCAAGACCACGTTACTGGGCCTTCTGGCCGGCCTCGACCGCCCCAGCAGGGGCAACGTCTTCCTGGATGGTGCGGACCTCGGCGCGATGACGGAAGACCAGCGCGCCCGGCTCCGCGGCGACAAGGTCGGGTTCGTCTTCCAGTCGTTCCAGCTCATCCCCACGCTGACAGCGCTGGAGAACGTACAGGTGCCACTGGAGCTGTCCGGTCGCCCGGCCGATGACCGTCCGGGTGAACTCCTCTCCCGCGTTGGCCTGGCGGAGCGCAGTCACCATTACCCCGCGCAACTGTCGGGTGGTGAGCAGCAACGCGTCGCCCTGGCCCGCGCCTTCGCCAACCGCCCGCGTATCCTCTTCGCGGACGAACCGACCGGGAACCTCGACAGTGCCACCGGTGGCGGCATCGTGGAACTGATGCTCGAGCTCAATCGCGACTTCGGCACCACCATCGTGCTCGTGACCCATGACCTCACCCTGGCCGGCCGCGCACGCCGGATCATCCGGCTGGCCGACGGCGCCCTCGCGAGCGATACCGCCGCGTGACATCGCCCGGGTTCGTGTTCCGCATGGCGGCGCGGGAAGGGCGTGCCTCCTGGCGCCGGCTCCTCGTCCTCACCGGCGCGGTCGCCGTCGGCGTCGCCGCCCTGGTGGCGATCAATGCCTTCTCCGACAACCTGCGTCTCTCGGTGAAGGACCAGGCCCGTTCTCTTTTGGGCGCCGACCTGGCCCTGGAGAGCCGACGCCCCTTCCCACCCCTGGCCGATGCAGCGCTCGACACCATCAGCCGGGGCGGGGCCGTGGCGCGCGCCGCCCAGTTCGCCGCTATGGCATACGTACCGCGCACCGCCGGCACCCAGCTGGTGCAGGTCACCGCCGCCGAGCCGGGCTATCCCTTCTACGGCGCCATTGGCACCGCACCAGCCGAAGCGTGGAACCGGCTGCACGACGGCGCGTTCGTCGTGGTCGAGCCGACGCTCCTGGCGCAACTCAGTGCTCAGGTGGGTGACACGCTCTCGCTGGGCGAGAGCCGCTTCACCATCATCGGCGTCATCACCAGCATTCCCGGCGATGTCGGCATTCGCGCCGCGTTTGGGGCGCGCGTCTTCATTCCGTATCGCTTCCTGCAGGCCACCGAGCTCCTCGGCGTGGGAGCCCGCGCGGAGTACGCCGCCTACGTTCGCCTCCCGCCCGACGCCGATGCCCTGAAGCTCGCGGAACGCTTCCGGGCCACACTGCGCCCCGAGCGGGTGCGCATTCGGACGGTCGAGGAAGACCGCAACAACCTCACGGAAACACTCGACCGGCTCGGCAACTATCTCGGGCTCGTCGCCCTCCTCGCGCTGCTGCTCGGCGGGCTCGGCGTGGCCAGCGCCGTATCGGTGTTCATCCGGCGCAAGCTCGACTCCATCGCCGTGCTGCGCTGCCTCGGCGCCACCTCAGGCCAGGTGTTCTCGGTGTACCTGCTGCAGGCCGCCGGCATGGGCCTGCTCGGCAGCGTGCTCGGTGTGCTCGGCGGGATCGTCATCCAGCAACTGCTCCCCTTCCTGCTGCGCGACTTCCTGCCGGTGGCCGTATCAGCCGCACCATCGCCACGCGCCATCGGTCTCGGACTGGTGGTGGGGCTCTGGGTCAGCACCGTCTTTGCGCTGCTGCCGCTGTTGTCCGTGCGCCGGGTACCGCCGCTCGCCGCGCTCCGCCGGGACGTCGATCCCGCGTCGGCACGCCGCGACCCCCTCACCCTGCCGACCCTGGCGCTGCTCGCGCTGAGCATCGTGGCACTCACGGCACTGCAGGTGGGCAACTGGCGCACCGCGCTCTACTTCTCGCTCGGCATTGGCGGCGCCGTCGCGGTTCTCTGGCTCGCGAGCCTTGGCCTGATCCGGGCCGTGCGCCGGTGGAGCCCCGCCAGCTGGCCCTACGTGTGGCGCCAGGGGCTCGCCAACCTGCACCGTCCGGCCAACCAGACCACCACCGTGGTGCTGGCGCTCGGATTCGGCGCGTTCCTGCTGGCGACGCTGTACCTCGTCCAGCACAACCTGCTCCGGCAGCTCGACCTCTCAGGCGGGAAGGATCGGCCCAACCTGGTGATCCTCGATATCCAGCCCGATCAGCTGGCGCCCGCGGAGTCGCTGCTCAAGGCGGACGGTCGGCTCCTCATGGGTCCGGTGCCGATCGTACCCATGCGCGTCAGCGCCATCAATGGGCGCCCGGTGCTGCGCACCGGCGACGATTCCGTGGACGTCGACTCCACCAACAGCGCCGGTACTGCGGGCGGCAGGCAGCGCCGCGCCGGATGGGCAGTCCGGCGCGAGTACCGCTCCACCTATCGCGACACACTCGTGTCGTCCGAGAAGCTGGTGGCCGGCAAGTGGTGGTCGCCGGCCGCGGGGTCGTCCGCGCCTCCGTACCCTATCTCCATCGAGGTCGGCCTGGCCTCCGAGCTCGGCGTGACGCTGGGCGACACGATTACGTGGGACGTGCAGGGCCTTCCCGTCGTCACGTACATCACCAGCATGCGGGAAGTGAACTGGGCCCGCTTCGAGCCCAATTTCTTCGTGGTCTTCGGCCCCGGTGTGCTGGAGAAAGCCCCGCAGAGCGCGCTGCTGCTCACACGGGCCGACGATCCCGCCGAGCGCGGCCGCATCCAGCGCCGGCTGGTCGAGCGGTTCAGCAACCTCACCACCGTCGATATCTCGACCGTGCAGGCGGCCGTCGAGAAGCTGGTGAAACAGGTAACCCTTGCGATACGCTTCATGGCCCTCTTCAGCCTCATCACCGGCGCCGTCGTGCTGGCGGGTGCCGTGGCGACCAGCCGCTACCAGCGGGTTCGCGAGGGTGCGCTGCTTCGCACCCTGGGCGCGACACGCGGGCAGATTCTCCGGGTGGTGGTGGCCGAGTACCTGACGCTCGGGCTCATTGCGGCCGTCACGGGGCTTGGGCTCGCCGTTGCCGCGGCATGGGCGCTTGCACGGTGGGTGTTCGAATCGCCGTTCGGGATACCGGTGAGCCTGGCCTGGCTCGGGGCCATCGTGGTGGCCGGGACCGCCCTGATCGGGCTCCTCAACAGCCGTGGGGTGGTCCGGATGGCGCCGCTCGAGGTGCTTCGAGGAGAGTAGTGGGCTATTTTTGCCTCACCCTAACCCCACGCACATGCTTCCCATCGATCTCTCAGGCAAGCGCGCGTTCATTGCCGGCGTCGCCGACGACAGCGGTTTCGGCTTCGCCATCGCCAAGGCCCTCGCCGAGGCCGGCGCGTCAATATCCGTCGGCACCTGGCCACCGGCGCTGGGCATCTTCGAGAAGATGCTGGAACGCGGGAAAATGGCCGAGTCGATGACCCTGAGCGACGGCCGACCCATGACGTTCGAGAAGATCTACCCGCTCGATGCCGGGTACGACACGCTGCGCGACGTCCCGGCCGAGATCCTGGAGAACAAGCGGTACAAGGAGCTGGGCGACTTCACGATCGAGGGACTGGCCGCCAGGATGCGGGAAGACTTCGGTGACTCCGGCCTCGACATCGTGGTGCACAGCCTGGCCAACGGGCCCGAGGTCAAGAAGCCCCTCGTCGACACCTCGCGCGTCGGGTACCTCACCGCCGTCGGCGTGAGCGCCTACAGCAACATCTCCCTGGTCAGGAACCTGGCGCCGATGATGCGACCGGGCGGGTCGTTCCTGTCGCTCACCTTCATGGCGGGTGAGCGAGTCGTGCCGGGCTACGGCGGCGGCATGTCCTCCGCCAAGGCCGCGCTCGAGGCCGACACTCGCACGCTCGCGTTCGAGGCGGGCCGACGCTGGGGCGTGCGGATCAACACCATCAGCGCGGGGCCGCTCGCCTCCCGCGCCGCGACGGCCATCGGCTTCATCGACATGATGATCCGCTATATCGAGGCCAACAGTCCGCTGACCCGGCGGCTGGACGCCGGCGACGTCGGCGCCACCGCCGCGTTCCTCGCGAGCCCGCTCGCCGCGGCGATTACCGGCAGCGTGGTGTATGTCGACAACGGCTACCACGCGATGGGCATGGCGGTTTCTGCAGCCGGCATCGAGCCGCCCGCCGCGTCGTGACCACCCGGACCATGGTGGCCCTGGGCGCTGCGCTGGCCGGCCTCGCGGTCGCGGCGGGCGCATTCGGCGCGCACGCGCTCCGGGCGCAACTCGCACCGGGAGACCTCCAGGTGTTCGAGACGGCGGCGCGCTACCAGATGTACCATGGCCTCGCCCTCATCGCGGCGGGCTGGGTGGCGGACCGCTGGCCCGGCCCCCTGGCGAACGCCGCGGCGTGGTGCTTCCTGATCGGTGTTGTGCTGTTCTCGGGAAGCCTCTACGCGCTGACCCTGACTGGCGTGCGCGGGCTGGGAGCGATCACGCCGCTTGGCGGCGTGTGCTTCCTCGCGGGATGGGCATGTTTGGCGCTGGCCGCGCTGCGCGCGGCCAGGACGTGAAGACGTGAGGTGGCGGAAGGTACGGAACGCAAAGGGGGCCCGATTCAGGCCCCCTTCTTCACGTCTTCACGTCTTCACGTCTTCACGTCCTCACGTCCTCACGTCCTCACGTCTTCACGTCACCCCTGTCAGGGGGCCAATCATCGCCGAGAACTTGCCCTGGTAGATGAACAGCGCCAGCAGCGCGAGAATGACAAACGTCGCCAGGAAGAGGGAAAAGCTGAAGATCCCCTTGAGCAGGGGCCCATCCCACTTGAGGTGCATGTAGAACAGCGCCACCAGCGCGAACTTGATGGCGGAGAGCACGATCAGGACGGGGATGAGCCACACCTGCAGGAAATCATGCAGCGGCACGCCGGGCCGGTGCGCAAGCTCGTAGGCACCAACCTCCAGCGCGGTCAGCACGAAGAGGATCAGGCCGATCCTGACGTACTCCCCGGCGCGCTCGGGGAAGGTGTGCGCGTGGGCCTGGGCAGTGGAGTCCATGATGCCTCTACTTGTTCATCAGGTAGACGACCGGGAAGATCACGATCCACACCACGTCAACGAAATGCCAGTACAGCGCCGACATCTCGAAGTTGAGCGCCTTGGCCGGCGGCACGTGCCCCCGGACGCCCTCGATGAAGATCGAGATCAGCCAGATCACGCCGATCGTGACGTGCGTGCCGTGGAACCCGGTCAGCGTGAAGAAGCTCGCGCCGAACAGGTTCTTCTGCATCGTCAGCCCTTCATGGTAGAAGTGCGTGAACTCGTACACCTGCATGCCGATGAAGAAGATTCCGCACAGAATGGTCATGGCGAGCCATCCCAGGAACTTCTTCCGGTTGCCCTGTTCGCAGCCATTGAGCGCGAGCACCACGAACAGCGAACTGAAGAGCAGCAGGGCGGTGCCAACCGTGACCAGCGGGATCTCGAAGATCTCGGCGGGATACGGCCCGACCAGGCTCTTGCCCCGGTACACCAGGTACACCGAGATGAGCGAGGCGAAGAACAGGCACTCGGACCCGATGAAGGTCCAGATCGCCAGCTTCCGGTTCGGGATGCCGGTCGACGTGGCGGGGTGCAGCGCGTGTGCGTCCAAGAGATTCCTCGGCCTTGGGCCGGCTCAGCCTTCGTGGAACGGCTCGAAGACCCAGTTGAAAATGCTGAAGAAGAGCACCGACACAGCGGCAAAGATGTACGCCGGCCCGAACTTGCTGTCGTGGTGCATGAGCGCGATGAAGAGCAACAGCACGCCCACCGCGGCCAGGAAGGGCCAGTACGACGGATCGGGCAGGTGAATGCCCGCGCCACTCACCCGGGCCGGCTCCGGCAGCTTCCCGCCGCGGGCCCGCTTCTCCTCCCAGAACGGGTCGCGCCCGTGCACCGTGGGGATTGACGGAAAGTTGAACTCCTGCGGCGGCGACGGGATGGACCATTCCAGCGTGGCGCCATTCCACGGGTCGGCCGGCGCAGGCACCTTCGACAGTGCCGACTTGATCACGTTGAAGATGAACACCAGGAAGGAGAATCCCAGGATCAGCGAACCGATGGTCTCGAGGCGATTGAGTGACTCGAAGCCCAGCCCCGCTGGATAGGTGTACACCCGGCGCGGCATGCCCTCCAGCCCGACGATATGCATCGGGAAGAAGGTGAGGTTGAAGCCGATAAGCATGAGCCAGAAATGCACCTTGCCCAGGCCTTCATCGAGCATATGGCCGAACATCTTCGGCCACCAGTAATAGGCGCCCGACACCAGGGCGAAGATGCTGCCGCCAAAGAGCACGTAATGGAAGTGCGCCACCACGAAGTAGGTATCGGTCTGCTGCAGGTCGGCCGGGGCCGATGAGTGCATGACGCCCGACAGCCCGCCCATGATGAACATGGCGATGAAGCCCAGCGCGAAGTACATCGGCGTCTTCATCTGGATGGAGCCACCCCAGGTTGTGCCCATCCAGTTGAAGACCTTCACGCCGGTCGGGATCGCGATGAGCATCGTGGCAAGGGAGAACACCGAGTCGGCGATCGGCCCCATCCCGGTCGAGAACATATGGTGACTCCACACGCCGAAACCGAGGAACGCAATGAAGCAGCCCGAGAACACCATCGCGGTGTAGCCGAACAGCGGCTTCCGCGAGAACACTGGCAGGACCTCGGAGATGATGCCGAAGGCGGGGAGAATGAGGATGTACACCTCCGGATGGCCGAACACCCAGAAGAGGTGCTGCCACAGGATCGTGTCCCCGCCACCCGCCGGCACGAAGAAGTTGGTGCCGAACAACCGGTCGAACATGAGCAGGATCAGCGCCACCGTGATGACCGGGAACGACAGCAGCACCAGCAGCTGGGTAATGAAGCTCATCCAGACGAACATCGGCATCCGGATGAGCTTCATGCCCGGCGCCCGCATGTTCAGGATCGTCACGAAGAAGTTGACGCCCGCGGCCAGCGACGCGATGCCCAGGATCTGCAGGCCCATCGCCCAGAAGTCCATGTTGAGCCCGGGCGAGTACTGCTTGCTCGACAGGTTGGCGTAACCGAACCAGCCCCCGTTCGGCGCCGCATTGAACAGGAAGCTCGAGTTGAGGAACAGCCCGCCGAAGAGGAACACCCAGAAGCTGAACGCGTTCAGCCGCGGGAATGCCACGTCGCGCGCGCCGATCAGCAGCGGGATGAAGAAGTTGAAGAACATCGCCGACAGCGGCATGACGGCGAGAAAGATCATCGTCGTGCCGTGCATGGTGAACAGCTGGTTGTAGAATTCGGGTGTAACGAAGTTGTTGTCGGGCTTCATCAGCTGCCAGCGGATGATCAGCGCCTCGAGCCCGCCGATGAGGAAGAAGATGAACGCCGACGCCCCGTAGAGGATGCCGATCTTCTTGTGGTCCACGGTGGTGATCCAGGCCCAGAGGCCCGTCTTCTCCGCGTGGATCCCAACTGCGCCCGCATGATCAAGAACAGAGGTCGCCATTGATGGTGCCTTTTGGTGGTTTCGGGCGGCTAGTGCTGCCGGAGATATGCAACCAGCGCCTGCGCCTCGGCTTCCGTGACGCCCAGGTCGGGCATCATGACGCCGGGCTTCACTACCTGCGGGTCCTGAATCCACCGCGACAGGTTGGCATCGGTGTCCTCCAGCCAGCCGGCCGCGATGTACCGCCGCGTACCGATGCCCGCCAGGTTCGGGCCGATACCCATCGGCTTGGTGGCATCGAGCGAATGACACCCGACGCAACCCTTCGTCATGAACAATTGCGCCCCGATCAACGTGTCCGGATCAGCCTGTACCATGGCCGCGACTCGAACCGGGGTCGCGGAAGCGGTGCTGCCGACGACCGGCTCCGCCGCGCGCACGCCGGTGGCCTGCATCCGGCTCACGTAGCTATCGAAGGCATCCGGCGCCTCCGCAATGACCTGAAAGGCCATGCGCGCGTGCTCCAGGCCACAGAACTCGGCGCACTGCCCCGGGTAGTCACCCGCTTCCTCGGCCTTGAACCAGAGCGTGGTGCTGCGGTTGGTGAAGATGTCGCGCTTGGCGGCGAGCTGCGGGATCCAGAAGCTGTGCAGGACGTCCTGGGTCACCATCTTCAGGGCAACCGTACGGCCAACCGGCACATGCAGTTCGTTCGCCGTCGTCAGGCCCAGCTCGGGGTAGCGGAACTCCCACCACCACTGGTGCCCGATGACCTCGACCTGCAGCACGCCGTCGCCCTTGGGAATCTCGTACGTACGGAAGATCGTCCGGACAGTGGGCACGGCGATCATCGCCAGCACCAGCGCCGGGATGGCGGTCCAGATGACCTCGACCATCGTGTTGCCGTGCACCTGCTTCGGCTCGGCATCGTCCGGCTTGCCGCGGAACTTGAAGATGACGAAAATGAGCGCGGCTTCGGTCAGGACAAAAACGAGCGTCGCCCAGAAGAGCGTCGTGCGGAACAGCTTGTCCACCATCTGGGCGAAGTCGCCCTTCGGGTGCAGCGTGCTCTGGGGAAACGGATTGGATTGAGCGCCGGCAACGACCGCCACGAGCAACGTCAGCAGGAGCAACGCCCCGGCAAATGATCGCCAGCGCTTGAATCGGTGATGCATTCCTGGGTCTTCCCGGTACGGGGAGGAGCATGTCGCCAGCCTGGAGCGACAAGAGGCTAGATGTTAGCGACCGCGACCGGCCCCGTCAATCGTGAATCCGGTCGTCGGAATACTGCGTCCTGGGCAATTCGGACAGCGCGAACGCTCGGCTGCACAACAGGTTACCAAGTCAACCGACAAACGCGACGAATCCTGAACTCGAACCGAGGGTCGTGCCATGCCCAACCTTGAACAAGATCGCCTGATTGCCCGCTTTGCCGAAGGGCCCGACCGGCTCGAAGCCGCCTGCAAACTGGTACCCGCCGAAGCGCTCAAATGGCGACCCGGCCTCGGTAAATGGTCGGTCCACCAGGTCATCGTCCACTGCGCCGACAGCGAGACCAACTCCCACATGCGGGTGCGCTACCTGCTGGGCGAGGAGTCACCCACCATCATGGGCTACGATCAGGACCGGTGGGCCGACGTCATGGACTACGAGTCCCATCCCCTTATACCCGCGCTGGCCACCGTTCGAGCCGTCCGCGCCAACACCGTGCCCCTGCTCCGCCGCCTCACCCCGGCGCAATGGGCCCGGCGCGGCACCCACACCGAGTCCGGCAGCTTTGGTGTCCGGGAATGGCTGGACGTCTACGCCGAGCACCTGCACCAGCACGAGCGGCAAATCCTGCGGAATCTCGAGGCGTGGAACCGGCGGTAGACGGGAGACGGGAGACGGGAGACGTTCACCTCACCGGCACGTCAAACGGCACCGGATCCGGCACCGCAAAGGAAAAGTGCCACCACTCCTGGTCGTAGTTGCTGAACCCCTGCGCCTCCATTGCGGCGACCAGGCGCTGACGGTTTTGCTGGGCGGTACCGGTGGCGTTAGCGGTATGCGCCGCACCTGAAAAGGTGTCGTATGGCGTGCCCATGTCGAGCGGCTTTCCCGTATCGAGGCGAACAAGGGTGAGGTCAACGGCGACCCCCATGTTGTGCCGGCTCCTCCGTGCGATATACCCCTGCGTGAAGAGCGCCATGTTCCCGGTCCGTTCCGCCCACGCCACCATCCCCTCCGTTGCGCGCACCGGCCGATACGCGTCCCAGACCAGCAGGCCCAGCCCGTCCGCGCGCAGCTGCCGCTGCACCCGGCCGAGCGCAGCCGCTGGCTCGCGCCGAAGGTAGGCCCGGTTCGCCTCGTACGCTGGCAGGGGCGCGCCGGTGAAATTGTCCGGCGTGAGGTACCGAAGGCTCACGACAATGGTCGAATCCGCTGATCGGACGTCGACCAGGAGCGACTCTGCCTCGGCAGCGCTGGCGACGGGCGTCGGCGCAGCATTGACCGAACCCTGTGCCTGAGCTCGGCCACAGCCGGCGGCCGCCAGGATCGCCCCCCCCATGGCAAGTCGCCAGAAGCTGCGGCTCATGTACCTGTAGAACAATGACTTACCCAATGTTTTCATCTCCTGGTTGACGCCGTCAGTCCCAGTCTCGCGGTCCCCCGGCATCGGTGTATCTTTCAAGTCACACTGAAGCTAGCTGACGGGTCCGGGGCGGAGGAATTCGCCCCGGACCCCTGCAGTTCATGCCCGGCGTGGGCAAGTAGCCCGCCCCGTATCTGCCTATCACGCTGCCTGGCCGGACCAGCCGATGCTACGAGAGATGAAGGAAAAGCTGAGCAAGGAAATTGAGCAGCTCAGCTTTGAGTTGAACGTGACCCTGCCGCAGGCGATCGCGACCGCCGTGGAAATGGGCGACCTGCGGGAGAACTCGGAGTACAAGTCCGCCCTTGAGCGCCAGCAGTTCGTGCAGGCGCGCCTGGGCCAGCTACACCAGCGGATGCAGCAGGTCACCCAGCTCGAAAACCACGAGGCACCGACCGACCGGGTGGGGCTCGGCTCCAAGGTCAAGGTACGCGACCTCGGCACCGACGAGGTCGAGGACTTCATGGTGGTGCTGGCCGAGATGATGGACATCGATGCCGGTCACATCTCGCTGGCGTCACCCCTTGGCCGCGCCCTGACCGACCGCAAGGTGGGAGATGAGGTCCAGCTGCGGCTGCCGACCATCACCCGCCGGCTCGTCGTGCTGGAGCTGATTACGGTCCATGACGCCGGCGCGAAGGCCTGAGATGGACGTCCCCCGGAAGCAGCTCATCCTTGTCGGCGACCGGGTGCTCATCACGCCCGAGGAGGGTGACGACCGCACCCGAGTGGGACTCTACCTCCCGGCCTCCGCGCTCGATTCACAGCAGGTGCAGAGTGGTCTCATTGTCGCCACCGGGCCCGGCGATGCGGTGGCCGACCTGATCGCTCCCGACGACGAGCCGTGGAAGACGCGCAGCGAGCGGCGGAAGTCCACCATGCAGGCGCGCGTGGGCGATCACGCCATCTTTTTCCGCAAGGCGGCGGTGGAGATCACCTTCGAGGAACGAAAGTACCTGGTGGTTCCGCAGGCCGCGCTACTGGTCATTGTTCGGGAGGATCTCCCGATCTGATGCGGGAGGCATCGCATCATGCAACAACGCCACGGGCGGAGTGATGCCGCCAGGCAGTACCGCAGCGCCATGTGGCTGCTGGCCGCCGTCGCCGTCATCGGATATGCTGTGGGCGTTGCCGGTGTGCGAGGCAGCGTCCCCCGCCTGCCGGGCCTCCTCGGGCTGAGCCTGGGTGTTGCCGCCACCGTGGTGGCGTTCTTCTTCGGGCTCAAGTCGCATAACCGCGCCCTGGCCGACCAGGAAGTCTCCTCCCGACGCAGCATGATCGTCCTGCTTGCCGCGGAACTTGGCAACAAGGATGACGAGACACTCGCCTCCATCGTCCGGCGCGGTGGTCCGGCGGCGGAGGCGGCGACATTGATCCTCAAGGGACGTCGCGAGCGCCAGGATCCCCCTCGCCGAAGCTGACACGCGCCGCATGTGCTACCAGCTGGTCCTCGTCAGCACCCTGACGCTCAGCGAAGTCCGGTCCATGCTCCCTGCCGGCACCCATGCCGACGCCATGGGCCCCGCCACGCACGCGCCCTGGCGTGCGCTGCTCGCCGGCGCCCAGACCGCCGTCATTCTTCGCGCCGGTCACTGTGCCTGCGGCCTGCTGCAGCCCCGGTTCCGCGCCGCCCACACCGACGAAGCGCACCTGCGCGAGCGGTACCGCGAGCGACGTGTGCCGCGGGCACAGGTTGTCCGCGCGCTCGAGCGCCATCGCCGCAGCACCGCGGCCCTTCCGCGCGCCGAACCCGATGCCCTCGTGCGCCTGGCGGCGGAGCACGCGCGCAATGCCGGCGCCAGTGCCTGGCTCCTCGGGTTCAGCCCGCATGACGAACCTCCGCCGCTGCCGGCGACCACGGTCACGACCCGGCGCATTACCGACCTCACCACCGACCCCGATGGATGGCTCGTCGAGGGGCAGGTGACGCTGGTGCGGCCGTGACGGACCTCTTCTGGCAACACTGGCGCCCCGAACATCCCCGCGCCGTGCTCATCAACGTCCATGGACTCGGTGACCACAGCGGCATGTATCCCAGCATCGCCGAGTGGTTCCCCGCGCGCGGGGTGGCGGTGTATGCGCTCGACACCCGGGGCAACGGTCGCTCGCCGGGCCGGCGCGGGCACATCGACCGGTGGGAGACCTACCGCGACGACCTGCATCGCTTTGTCAGTCTTGTGCGCGAGCGCGAGCACACCGCACCGGTGCTGCTTGGCCAGAGCCTCGGTGGTCTCATGGTCATCGACTACGCGCTCGCCAACCCGGGCATGGTGCGCGGCGTGGCCGCGGCCGCGCCGGTGCTGGGATCGATCGGCACACCGGCGCCACTGCTCTGGATCGCCCGTCTGCTGTCGCGAGTGTGGCCCACGTTCACGCTGGAGACCGGCCTCGACCTCTCCGGCCTGGCCCGCGACCCGGCCGTCATCCGCGCCGCGCTCGATGATCCGCTCTTCCACCGGTGCGCGTCGGCGCGCCTGGCCACCGAGATCCTCTCCACCATGGCGTCGGTGCACGCGCGCGCCGGGACGCTGGCGCGACCTGCGCTGATCCTGCATGGTGCCGCAGACCGGATGGTGTCGATTGACGGCAGCCGCCGGTTCGCTGGTGGCCCGGCCGCGGGGCGGGTGCGCCTGGTCGAGTACGATGCTTTCCACGCACTCTTTGCCGATCAGGGGTATGAAGAGAGACTGACCGACCTCACCACCTGGATGGATTCGCTCGAGTGAAGCCCCGTGCAGGAACCCTCTTCTGGCGAGCCGTGCGGCTCCGCTGTCCCCACTGCGGCGGCGGCCCGCTGTTCGTCGGTTACGCTCGGCTCCTGCCGGCCTGCCCGAGTTGCGGCCTCACCCTCCAGCGCGGTGAGCGCGGCTACTGGCTCGGTGCCTACTTCATGGGACTTGTTGCCATCGAAGTCGTGGCCTGCGGATGGTTGCTCGGCGTCATGGTATGGAGCTGGCCGGACACTGATTGGCGCTTTCTGCAGGTGAGCACCGTCGTGGTTCTGGTGGGCACATCGATCGCATTCTACCAGATGTCCCATACCATCTTCCTCGCATTCGATCTCCTCATTCATCCGGTCGAGGCCGATGACTTTGCGGCACCCGAGGAGCGACGCCCAATCCGAACCTCAAGACGGGGACGCTAGGTGTTTTTCATGCTCAGCCCCCATTGCGGTCCCTGAAGAGGAATTGACTTTCGGCATTTATTCGGTATTCTGGATTGTCACCCGGGAGAACCCAATGCTGCTGCTAGCCATTCCGCCTCGCCAACATCGCGAACCCAACCCCATCACAATCAATGGCATACGGGTGTGCCCCGAGTGCTCAGGCCCACTCGCCAGGGCGTCTGGTTGCCTCAGTTGCCGCCAGTGTGGCTGGGGTCGGTGCGATTAGAAGGCAAGGCAGCGAGGAGCCTTGAAGCGGCCGAACAGATAGAGCTCGATCACCTCGCCACCCGAGCTCCGTCGCGCGGCCTGCCAATACTCGACACCCGCGACCGCGGCACCGAATTCCGGGAGCTATCGGTGCGATCCGCGCTCAACAGCGCCGCCGCGACCCACATGGGATTCTGGTCCATCAATCCCTACATCGGTTGCGAGTTCGGCTGCAGCTACTGTTACGCCCGCGATACCCATCGCTATACCGTCGAGCGCCACGCTGCCGGCGGCGGCCTGGTCGCCGAGCACGATAGCGCGCTCCTGTCAAAACCGGCCGTCGATGCCTTCGAGCGCCACATCCTGGTCAAGCGCAACCTCGCGGCGGTGCTCACGCGCACGCTCGAGCCGGCGCGTGTCTGCGACGCCGCCATCGTCATCGGCACCGCCACCGATCCGTACCAGCCCGCCGAGCGCCGCTTCGGCATCACGCGCAGCGTGCTCGAAGCGCTCCTGCCCTTCAATCGGCTCCACCTCGGCATCATCACCAAGTCGCCGCTCATCACCCGCGACATCCCGCTGCTGCGCGAAATCTCCGCGAAGCACCGGCTCAAGGTGCATATCTCGCTGGCCACGTGCGATGGCACACTCCTCCGGCGACTCGAGCCTCGTACACCCATGCCACATGCCCGGCTTCGCGCTCTGGCGCAACTCACCGCAGCCGGTCTCGATGCCGGCGTGCTCGTAGCGCCTATCGTCCCCCTGCTTACCGATTCTCGTGCCGCGCTGGGAAGGCTCTTTGCCGCGGCACGCGACGCGAACGCACGGCGCGTCAACGGCGGCGTGCTGCGCCTCGGACCAACCGCCCGGAAGAAGTTCCTCGGCCAGATCGCTGCGGAATTTCCAGAACTGCTGTCACGCTATGAGCGGCACTTCTCGCACTCCAGCAACGCCGAGCCAGCCTACCGGAGGGCGCTGACACTGCGCCTCAGGAAGCTGCAGGTAAAGTTCGGTTTTCCCACGGGAGGAATGACCCGCGATGCTGATGCAATTGACGGAACTGATTCGGAAGGCGTCGAGCAAATGGGCCTGATGATCTAGCGGTTACCTCACGTCCTCACGTCCTCACGTCCTCACGTCCTCACGTCCAAGTCAGCACCACTTTTCCAAACGTGTTGTTCGATTCCATGAGCTCGTGGGCCCGGGCAAGCTCCGCCATCGGCAGCACCGTATCGACGACAGGCCGTAGCATGGCATCGGCACCAGCCGGCGAAATCGCAAACGCGGGCAGCACTTCCTGGATGAACTCTCGCACCAGGGTCGCCCGCTCCGCCTGGCCCCGCGACCGCATCACGGTCCCGATGATCTCCAGCCGCTGCCGCAGCACCAGCCCGAGGTCCACCTCGCCCCGCCCGCCGAGGAGGGTCCCGATCAGCACGAGGCGCCCGCGCGGAAGCAGCGCCGCGAGGTTCTCCTGAAGCGCCGGGCCGCCCAGGCAATCGATCAGTGCGTGCACCGGCTGGGAGAGCTGCGCCGTGAATGACCCGAGGGTGGTGTCGATGGCTTCATCGAGACCCAGCGCCAGGAGACGGTCCAGCTTCGTCGCCGTGCGCGAGGTGCCCACGCTGCGGGCGCCGAGGAAGCGGGCCAGTTGCACCGCGGCGGTACCCACGCCGCTGCCGACCGCATGGATGAGCACCCGATCGCCGCGGGAGATCCTCGCTCGATGCACCAGCGCATCCCAGGCGGTGAGGAACGCCTCTGGAATCGCCGCCGCTTCCGCGTACGACAGGGCGCGGGGAATCGGCATCGCTTCGTCCTCGCGCACCACCAGCGCTTCGGCGTGCGCGCCACCACCCACCAGGCCCATGACCCGGTCGCCGGTCTGCCAGCGCGATGTACCTGAGCCTCGGAGCTCGACGGTACCGGCATACTCGAGACCGGGGATCTGCGACGGCCAGCCCGGTGGCGCCGGATAATGCCCCCGGCGCTGCAGGATGTCGGCCCGATTGAGACCAGCCGCATGGACCCGCACCCGGATCTCGTGCGGGCCCGGCGTGGGCAGCGCAACATCGCGGATTTCTATGACTTCGGTGCCGCCAGCGCCGCTGTACCACGCTGCGCGCATCTGCATGAACTCACCGTGCTACATAAATGGTCGCCGAGGGTATGAGGATTGCAACGCCACGACGGATGCGGCAATTCCCCTCACCCCGGTCACGCACAATGCGCCAACGTTGCGCCCTGCTCAGTCTGCTGCTGCCCAGTGCCTTGCTGGTGCTGGCGGCATGTTCCTCCGATACCCAGCAACCACCACCGGCGGCACTCGACCTCGCCCTCGAGCCGGTGGCCACCAGTTTCGCTTTTCCGCTGCTCGCCACCGCCCCCTCCGGCGACCCCCGGCTCTTCGTGGTCGAAAAGGGCGGACTGGTGAAGATCGTGAAGGACGGCGCAGTGCTCAGCACGCCATTCCTCGGTCTCAGCGGCCTCATCTCGAACGGGGGCGAGCAGGGCCTGCTCGGCCTCGCCTTCGATCCGCAGTATGGTACGAACGGTCGCTTCTTCGTAAGCTACACCAACACTGCTGGAGACAATGTGCTTGCCTCCTACCAGGTCTCCAGCAACGCGGACGTGGCGGCGGCGGGAAGCGGCGTCATTCGCCTCACGGTGGGCCAGCCGTACGACAACCACAACGGCGGGCACATTGCCTTCGGGCCCGATGGCTATCTCTACATGGGCATCGGCGACGGCGGCAGCGGCGGCGATCCCGACGGCCACGGCCAGGATCGCAACGACCTTCTCGGCTCGATCCTGCGCCTCGATGTCAGCGGTGCAACCGGATACACCGTCCCTGTCAGCAACCCGCTGGTCGGCGTTGCGGGAACCAGGGGCGAGCTGTGGAACTGGGGCCTGCGCAATCCCTGGCGCTTCACCTTCGACCGATCCACCGGTGACCTCTACATCGGTGACGTCGGCCAGGGCGAACGAGAGGAGATTGACGTGGGCACCGCGGCCACCGGCGGCGGCAAGGGCGCCAACTACGGCTGGAGCATCATGGAGGGCACGCGATGCTACAACGCCGGCAGCTGCGACATGACGGGACTCACGCTCCCGGTGCTCGACTACACGCACGGTGACGGATGCTCGGTCACCGGCGGCTACGTCTATCGCGGCACCGCCATTCCCGATCTGGCCGGCACCTATTTTTATGCTGACTACTGCTCCGGATGGGTCCGCAGCTTCCGGTACACCAGTGGCCAGGTCACCGAGGCGGGTCCGTGGGACGCCCTGGCACCGGGCGGCAGCATTTCGAGCTTCGGGGAGGATAGTGCCGGTGAACTGTACGTGCTCACCTCAGCGGGCGGGGTCTACCGCATCGTCGCGAACTGAGCCGGGGCGGCGTTGCCGGTGACGCGCGAGGAACTCGAGCGCCTCGCCGCCGGCATACCGCCGCTCATCCGCTTCGGCACCTCCTCCTGGACCTATCCCGGCTGGAAGGGACTGGTCTACCACCGGGACTACGGTGGCAAGGGCACGGCGGCCCCCATGCTGGAGGAGTACAGCCGCTTTCCGCTGTTCCGCACCGTTGGCATCGACTCGAGCTTCTACGGTCCGCCCACCGACGCCGTCCTCGACAGTTATGCCGCCAGTCTCCCACCCGGTTTCCCCTGCGTCAGCAAGGTGTGGCAGGAAATCACCGTGCACACCTGGGCCAAGTTGCAGAGCAAGACCAAGGCGGGGGAGGTCAATCCGCACTTCCTTGATGCCGCCCTCTTCCTCGAGTCGGTCTACGGGCCGTACCTGGCCCACTTCGCGAGCCACACGGGACCATTCGTCTTCGAGTTCCAGGCGATTCAGTCGCAGGGGCGAGGCGGCGTGTCGGCCAGCGAGTTCGCCGAGCGGCTGGATCGATTTTTCGGGGAGCTGCCTGCGGGAGGGCCATGGGCGGTCGAGATCCGGAACCCGGAATACCTCACCCCGGCGTATTTCGCGGTGCTGCGGGAGCATGGTGCGGCGCACGTCTTCAACTCATGGACGCGGATGCCGTCGATCGGCGAGCAACTGGCGCTGGCCGACTCGGTGACCGGACCCTTCCTCATCTGTCGTGCCCTGCTGCGGCCCGGACGGCTCTACGCCGATGCGGTGGAAGCGTTCTCGCCCTACGACCGCATCAGGGACCCGCAGCCAGCAGTGCGGGCCGACCTCGTGTCGCTCGTTCGCACCGCGCTCGCCTTGCGGCTCCCGGCCTGGGTGATTGCCAACAACCGGCTGGAGGGAAGCGCGCCGCTCACGATTATCGCCGTGGCCAGGATGCTGATCGACCAGGCCAACAGCGAATAGCGGTCGCTACGACGCGAGCAGGACGCTGAGTTCGCGGTCGAGACCGGCGGTCGCCGCGATGCGCGCGATCGTCTCACCCACCTTGTTGTTCGGCGTGGACGCGCCCGCCGTGACCCCGATACGCTGAGCGGCCCCGAGCCAGCCGGTCACCTCGACCTCCTGCTTCTGCCCCACCGGCTGGTGCCGAATCGTCCCCGTGGCGGCATCGACGCAGCTCGCATCCTCGATGTGGTACACCGGCACGCCGTGGGTCTCCACCAGGGCAGCCAGGTGAGTGGTGTTGCTCGAGTTGTATCCCCCCACCACCACCATCACGTCGAGCGGCTCCCGCAGCAGCGCCACCACGGCGTCCTGCCGCTCCTGCGTGGCGGAACAGATGGTGTCGAACGTACGGAAGTGCTCCGCGACGGCCCCGGACCCATGCCGCCGCTCCATGCTGCGACGGAACTCCTCCGCGATCGCCAGTGACTCACCCGAGAGCATGGTGGTCTGGTTGGCGATGCCCACCCGCTCGAGATCCCGCGTGAAGTCGAAGCCCGGCGAATGACGCCCCTGGAAGCGGCGCGAGAGCGCCTCCGCATCCCCGCCCTGCTCGATGTAGTCGCAGACACCGCGCGCCTCTTCCATGTTGAACACCACCAGGTAACGACCGCCGGGGTACTTCATCACCTGGCTGGCCGTCGCCTTGGTTTCCTCATGGTAGTGCTTGCCATGGATCACCGCCGTGTAGGCATCGCGCGCGTAGCCTTCGACCCGCTTCCACACGTTGAGCACCGAGCCACACGTCGTGTCTACCAGCACACAGCCGTGGCCGCGCAGCGCCGTAAAGTCAGCGATGGTCACGCCAAACGCCGGCAGAATCACGACATCTTCTTGGCGCACGGCAGAGTAATCAAATCGCACCTCGCCGTCGGCGGCGTTGGGGAGCGGCTCGAGCATCTCAATGCCCATCTGCCTGAGGTTGGCATTCACATGTGGATTGTGAATGATCTCCCCGACGAGAAACAGGCGCCGGTCGGGAAACTTGCGGCGCGTTTGGTACGCATATTCTACCGCGCGCTCCACCCCATAGCAAAACCCAAACTCTTTGGCGAGCGTGACCGAAACCTCGCCGATGGACAAATGGTTGTCTCCCTCCCGCAGCAGATTAACCACATCGCCAGCGTAGTCGCTCTCAAGCGCCTGTTGGACCTCGCGGCCTAGGCCAAACCCCTTGCGATAATAC
>JANNSD010000173.1:0-10587 GCA_031402225.1 Gemmatimonadota bacterium | reverse complement strand
GGGCTAGCGCGTATCAGGCCGGACGGGAAGCGGCGCACCGTTGTATGATATGCTCACAGTACCGGACAATCCTGCAACGCGGGACAGGGGGGAGCATGGGACACGTCGCCAGGACCGGACTCGCCGCTGCCCTCCTGCTGTTCCAGCCACCGACGATGACCAGGGAGGCAGCACCAATGCAGGCCACAGGTACGTTCGAGGTGAAGGTGGTGCCGCTCCCGGCGGACGAGGGCACTGATACGGGCGGGTTCGGGCGGCTGTCACTCGACAAGACGTTCAGCGGTGGCCTGACCGCCACCAGCAAGGGTCAGATGGTGGGTGCCTTTACCGCGGTGGAGGGGTCGGCGGGGTACGTGGCGCTGGAGCGGGTGACGGGAACGCTGAATGGAAAGAAGGGGAGCTTCATCCTGCAGCACAGCGGGACCATGAGCCACGGCAACCAGTCGCTCAGCGTGGCGGTCGTGCCGGACTCGGGGACGGAGGAGCTGACGGGACTGTCGGGTACGATGCAGATCATCATCGAGGGGAAGAAGCATTCGTACGTCTTCGACTACTCGCTGTAGTGCATCGAGGAAAAAGCGAGGGCACGGCCGGGACTCTCTGACGGCCAGCCCACGCAGTGGCGGGCTGGCGGGAGCGTGTAGGAATCGAACCTACCGGACCTCGCGGAGCGACGTCCGTCGCGATTTTGAAGATCGGCCGAGACACCAGCCCCGATCCGCTCCCTGGGAGGACGTGAGGGCGTGAAGACGTGAGGACGCGCAGCTCCCGCCCACCATCAACATAGCACCGGTCGACACATATAGATTTTCCGGATGACGAGTCTCGCGTCACGAACGGCATCGATGCAGGTCCTGCTGGTGCACGGGATGGGGCGCTCGCCGCTGTCCATGGCCTCGCTCGCGCTCGGGCTTCGGGCCGACGGCATGCGCCCACGGTTCTTCGGGTACCTGGCCGCCGTGGAAAGCGTGGACCGAATGGTCGGCCGACTGGTGCAGCGGCTGCTCGCGATATCGGGGGAGCCCTACCTGGTGGTGGGGCATTCGCTGGGCGGGGTGCTGCTCCGCCTGGCGATCGACCGGCTGCCGACCGGCACCCGGCTGCCGGAGCGACTGATCCTGGTGGGTTCGCCGCGGGGGGCGGTGCGGCTGGCGCAGCAGTTCGCGTCCTGGGTGCCGTACCGGCTGCTGTATGGCGACGCGGGGCAGCTGCTGGCCGATCCGGCGCGCATGGCCGCCATCGGGGCGCCCAGCGTACCGTGCACCGTCGTGGTGGGTACGCGGGGGTTCCCCGCCGGAATGAGCCCGTTCGGGCCGGAGCCTAACGACGGGATCGTGGCGGTGGCAGAGGTGGTGTCGAGCGGTGAGTCTGAAACGGTGCAGCTTGAGCGGGGACACACGTTCCTGATGAATGCGCGGGAGGTGCGGGAGGTGATCCGGCGGACTACAGCGCCTTCCTAGTGCACTCGCGCGATGACCCGGCCAATTCCGAAGATGGCGGCCAGGACCAGGATGAGTGGGCCCAGGGACTCATGGACCAGGAGCCGGACCAGTGTGCTCCAGAGACTGTTGCCCCGACGCAACGAATCGACGGACCACCCCTTCACCCGGCCGTCGATGATCCGGCGGCCCAGACCCACACACTGGGCGTCCGCCTCCTCGACGGTTGCGTAGCGCTCGTTGACACTAAACGTCCTGAAACGGTCATTCCGCTGGATAATCAGGTCCACCGTCCACTCACCGGTCTCAGCCAGCTCGTAAGGCCGTGACATGATGTCGAATCCGCGGTACCTGACGGTGCTCATGCCACCCAGGAAAGGCAATCAGCGTGCCGGTGGGGAACGGGAGACGGGAGACGGGAACCGACGTTATTAGTGAGATCTGCTGGAGTGGGAGAAGGCGGTGACCTCAAGGCGACTGTGCAGCGCCAGCTTCTCGAGCACGTTGTGCACGTGACTCTTGACGGTGTGTACCGCAATGCCGAGCCGGGTGGAGATTTCCTTGTTGCTCAGGCCCTCGCCCAGAAGGTCGATGACCTGGCGCTCGCGGGCGGTGAGTCGCACCGACTCGAGCACCTTTGCGTTGGTCACCGTCGCGGTGTTCCGGACGATCTGGGCAAACAGTGAGTTGGTGAGCGCCTGCGGCAAGACCTCCTCGCCGGCCGCGACCTTCCGGATCGTCAAGAAGAAATCCTCGAATGATGCGTCCTTCATGATGAACCCCGAGGCCCCTGCCCTGACGTAGTCCGCCACATCTTCCTGCAGGGGCAAGAGCCCCATCACGATGACACGAGCCGATGGGACCTCGTCATGTACCGTGGCGGTGAGGCTCAGGCTGTCATGGTCCTCGAGCCCGAAGTCGAGCAGGACGACATCGGGCTTCGCATCGCGCACCTTCTGGAGCGCCTCCTGGGCGTCGGCCGATGCCGCCAGGACCTTGAACCCTGGCTGGGAGTGGATCATGGCGGTCAGTCCCTCGCGCAGCAACCGATTGTCGTCAATGAGCACGAGGGCAATTGGCTTCACCGGCTCGCTGGGCTCGAGCGACGGTGTCTTTGCGGCGGACGGCGCCTTAGCGCCCGTCCTGGAAGCGCGCTTCACCATGTCAGGTGATCACCCTGTGCCCGGAGTAGTCCATGCACGCCACAGATGTAACGAAGTGTCTCGCTCTAAAGGTCGATTGCCCTGCACCGCGCGCAGCTAGTCCGGCCCGCGCCCTACTCCCCGATGCGGGCGACGACCTCGATCTCGACCCGGACATTCCGCGGAAGCCCGCTCACGGCGACCGTGGAGCGCGCGGGGCGATGCTCGCCGAAGTGCCGGCCATAGACCTCATTCATCGCGGCGAAGTCGGCCATGTCCACCAGGAACACCGTGGTCTTGACCACCCGCGCCAGGTCACACCCGGCAGCCTCGAGGACCGCCGCCAGGTTGTGCATGACGCGGTCGGTCTGCTCGGCCACACCGCCGGGGACGATCTGCATGGTGGAGGGATCGAGCGCGATCTGGCCCGCCGTGAAGACGAACCCGCCCGACACGACGGCCTGGCTGTAGGTACCGATCGCGGCGGGCGCGTCGTCGGTATGTACGGGGCTCGGCATTAGAACAATCCCTCGATAGTGCCATCGGGGAGGACACGAATGTTCTCCGCGGACGGCGTCTTGGACAGCCCCGGCATGGTCATGATGTCGCCGGCGAGTGCCACGACGAATCCGGCACCGGCTGATACATATGCATCGCGCACCGTGAGGCGGAAGCCTGTCGGGCGACCGAGCTTGCTGGCGTCGTCGCTGAAGGAGTACTGGGTCTTGGCCATGCACACCGGGGTGTTGCCGAAGCCCATGCCCTCGATCTGCTCGATGGCCTTGCTGGCGGTGGGCGAATAGTCCACGCCGTCGGCACCGTAGATGCCCCTGGCAATGGCCTCGATCTTGGCCTTGATGGGCTGGTTGACGTCGTAGAGCGGCTTGAAGTTCGACTTCTTCTCGTCGAGGATGGCGAGCACTTCCTTGCCCACCGCTTCCCCGCCCTCGCCGCCCTTCGCCCAGACCTCGCTCAGTGCCGCGCGCGCGCCCCACGACTTGCAGGCATCGAGCACCGTCTTCAACTCCTCGTCGGTATCGGAGGTGAAGCGATTGAGCGCCACCACCGCCGGAACGCCGAACTTCTGGATGTTCTTCACGTGGGCCTCGAGGTTGACCAGGCCCTTCGCGAGCGCCGCGACGTCGGGGGTGCCGAGCGTGTCCTTCTTGACGCCGCCGTGCATCTTGAGCGCGCGCACGGTGGCGACGATCACGGCCGCCTCGGGGTTGAGCCCGCCGAAACGGCACTTGATGTTGAAGAACTTCTCCGCGCCCAGGTCGGCACCGAAGCCGGCCTCGGTGAGCACAATATCACCCAGGGAGAGCCCCAGCTTCGTCGCCACAATGGAATTGCAGCCGTGCGCGATGTTGCCGAAGGGGCCGCCGTGCACCAGGGCCGGCCCACCCTCGAGGGTCTGCACCAGGTTGGGCAGCATCGCGTCCTTGAGGAGGAGCGTCATGGCGCCCGCGGCCTTGAGCTGACCGGCGGTGACCGGCTTCCGGTCGCGGGTGAGGCCCACCACGATACGGCTGATGCGAGCCTCGAGGTCCTGGAGATCGGTGGCGAGGCAGAGGATCGCCATGATCTCGCTGCCAGGCACGATCACGAAGCGTTCCTCGCGCACCGGGCCGGCATTGATGCCGCCCAGGCTCACGATCATGGAGCGGAGGGCGCGATCGTTCATGTCCATGGTGCGGGGCCAGGTAATGCGGCGCGGGTCGAGCGCGAGCGCATTGCCGTGATGCATGTGGTTGTCGAGCATCGCGGACAGCAGGTTGTGCGCCGAGGTGATGGCGTGGAAGTCTCCGGTGAAATGGAGATTGATCTCGTCCATGGGGATGACCTGGGCGTAGCCGCCGCCGGCGGCCCCGCCCTTCACGCCGAACACGGGACCCAGCGATGGTTCGCGGATGCACACGACCACTTTCTTGCCGAGCCGGCGAAGGGCCTGGGCCACGCCGATGGTGACGGTGCTCTTGCCCTCGCCGGCGGGGGTTGGATTGATCCCGGTGACGAGGACGAGGCGGCCGGTGGGTTTCCGCTTCGCGATGGCTTCGGGGGTGATCTTCGCCTTGGTCCTGCCATAGGGCAGGATCTCGTCGGCGGTGAGGCCGATCTCGGCGGCCACGTCGGCGATGGGGCGCATGTTCTTTTGCGCGGCCTGGGCGATTTCGATATCGGAGGGGACAGGCATGTTTGGGATCCAGTCTTGAAAGTGGTCGTCAGTCAGCAGTCGACAGTCGTCAGTGAGTCGTCAGCCGCCCCGTGCAGCTGATGACTGCCGACTTACTGTCGACTGTTGACTGCCGACTGCAGGCCAAAGAGTCGTTCCGCATTCCGAGTCGTTGCCTCGATCAACTCCGACGCGTCCATACCCCGCACGGCCGCCAGGCGTTCCGCCGTGTGCCTCAGGAATGCCGGCTCGTTCCGCTTTCCCCGCTTTGGGACCGGAGCCAAATACGGCCCGTCAGTCTCCATCAGGAGGCGTTCCAGGGGCACGGCGCGAATGGCGTCGTCGAGGGCCCAGTTCCGGAACGTGACCATGCCGCTGAATGACAGATAGTGCCCCAGATCGAGCCCTGCCCGCAAGAGTGCGGGGCCGCTCGAGAAGGAGTGGAGCACCACCGGGGTCCGGGCGTCGCTCCGGAGGATGGCGGCGACGTCATCGTCCGCTTCGCGCGCGTGGATGATCACCGGCCGACCAGCCTCGGCGGCGATCGCCAACTGCGCCCGGAAGGCGGTGTGCTGAGCCTCCCGCGGCGAATGGTCATAGTGATAATCGAGGCCCATCTCACCGGCTGCCACCACCCGCGGATCGGCCAGGCACCGCGCGAGCCACTCGGCCGACTCGGGGGACCAGTCCTTGGCGTCGTGCGGGTGCACCCCAGCGGTGGCCGAGAGCCGGGGGTCGGTAGCGGCGATGGCGAGCGCCCTGCTCGCGGCGTCCGGCGATTCGCCGATGATGACAATGTGGTGTACGCCTGCCTGCCACGCCCGCTGCAGCACCTCGCTCCGATCGCCGTCGTAGTCGGACGAGGCGAGGTGGCAGTGGGTGTCGATCACCCGCCGTCAGTCGTCAGTCGGCAGTCGGCAGGGAGTCGGCAGTCGTCAGCTACCCGGAGCGGCTGATGACTTACTGACGACTGCCCACTGACGACAGTCATCTTCCTACGCCGTCACCTTGGCCCGCGACGGCACCACCCCCACTGGCCCGCCAGCACTCACCTTCGTCCCCCGCGCCGCGGGGCCGGGCCACTTCTTCTCGATCCAGAGCAGCACCGGGGCCGCGATGAAGACCGACGAGAACGTTCCGGTGAACACGCCGAAGAACATCACCAGCGCGAACGGGCGGATCACTTCTCCACCAAAGATGGCAAGTGCCAGCAGCGTGGCCAGGGTGGTGAGGTGGGTCAGCACACTCCGCGGCAGCGTCTCGTTGATGCTTCGGTTCAGGATCTCCACGAAGCCGGAGCGCTGGTACTTCTTCAGGTTCTCGCGGACCCGGTCGAAGATAATGATCGTGTCATTGAGCGAGTAGCCGACCATGGTCAGCAGTGCCGCCACCACCACCAGGCTGACCTCGAGGCGCATGACCGCGATGAACGCGAGCGTCGCCAGGATGTCGTGGGCCGTCGCGATGATGGCGGCGAGGCCGAAGCGCCACTCGAAGCGGATGGCGAGGTAGATCAGCACGAACACGAACGACGTCAGGATGGCGAGCAGCGCCTGGGTGCGGAGCTCGCCGCCGACCTTGGGGCTCACCGCCGCCACCCGGCCGACGGTGTACTTGCCCTCGCCCAGCGTGGCATTGAGCGCCGCCTTGACCGCCTGGGCGGTGGCCTCGGTGGTACCCTGTCCCTCGCCCACCCGGGCGCGGATGACGAAGTTGCCGGGGGAGCCGAACTGCTGGATTTCGGCGCCCTTGATGCCCTGCGCGTCGAGCCCAGCGCGGAGGGTGGCGGCATCGGTGGTCGGCGCCGTGGCGATCTGTACCATGGTGCCGCCGGTGAACTCGATGCTGTAGTCGAAGCCCTTCACCGCGAGGAAGAGCAGGCCCGGGATAAGCACCGCGGCGGTGATACCGTAGGCCCACTTCCGCATGGCAATGAAATTGTAGTTCGCGTTGGCGAAGAACGTCGCCTTGCCGATGCTGAGTTGCTCCATCGCCGGCTGGCGCTGCAGCCAGAGCATGAAGAAGGTGCGCGTGACGAAAATCGCCGTAAACAGCGACGCGAGGATGCCGACGATCAAGGTGACGGCGAAGCCCTTCACCGGCCCGGTGCCGAACTGGAAGAGGAGGAAGGCGGTGATGACGGTGGCCAGGCTCGAGTCGGTGATGGCCGGGAGGGCGTGCTTGAACCCCTCGTCGATCGCGAGTCGCACCGTCTTGCCGTGCCGCAGTTCCTCGCGGATGCGCTCGAAGATCAGCACGTTCGCGTCGACCGCGATACCGATGGAGAGCACGATGCCGGCGAGGCCGGGGAGGGTCAGCGTGGCGTCGAGCATGGCCAGCACGCCCATGGTATAGAGCAGGTAGAGCGCGAGCGCGAGCACGGCGAGGACGCCGCTCAGCGCGTAGTAGCCCACCATGATCAGGATGACGAGCAGCGTGCCAATGATGCCGGCGAGGAGGCCGGCCTTGATGGAGTCGGCCCCGAGGCTGGCGCCGACCTGGCCCGACTCGACGATCATGAGCGGAATGGGGAGCGCGCCGGCCTTGAGGGTGAGGGCGAGATCCTGGGCTTCCAGCAGCGTCTTGCCACCCAGGGTGATACGCCCGTTGCGGTCGATACGGCTCTGGATGACCGGCGGACGGCCCTGCACGCGGCCGTCGAGGACGATGGCCATGAAGTCACCGACGTGACGCCCGGTGCCCTCGCCGAACTTCCGGCCGCCGGCTCGATCGAGCTCGAAGGTGACCTGCGGGCCGTTGGTCAGGGGATCCAGCTCCGCCCGGGCATCGACGAGGTTGGCGCCGGTGACCAGTGACTGCTCATCGACCACGTACAAGGGGCGCACGAAGTCGCCACCGACGCTCTCCTTGGCGGCCGACCACTTGATCTCCAGGCCACGCGGCAGGAGGCGCTTCACTTCCGGCAGGTTGAGCAGGCTGTCGACGCGGGGAAACGCCGTCTCGGCGACGAGGTACTCGCCGGGCGTGGCCTGCGACGGTCGAATGAGTCCGGCGAGGATCGCGGCGCCGGTGGTGCTGTCCGCGCCCTTCGTGGCGGAGTCGCCGCCGAGGAGCTGCGACACCGCAGACGGACCCGCCTGGGCCGCACCGGCGGAGGAGACGCCCATGGCGCGCAGCTGGCGGTCCATCGCCGGGAGGGCGCGATCGAGGGCGCCGGTCTTGTCGGTGATGCGGAACTCGAGGAAGGCGCTCTTCTGGACGATGGCACGGGCGCGCTCCGGATCGGCGACGCCGGCGAGCTCGACCACGATGCGGTCATCGCCGACCTTCTGGATAACGGGTTCGGTGACACCGAACTGGTCGATGCGCTTGCGCAGCACGGTGAGGGCCAGGTCGATGTCCTTCTTCGGGTCGGCCGAGACCTGCTTCGACTGGTCGAGCTCGAGGGCGAGGTGCATGCCGCCCTGGAGGTCCAGGCCGTACTTGATCGGCTGGCGGAGGATGCTGGCGTCATGCATGACCCCGTCCGGGCCGAGCTCGCGCACGGTCTGCTTCCGCGGAATGAGGGCAAGGATGGCGGCGACGACGAGGACGCCGACAAGGATGAGGCGATTGCGAAGGGTCAGGAACATCGTTCACTCAGGCTGCTGGGCGTGCGTGTCGCACGCGGGTGGTGATCAGGCGGGATCGCCCAGCGCCGCGAGCGCCGCGGCGTGATCCCGGTCGAGTTGGCGCGTGAGCTCGGCCGGTGAAGCGAACTGGCGTACCTCGCGCAGCCGCGCCACCCACTCCAGCCGGACCCACTCGCCGTACAAGTCTGCATCGACGCCGAAGAGGTGCGCTTCGAGCGTGCGATCATTTTCGCCAAAGGTGGGGCGTGGCCCCTGGTTCATCATGCCGCCGGCCCGGCCGCCGCGCCACTCGACCCGCACGGCATAGACTCCATCGGGCGGAAGCTGCTTTCGCGCCGATACGCCGGTGAGGTTGATGGTCGGCACGCCGAGTTTCCGGCCGCGCCCGGCGCCCTCGCCCACCTGGGCCATCAGGTCGTAGCGCCGGCCCAGCATGCGGGCCGCGCCGTCCAGGTCGCCGGCCACCAGGCCCTGGCGGATGGCACTGCTGGAGACGCGGACCCCGTCCACTTCGACCTGCGGCACCACCACCACCTCGAACCCGTCGGCCTCGCCGATGCGGCGGAGGGTGTCGGCATCACCACTGCGACCGCGGCCGAACCCGTGGTCGTAGCCGATGACCAGCTCCTTCATGCCGCACCGCGCCACGAGGATGTCGCGGACGAAGCGCTCGGGCGGCAGCGCCGCCAGCGCCTCGTCGAACCGGAGCACCAGCGCGTGCTGCACGCCGCACGCCGCCATGACCACCCGGCGTTCCACCTCAGTGGTGAGCCGGAGGGGCGCCCGTTCGGGCCGGACGACCTCGACCGGGTGCGGGTCGAAGGTGACGACGACACAGGCGCGTCCCGCCGCCTCGGCCCGCTCCGCAGTCTCCCGCAGCACCGCGTGGTGCGCCCGGTGCACGCCGTCGAAGGTGCCGACGGTGACGGTGGCGGGGCCGGTGCCGAATTCAGTCATGAGGCGTGAGGCGTGAGGCGTGAGGCGCCAGCACCACCACAGGCCGCAACCTGTCATCCACGACTTCGGCGACTGCCAGCAGCTCACTTCCCTGCACCAGCGCTACCGTACCGTCGACGCCGTCGGGGCGCGGGATGGCGCGGCCGTGCGCCACATGGGCGCGGGCCACCTCGTCCAGCTCCACCCGCGGCATGTGGCCCAGCACCGCGAGTGGGGGCTTCAGCGCCGTCGCGTCGATGGCATCGAGCGGGAGCGCGTCGCTCACCGACAAGGCGCCAATTGATTCCCGGCGCAGTGCCACCAGGTGCGCACCGAGGCCCAGCGTTGCGCCGACATCGCGCGCCAGTGCCCGGATGTACGTGCCGGCGCTCACGGTGACGCGAAACTCGGCGTCGGGCGCGTGCCACGCCAGCAGCTCTATCGCGTACACGGTCACCGTCACCGGTGCCAGCTCTACCTCGACCCCACGCCGCGCGAGGCGATGGCTGCGCTGGCCGTCCACATGCTTGGCCGAGAAGGCGGGGGGGCGCTGCTGCTGCAGACCCTTCACCGACTCCAGCGCCGCCCGCACGACTGCCTCTGGTGGCCAGTGTTCGGGCACGCGGCTGGCGACCACCTTGCCGGTGCAGTCGTCAGTGTCAGTCTGCAGACCGAGGCGCATGGTGGCGCGGTAGGTCTTCGACTGCCCCTCGACGAACCGCGCCAGGCGCGTCGCCCGACCGACGAGGGCAATGAGCAGCCCGGTCGCGAACGGATCCAGCGTCCCGGTATGCCCCACGGCCTTCGTGTCCAGGACCCGCCTGAGGCGCGCCACGGCATCGTGCGAAGTGACGCCGGCCGGCTTGTCCACCAACAGCGCGCCGATCAGCTCGGCTCCTCCGCGGGCGGGGACTCGCGGCGCACGGCCTCGAGCAACTCATTGATGCGCGCGGCGTGCTCCAGCCCGCGATCGAGCTCGAAGTGGAGCTCGGGCACCACCCGCGTGGTGAGCGCCTTCGCCAGCTTGCTGCGGAAGAAACCGGCGGCACTCTTGAGGCCCTCGAGGGCGCGCTGCTTCTCTTCCTCGCTGCCGGGCACCGCCACCATCACCTTCGCGTGCGAGAGCTCGTTGGTGACCTGCACGTGCGTCACGGTCACGAACCCCACCCGCGGATCGCGCACCTCGCGCAGCAGGGCGTCGGTCACGACCTGGCGGATGGTCTCGCCGACTTGCTCTGGACGACGAGACGACTTCATCTGCCTCCAGTCGGCAGTCGGCAGTCGGCAGTCGGCAGAGAGTCGTC
>JANNSD010000172.1:0-17057 GCA_031402225.1 Gemmatimonadota bacterium | reverse complement strand
GCATGCGCATTATTGCACGAATGGCACCTTGGCCGATGCGGACAAATAGCCAAGTCGTTGTCCTGCTTGACCAAACTCCTCACTCGACCATTGGCGCCCGTCTTGCCAACAGGGTAGCCGAAGGCACGCGCTCGGCGTGCTATCCAGAGGAGGCACGGATGTCTCGACCCAGGATGGTGTTCAACCGGCAGGGCTTCGCGCTCGAAGCGACGCTGTTCGTCCTGCTGCTGCTCGCGGTGCTGTGTGTCTTCGCCGTCAGCGGCGTGACCACGACGACCCGAACGGCCAACTACGACTACCGCAACGCCCGCACCGCGTACGCCGCCGAGGCGGCGTCCGATGACATCATGGAACAGCTCTCCGGGATGGTGGACGATGGGTTCATCTCCCAGACGGAACTTGACTCGCTGGTACGACCGGTGGTGCCGGGATTCAATATCCCGACGATGACCGTGGTGCCGAATGGCGGCGCGAACCAGGAGACGGTGAATGACGGGCCGTTCGCCGGGCTCTACGCGCTGGTTCGCAACTACGACATCACGACCCAGGCGGCGGACAGCATTGGCGACGCCAGCCGGGCGGTGGTGACGGTCAAGGCGGCGGCGATCCCGATCTTCCAGTTCGGCGTGTTCTACGAAAAGGACCTGGAAGTGACCAACGGGCCGCGGCTCGACTTCCAGGGCTGGGTGCATTCGAACGGGAGCATCTACATCCGCTCGGCCAATTCGTACTACCACAATATCATCACCACGCCTAACAAGTACTTCTGGCGCCGCAAGGATGGGACGACGACGGTGGATGGCGTATTTATCGATGACGCGGGCGGTACGGCACGCCGGGTCGCGAACGACTCCGAGACCCTGCCGTTGGCAGCCGACTTCCGGAACTGGAGCGAGGCCACCTTCAGCGGCCGGCTCAAGACCGACGCCTACGGCGTCGATTCGCTGCGGCTGCCGCTGCCCGACGGTGTCCCACCGGACGAGCTGCTGAAGAAGCAAAACTTTGCTGACAGCCCCGAGGCGCGGGAGACCAAGTTCTCCTGGAAGGCCGACTGGTACATCGACCTCGACTATGCCCAGATCAACACGCCATGTGCCCCCGGGGCCATGACCATTACGCGGCTAGCGGGGCGGGTGTCACCGAGCGCAGCGGAGTGTGCGCTGATCTTCTCCGGCCTGCAGGACGCCTGGTGGGACAGCCGTGAGCAGACGTTCGTGGACCGGCTCGATGTCGATGTCGCCCAGCTGTTCCTGTGGATGGGTGCCGACCTGACGCGGCAGTCTTCGCTGGTGTTCATCTCGTTCCGGGGTGTACCAGCGGGGCCGGAGAACTTCACCAGTTCGCGCGGGTGCCCTGCCGCCCCCGGATGCAACTTCCGGCCGTACCCGATGGTGCGAGTACGGAACGCCTCGGTCCTGGGGGCGCCGTTTACCCTCGCCACCGACTTTCCGCTCTACATCTACGACAACTACAACACGATCGGCTGGATGCCGTCGGCGCTGGTCGGCGACGCCGTCACCCTGCTGTCGTCATCGTTTACTGACGCGACGCACGCGGACCGGCCGGCCGGCGCCGGCAGCACCGTAGGCGGCGTGACCCGCTGGTTCCGCAACCCGGCGGCGGCCCAGACCGGCATCACCGTGTATGCCGCCGTCCTGGCCGGGCACAGCGGCACGCCGTACGACGCGCTGGCCGGAGCCGGCGCGGTGCCGGCGGGCTGCATTGCCGGCGGCGGAACCGCGGCGGTGGGTTACTTCTACGGTGGTGGGCTGGAAAACTTCCCCCACTTCCTCGAAAACTGGAGCGACCCTGACGGTGGTGGCCCCTTGGTCCAGCCGCTAGCGTTCTATCGCGGCTCCCTGGTGTCCATCTCGTTCTCGGAGAAGGCGACCAACTATTGCGGCTGGGGTGGCGCCTTCTACAGCCCGCCACGCCGTGACTGGGCCTTCGAGACCCGGTTCCAGGATCCGGCCAACCTGCCCCCGGGCACCCCGGTGGTCGGCAGCGTGGTGCAGACGGCGTACCGCCCGGTGTACGAGTGATCGCGCCGATGCTGGGCCGGTGGAGCCGGCGGGGCATGACGATGATGGAGCTGCTCGTGGTCATCGTCATGATCGGCATCATGGCCGCGATGGTGGTGCCGCGCCTTCGCGCGTCACCACGGCGGCTGGTGCTGGAGTCGGCCCGCCAATTGAGCCGCGATGTCGAGTTGGTCCGCTCGCGTGCCCTCGGCACCAAGCGAGCCGCGCGCCTCACGCTCGTCGGTACCAATGCGTGGATCGCCTACCGCGACGTCGAGGGTGATGCCGTCATCAACGAGGTCGTGGCCGAGTCCGACTCGATGCGCGGGTTCGGGCAGCGGACCCTCGATCCACAGGTGCTCCTGGGGCGCGGCTCCGCGCCGCCAATCGGCGGGTGGCCCACTGGCGACCCGACCTCGTTCACCGGCGGCCGGCTCAACTTCCGGGGCAACGGCATGACGCAGCCCTTCGGCACCCAGGGCGTGATCTACCTGCGGCATCGCGATGATCCGACGGTGGTCGCCGCCATCACGATTACTGGCGCCGGTTCGGCGCGACTCTGGACCTATCAGGGGGGCACATGGCAATGAACAAGCGGGCGGGGTTCACCCTCATTTCGGTCATGATCGCCGTGGTCATCCTTGCCATCGGCGTCCTTGCGCTGTCGCGCACGCTGACTGGCGTGATGGCGGCGAACACCAAGGCCGGATTCCGGACGGTGGCGCTCGATATCGCGCGACAGCGGATGGAGTTCCTGCGCGGCCAGCGTCCCCAGGACCTGACGACCTTTCAGGAAGTGTCGGGGAGCGCCGTGAATGAGGAGGGCCGCCTCGTCAGCGGGGGCAACTACCGGCGCTCGGTCGTGGTCGCCGACGTGCGGGACAACCTGGTCAGCGTGATTGTGCGGGTGACGTACCCCAACGGCACGACGCCGGTGGAACTGGTGACCTATGTCTACACCGGAGCGGTGACATGACCGGCCCATGGCAGAACCGGCGCGGCATGACCCTGATCGAGATCATGCTCGCCATGGTAGTCGGCGTGATCGTGATGGGCGCCGCCATGTCGTTCACCGTGACCACGTTCCGTGGCGTGGAGCACACGAACCTGCGCGAGGACGTGTTCCGGACCGGTCGCTTCCTGGGCTCGTCCCTGGAGCGCGATGTGTCGCATGCTGGCGTGGCAATCAGCAGTCAGACCCGCTTCGGGACGCTGATGGCCAAGGGCGACACGCTGGTCATTGTCAGCGTCCCCTTTGACTCGCTGCAGTCGCCACCGTTCCCGAGCGGCCGCGCCCTGGCGCCGGTGTACAGCATGCCCGCCGGTACCCCGACCCCTCCCACGCCGGGTCTCGGCAGCTGCGGGACGCACTGTGTCGACGTGCAGGTCGCCGCGGCCATGCCCGCCGATACCCTGCAGTTCGGGGTGGGCAGCATGGTCCAGATGAACGTCGACAACGAGCGTCGCTTCCTCAACGTAACGGGGAAGCGCATCATGGGTGGCGGTCGCTTCCAGATCACGTTCGCACCCGCCGACACCCTGTTCCTGCACCCGGCCGACTGGGCCGCGCCAGCCGCCAGCGCGCTCAACCTGCAGTTGCGGCCGGCCGAGACCTCGTTCCAGCGCATCACCCCGGTGATGTACTACCGGGACGCGCAGAATCGAATCATCCGGAGCACCGGGCTCACCGCCGGCGGCGCCCCGATCGGTGACGTCATGGCCGAGCACGTCGTGGGATGGGAAGTGTGGCTCTTCTTTGCCGACGGCGACTCGGTCGAGTCGGCCGACCCGACGGACCCCGACGTGACCAATGACTACGATGACCTGGCCAGCGTGAAAGTTACTGCGACCCTGGAGAATGTACGCGCCGACCGCAATGTGGGGACGCCCGTACGGCGTACCTTCGAGTGGCGCTACTCGCCCCGCAACCTGGCATACGAGCGGAACCGGTAAAGCCCAGCCACCGAACAACCAGCCCCGGAGGTACTCCTCCGGGGCTGGTTGACTTTTGCTACCATTATAATATCATCCAGCTATCACCCTAGCTGGAGTCCAAGATGGTCCGAGAACGCCGGCTCCGTGCCGCGAACGGCTTCGTTGCCCTGATCGTCATGCTCGTGCTGGCCGCCCTTGGCGGACTGCGGCTGCTCGGAGCGGTCCAGGACGCGAACCTGGGCAAGGCGATTGCCTGGGGGGTGCTGCTGGCCGTGGTCCTTGTCTGCCTGGCGGGGTTCTTCGTCGTCAACCCGAACGATGCGCGCGTGCTCACGCTCTTCGGCAAGTACATCGGTACGGTGAAGGAGGCCGGCTTCTGGTACGCCAACCCCTTTGCCGTGAAGCAACGCGTCTCGCTGCGCGTCCGGAACTTCGAAACCGCCAAGCTCAAGGTGAACGACGCACATTCCAACCCGATCGAGATCGCGGCGATCGTGGTGTGGAAGGTGGTGGAGACCGCCGAAGCGATGTTCGAGGTGGACAACTACGAGGAATACGTGCGGATGCAGAGCGAGTCCGCGCTTCGCGCCCTGGCGTCGAGCTACCCGTACGACGCGCATGAGGCCGGCGCTGTCGCCCTGAGCACGCACACCACCGAAGTATCGAAAGGCCTGCTCGAGGCCCTGCACGACCGGCTGGCCAAGGCGGGCGTCGAGTGCATCGAGTCACGCATCAGCCACCTGGCCTATGCGCCCGAGATCGCCTCGGCGATGCTCCAGCGGCAGCAGGCCAGCGCCATCGTCGCCGCCCGCTACAAGATCGTGGAGGGTGCCGTCGGCATGGTAGAGAATGCCCTCGAGCTGCTCTCCAAGAAGGGCGTCGTCCAGCTCGACGAGGAGCGCAAGGCCGCGATGGTGAGCAACCTCCTCGTGGTGCTCTGTGGCGAGCGCTCCCCCCAGCCGGTGCTCAACACGGGCACGCTGTACACCTGACGGTGGCGGAGCGAAGGCCGTTCCTGCTTCGCGCGGACCGCGACCTCCTGGACGCGGTCCAGCGCTGGGCCGACGATGAGCTGCGCAGCCTGAACGGCCAGATCGAGTTCCTGCTGCGCGAGGCCGTACGCCAGCGGGGACGGGAGCGAAAGCCCTAAACCAGCTTCCGCAGTCGCTCGACCGCGTCGCGCAACTCGGCGGCGATCACCTTGGCCTTCTCCTCGAGAATGTCCCCCGCCTCGCCACCGGTGCGATCCGCCTTCACCTTGTAGTCGGCGAGCTTCTCTTCCCACTTTGCCCACTCATCTTTCGCATCGGCTTTCGCCAGGTGCAGCTTGATCTTCAGCTCATCGATCTCGGGCTGCAGGTCCTTCAGGATCTGCTCCACCCGCACCCGCCAATCCTGCGACGGAGTCTCATCTGGCATCTGGTACCCCTCCTGGTAGTTGTTCCGTTTACCGCTCACGCCGTTGCTGTTCCTCCTCACGCAGTTGCAGTTCCTCGTCACGCCTCACAAATACGGCTGCCCAAGCCGGGCAACGCCACCCCGCAGTTTCTGGAACAGGGTCTGCCGCTGCCAATCGGCCGGCGTATAGGGCCTTCCGGTGGCGATCTTGCCCTGCACCACCGCGGTCAGCACCTGCGCCAGCGCCGGGTCGTAGCACTCCACGTTGTACTCGAAGTTGAGCCGCAGGCTGCGCGGGTCCCAGTTGGCGGAGCCGAGCATCGACCAGGTCCCGTCGACCACCATGATCTTGGAGTGATCGAAGGGCGGCTTCGACAGGTACACGCGCACTCCCCACCGGAGCACGTGCCACAGCTGTGCCATTGCTGCCCACGCCACGACCGTCAGGTTGTTCTTCTCGGGCAGGACGAGTTCCACCCGCACGCCACGCATGGCGGCGACGCGCAGGGCGTCGATCAACGGCTCGTCCGGCAGAAAGTACGGCGTCACGATCTGCACGGAGTGGTGCGCGATCGACAGCGCGCTCAGGATCGTATCGTGCAGCGTCTCGAAGTCCTCGTCGGGTCCGTCGGGAATGCCCCGTGCCACCACCGGGCCCGTGGGTTCGAGCACCGGGAACCAGCCGGGGCCGTCCAGCACCTCCTTCGTGGTGAAGTGCCAGTCAAAGGCAAACGTCTCCACGAACTGGCGCACCACCGGCCCGGTGATGCGCGCGTGAATGTCCTGTGTGGGGTCGCGCGACGGCACGGCCAGCAGGCACCCCTCGCGCACGTTCATGCCGCCCACGAACCCGACCCGCCCGTCGGTCACCAGGATCTTCCGGTGACTGCGCAGGTTGAAGTACGGATTGGCGAGGGGAAAGATGTGGGGCAGGAACCGTGCGGTCGTGACGCCGCGGGCCGTGAGCCCGCCGGTGATGGGCGGCTTGCTGTAGCGCGCGCCCACCCCGTCGATCAGCACCCGCACCACCACGCCGCGCGTGACCGCGCGTGCCAGGGCATCGGCGAACATCGTGCCCGCCCGGTCGTTGTCGAAGATGTAGCTGGTCATGCCGATGGTCGTGGTCGCGGCCTCGATGGCCGCCAGCATGGCGGGATACGCCTGGTCACCGTCGAGGAGCGGCTCGACGGTATTGCCCGGGATCAGTGCCTGCCCAGATGTGGCACCCACGGCGGTGGCGAGTGCGCCGAACCGCGTGGGCATGGTGGCGGGAAGCAAGCTCGCCTCCTGCTGCTTGCGCGCGATCTCCTGGGTGAAGTCCTGGGCCAGGTTCGTGCCCCGGCGGATGCGGCCCGCTCGCCGGCGGATGCGATTGATACCAAGCAGCCAGTAGAGCATCGCCCCGATGAACGGTGCGAGCCAGACCAGGCCGGTCCAGCCGATCGCCGCCCGCACGTCGGTCTTGAAGAGGACGATGTGCGCCGATGTACCCAGCGCGATCAAGACGCCGAGCACGGCGAGCAGGGTTGGCCAGAAGGGACCGATGGATCGGAGCAGGTCGTCGAGGGTCATCCACCGGGAAGGATACGCTATTATCCTCCCCGAATCGACGTGTCTACCCACCTGGAGCCATGCATGGGTCGCATCCGCATCATTGGTGTCCCCCTGGACCTCGGTGCCAGCCGCCGAGGTGTGGACATGGGGCCGTCGGCACTCCGGATCGCGCATCTCGAGGCCCAGCTGGAGGCGCTGGGCCATGAGGTGGAGGACACGGGCAACATCCGCGTGCCCGAGCGCGAGGCCCTGCCCAATATCCGGTCGGCCCTCGACCTGCTCCCCGCCATTGCCGAGGTCTGCCGGGTCCTCGCTGAGCGAACCGCCGCCGCCGTGCGCGACGGCTTCGCCCCCCTCGTGCTGGGTGGCGACCACTCCCTCGGCGCCGGTTCGGTGTCCGGCGTGGCCACCGCGTTCGCCGAGCGGAAGCAGCGCATCGGGCTCATCTGGCTCGATGCCCACGGCGACCTCCACACGCCGATGTCGTCCGAGACGGGCAACGTGCATGGCATGCCGGTCGCGCATCTCATTGGTCACGGTGACCCGACCATGGCGAGCCTGGCCTTTCCTCCCCCGGCGATCCTGGCGCAGCACGCCGTGATCGTGGGCGTGCGCGACCTCGATCAGGCGGAGCGGGAGAACATCCGTCAGTTCGGGGTGAAGGTCTTCACCATGCGGGACATTGACGAGCGGGGGCTCAAGGATGTGATGCGCGAGGCCATCGAGATCGCCTCGACCGATACGGCGGGATTCCACCTGTCCTGCGATGCCGACTGGGTCGATCCGGCCGAGGCGCCCGGCGTTGGCACGCCCGTCCGCGGCGGCGCCACCTATCGTGAAGCCCACCTCGCCATGGAAATGGTGGCCGATGCCGGCAAGCTGGTCTCGATGGACATCGTGGAGATCAACCCGGTGCTTGATTCGATGAATCGTACGGCAGATTTGTGCGTGGGACTCGTCACCAGTGCGTTCGGCCTTCGCATTCTCTAGGAGCACCCCCCTGACGCGGTGCAGTTCCTCCTTACGCTGTTGTAGTTCCCAGTTGCAGTCACAGACCGTATACCGCCGTCAGCCCGATCATCCGCGGCGCGCCGGGATTGCGCTCCAGCACATCGGTATAAAACGTGTTGAACAGGTTCGATACCCTCAGTTGCCACAGCACCCCCACGAGCCGCTGCTCCAGCCGCAGGTCGAAAACCAGAATGTTCTGCCGCGGGTCGAGCGGGAAGGCCAGTACCGCTTCCGACACCGTCCGATAGCGCACGTCCACTCCCGCCCGACCCTGCAGCGTGGTGACGGTGCCGGTCAGGTTGAACTTCGACCGATAGGGCAACGGCCGCCCGGTATCGAGGTCCTCGCTGTCGAGGTACAGGACCGTTGCCGCGACGTTGAGCCAGCGCGCATTGATGGTGGCGTTGGCGCCCACATCGATGCCGATCACGCGCGCATTGGAGACGTTCTGGAACTGGAACGCCAGCGGGGTGACCCCGGAGATGGCGGCAGGGCCGATCAGGTTGTAGTACCGGCTGCCGAAGACGGCGGCATCGACCTGCAGGCGGTTCCACAGTACCGCGCTCGTTCCCACTTCGGCCGACCATGCCCGTTCGCCCTGCAACGACGGGTTGGGGAGTACCTGGAAGCCGAACTGGAAAGTGTTGACGAACTGCTCGATGGCGCTGGGCGCCCGGTAGCCCGCCCCGATCGAGCTGCGCAGGGTCACCGCCCGCGACAGCTGCAGCGCGGCCCCGATCTTGGGGCTCAGCGCGAACTCGGAGAGGGCGGTGCTCGCGTCGTGGTAGTCGGCGCGCAGGCCGGCCTCACCCCGCAACTTGCCGCTGATCCGCGCTTCATCCTGCACGAACACCGAGGCATCCACGATGCGCGGTGACCCGATGAAGTTGGAGCTCACGGCGGTATAGGCGCCATCGACCCCCACGGTGAAGCTGTTCCGCGGGCTGAGCACGCGGGTCAGCGCCACCGTCATGCCCGGCTTGATGGCCGCGTGCTGATCCTGGTTCGCGGTGAAGTAGTTCTGCGACGAGTTCCAGGTGAGGAAAGGGCTCAACTTGAGCAGCGTCTTCGCCGTCGCGATTGCCGCCACCGTGGCGCCCGAGAGAAATACCTGGTCGCGGGCATAGTCGCCCAGGAACTCGGGGGACACTTCGTAGGGTACGCTGTCAGCACGCCAGGTCAGGAACTCCTGCGACTTCTCGTTGGTGTAGAGCGCGAATGCGTCCCACTGGTGTGCGGCGGTCGGCCTGGACTGGAGCTTGAGACGCGTCATCCAGATGTGGTTCTGGCCGTTCTGGGTGTAGCCATCGGTGCCCTGGTATCCCACATAGGCGCGGGCACCGACGGGACCCACCTGGCGCGCGTGCTGTACTTCCAGGCCCTGGGAGTTGAGCAGGCCGTTGTTCCAGCGATAGCCCGACGGGACGTCGTAAGCAGCAACGGTCGCCCGCGCCGCGGTGGTGGGCCGGTCGTCCACCGGCGTGGTGATGAGGTTGACCACGCCGCCGAGCGCGTTGCTGCCGTACAGCGCGGAGTAGGCACCCTTCACCACTTCGGTGCGGGCGAGGTCGATGACCGGCAGCGCCCGGAAGTTGATCTCCCCGCCGTCCGCGCTCAGAGCGGGATGCCCATCGACCAGCATCAGGACCCGGCTGCCGACGCCGCGCGCAAAGCCGGTGGAGCCGCGGATATCTATCTGGTCGGGCCCGTTGAAGGTCACGCCGGGCACGAACTCGAGGGCCTTGTTGAGGAAGGTGACGTTGCGGCTCAGGATCTCGCTGAAGGGCAGCACCGACACGCTGGCTGGCGATTCCGCCCGGCGTTCCGAGAGCCGGCTCGCGGTGACGATGATCTCCTGCAGGTCGAGCGGCGTTCGATGCATTGAAATCGCCACCACCCGGGTCTCGCCCGCTGTGAGCGTCAGTCCGGGAATGCTGTCGGCGGCATAGCCGATGGCAATGACGCGAACAGTGTGCGGCGTGGTGGGGACGCCCGACAGGGCGAACTGTCCCTGCGCATTGGTGACGGTGGTGAGCAGGGTGCCGCGCACCTGCACCGACGCCCCCTCGACGGGGACGCCGGTTTCGGCATCGCGCACGGTCCCGTTGATCACGGCGGTCTGCGCGCTGGCTCCGCTGGATACCAGTGCCAGCGCACCGAGGACCCGCACTGCCCGGGCGAGGGGGCCCCATCGCCCGGTTCTCACACGGCTACCCACGGGGCCCGGAACATCCACGCGCCCCATGCGAAGCGATCAAGGGTTCCGGTCGAGTACGGTGACGGTGCGCTGGCCCAGGCAGATGGTGTCCACGGTGACCACATCCGAGACATCGGTAAAGGTGCCGGTGCACTGAATGGCCTGGGGGGCGCCACCACCGACGCTCGCCGTCCCGTCCTGGGTAAAGGTGCCGTCGCTGAAGGCCTGGTAGGTGCCGGCACTCACCGTCGCAATGACCGGGATGGTAATGGTGTAATTGGTGTTCGTGAGAACGCCCGTGGCGCCCGTCCCGGCAATGTCCAGCGGCTCGGGCGTAGCCGACGGCAAGCCCTGCCAGATCCCCGTCACCTCGTAGGTACCGGCCAGGAACACCGGCGTCGGGTCGTTGTTATCGTCGCTGCAGGCCGCGAGTGTCACCATCGCCGTCAGCGCCAGCAGTGCCGCACCCACGGTGGTTCCCCTTCGACTCAGTGGCATACATGTGCCTCGCAATAGAGTGTTCACCGGGCAGCACCGCTGGGGCACCGCAAGAGCGCGCAATATACCAAGGGCGCTGGCCTCCCCCATCACTCGGCGCCGGCCACCCCCGGGTTCGGGACCAGGCGGCGGCTGACATCGCGAACCAGAAAACCCACCTGCATGCCGGCGGCATCCGACAGGGCGGCGCTGGAAATCTCCACTTCGCTCGATGCACCAAGGTCGCCGCGCAGCACCGTCCCGAACAGGCGCACCACGCCGTGTTCCTGCAGCGTCGCCAGCAGGCGATCAAGGTCGGCACCGGGTCGCCCTATCCAGTCGCTCAGCAACCGGCCCCGCACCTGCTCCAGCGCGGCGAGCTCGACCATACCGAGGAAGGCGCGATTGGCAAGCACCACGCGCCCGGCGGCGTCGCTGACGACGAACCCATCGGGCAGCGACTCGAGGAGCCTGATGGCGGCACTGGCCGGCGCGGCATCGCCGCTCGGTCCCGATGGGTCGACGACCGGCACCAGCCGCAGGAGGAACAGCGTTGACGAGTCCTGCCGCACCAGCGCAAGCGACAGTGTGACGGCGCGGCCCGACCGGACCAGGTACACCACGAGGTCGTCAGCCCGCCCGTGGGCATGCATGGTCGCCAGCTGCTCCGCGACGGCAGGCTCACTCACCGATTCGATGTCAAAGGGGAAGTTCCGCCCAACCAGCCGCGTCGCCGGCTGGTCAAACAGGAGCGCCGCGGCTGGGTTCGCCTCGACCACCTTTCGCGTGCTCGCGTCGACCATGAGCACCGCCTCGGTCGACACCTGGAAGAGCAGCCGGTAGCGGGTCTCGATGTGACGCATGCGCCAGTAGTCGCGCTCGAGCGCCTGTTGCGCGTCCACGAGACGCTGCTGCAACATGGCGACGCTGCGGAGATCGCGGCCGAGCGCCGCCACGTTGCCGGACGATTCATCCATCCGAACCGCGGTGTACACGATCGGGATGTCGCTGCCACCGGGCGACACATGGTTCACCTGGCGTCGGCGTGATACCCCCGCCGCAGCGGCCTCGGCCAGCATCTCGGTGATCTTTGCGCGCGACTCGACGGTGACGGTATCGATCCAGCCCCGACCGAGCCATGCCCTCGATTCCGCAAGGGAGAGGTCGGACTGTCCGAGGGTGATGTCCCGGATCACACCGCCGCGATCCAGCACGAGGGCGATGTCCGAATCCGCATCCAGGATCGACGTCATCGCCCGCCCAGGTACCTGGTGCAGGGGGTCGCGTTGGTTCGCATGATTACCGGTCTCAGGTGTCAGGTTGACGTGACGGTTGAGATGGTATCATATAGATGTCGGGCATGCAACACGACGTTTCCCTTCCCCGCACCCCTATTCCGAGGGTCTCATGGCTCATGTCGACCGCTGCATCCCGGGAACCACGGTTCGGATCGTCAAGACCGGCGTTCCACGCGTGAGCGGCAAGACCGGCACCATCGTAGAAGTCAGTCGGATTCAACGGTTGCGGACCGACCCGCTGAATGACCGGATCACCGTAGAGGTGGAGGGGCACGGCGACGTGGTGGTGGCACCCGGCGATGTGGACCTCGTGGACAGCGCCTGACGCCGCTAGCGTGCCCCGATCGCGAGACCCAGGGCGCTCGCGGCCGCCAGTGCAATGAGCCCGACCGCCGCCGGGCGCCTGAAGCCCTTCCCGCCCAGCGCGAGAACCAGCCCCAGCTTGAGCGCGGTATTTGACAGGATCCCGACCGCGATCGCCCGTGCAGCCAGCGCCAGGGCGCCCGCTGCGGCGGCGCCCGGTGCTGCGGCCAGTCGCGCCATGGAGAAGGTGAGCGCATCAACATCGGTAAGACCGAGCACTGCGGCCGACGCGAGTACGCCGGTTGTGCTCCACAACTCGTTTGCCAGCGGAATGGCGATCAGCACCGCCTGGAACGCGATGGCCATCTTGATGGCCGAGCCGAGGCCCAGTGGGCTTGGCGCCTGGTGCGACGCGGCGGGCTCGTCTGGCGAAGCCGGCCGCCGCAGGGCGTGCGCCACGAACCCGATGCCCAGCAGCAGCGGCGGCACGAGGTATGGCAGCAGCGCCAGTGCCAGCTGCGGATTGAGGATCGCGCTGATCAGCAGTACTCGCGGCAGGAGCACGGTGCAGGCACCCAGTACGCCCGACGCGAGCGCGCCACCCCAGCCGGGCGTTTCCCGGCTCTGGCGCGAGAAGCTGAGCGTTATGGCCGTCGAGGAAAGGAGCCCACCCAGGAGGCCGGTTACACCGTACCCCCTGCCCTCTCCCAGGGCGCGGCGCGCCCCGTACCCCACGAAATTGAGCCCGGAGAAGAGCAGGACCACGATCCAGAGTGCGCGTGGGCGGATGCTATCGAACGGTCCGTAGGGGCCTTCCGGGAGGAGCGGCAGCACGACGAGCGCCAGCACGGCGAACTGCAGGGCCGCCTCGAGTTCCGGTTGGCCGATCCGGCCGATGAGGTCGTGAATCCTGCTCTTCTTGACGAGGGCAAGTACCGTTACCGAGATCGCCGCACTGGTGAGCAGCGGGAATCCGAGCCCTGCCGCGGCCCCCAGAGCGAGCACCACCAGCGCGGCCACCTCAGTGGTGCCGTCAGCCTCCGAGCCGGCATGCCGCACCGCCATCGCATAGGCCACGATCGTCAGCGCGGCGCCACCGCCGAGCAGCAGGAGGCCGAGCGCGCCGAGCCCGCCGCGGGTGAACCAGCCCGCGAGCCCACCGAGCAACCCGAGCAGAAGGAAGGTGCGGGCACCCGCGAACCGGGCGTTCGGTCCCGAGGCGTGTCCCGACCATTGACGTTCGATGCCAACCGCGAGTCCGGCCAGCGCGGCCACTCCCAAGTCGCGGACGGCATCAAGTCCAGGTTCGAGCATCATGTCGCGACTCCCGGGAACGAGTCTTACCACTGGCGTCCTTCACGCTGGCCCCATCGGCGCTTCATACCCTCTGTGATAACGTGCTTGGTGCACCCGTTTCAGGAGGCAAGAAATGGCGTCCAGCATGCCCCCCATTCATACACTCTGGCTCGCGGAGACGCGACATGCCTTCCGGCCGGCCTGTGTCGAGTCGTCAACGGTCTGGGACCGAGCCCGGGCGGTGACGTACCTCCGCGAGCGGTTTATCCCGCGGTTCCGGGCGGAACGCGACGGGGCCACCGGGCTCGCCGCGTGGCTGGAGCCGGCCACCGATGCCGCGCTGTGCGCTGCTGGCGACCTGGTGGAGGCGCAGTGCGAGCATTTGGCCAGGCTCGCGACTTTTCACCAGAAGGCTGCGGAATTTTCCGCCGCGGCGAACGAGTTGCTGCTGGCCGTTGAAGACTGGTGCGGCACCGTGGACGCGGCGGCCGATCAGGTGCGCGAGGCCGACCTCCGGCTCGTATAGTGCGGGTGTGTGCTTGCGCATCGGCTGGTACGTCACCATGCTTCATGATGCTCTCAGTTCGGGTGATTCGCCGGGAGGCTCAGACCATGCGCAAGCTTGTTCCCGCTACGGTGGCGGCACTGCTCCTCGTTTCATGCAGCAACGGCCGGGATGGCGCTGTTTCGGTCAGCGCTGGTACGGAGCGTGACCTGAATCTTGGCTCGGCACGGGCGGCTGGCGAGCCGCTGGTGCTTTCGTCGGTCGAGCGGCAGTCGATGACCCGGCCCGCGAGCAAGGGGCAGGGGAAGGTCAGGCTGGTCGCGGACGTGAAGGCGGCGGTGCCGCGCGCCGACGCGCCCGAAGAGACTGCGGTCGCAACGGACCTGGTGGCGGCGCCGGCGCCGGAGGTTGTTCCCGACGCTCCCGCGACGCCTCCCGCCGAGGCCCGTGCGGGAGCCGGGCACGCGCTGGCACCCGGCCAGACGGTTGCCAGCATTCCGGCGGTGGCGATGGGAAGCGGCGACCCTCCGGCGATCCAGACTATCGCGCGCGGCGGCGCCGGCATCATGGTCCTTCGCCCCGATGACAACTGTGCCCCGCACACCGGTGTGGTCGCGGTCAACCGGGTGTATCAGCCAAGCTTTCGGCGCTTTTAGTCGAGCGGATGCAGGCCGTACGACCACTAGGACCCCGGCGCCCGAGAGGCGCCGGGGTCTTTTCGTGTCCGAAGTTGTCCTTGGCACGTCGGGTAAAAGTCTGGTAACAGGCGGCAAAGATGAAACTGCTCTCCTCCATTGCGGTATAGACTGTACTGGAACCGCAGGACGTCGAGGCATTCGGCGAAGGCCCGCTCGGGCCGTCAATACGAACCAATCTGGAGATACCGTCATGGCATCACTTCTCGAATCCCTCAGTCAGGCGCTTAGTCCTGACCTCCTCAAGACAATTGGTGGGGCGACGGGACTGGACCCCAACCTGGTATCCAAGGGCCTGAGCGCCGTGGGTCCGCTCCTCACCGGCGCGCTCGCCGGCAACACCGCGACCCCGCAGGGCCTCGACGGGCTGATGAAGCTCATCCCCGAGGACGGGGGCGCATCACTTGGCAACCTCGCGGGCCTGCTCAAGGGCGGCGCGCCGGCGGAGTTGCTCTCGGGCATCTTCGGCGGTTCCGGGCTGGGCGCGGTTGGCAAGACGCTCGACCAGTCGCTCGGATTCAAGGTGAGCCCGCTCATCGGCATGGCGGCGCCAGTCGTGATGGCCATGCTGAGCAAGATGCGGAGCGAGCAGAAGCTCGATAGCGCCGGCGTCGCGAAGGTGCTGCAGAGCGAACAGGCGTCGTTCTTTGCCAATGGCGGTGAGAGCGCGCAACTGGTGCGGAAGGCGCTCGACGCCGGCACCGAAGCCAATGGCACCCGTGCCAAGTACACCGATGAGCAGTGGCTCAAGATCCGGCTGGCGCCAATGGCGGCGGCGCAGGTGGTGATGATCGCGTCGCCGTCCGGTCCGATCGGGACGATCAAGGAGGCGGGTGCGGTCGCCCGGGCCATCATCGAGGTGAAGAAGGACGCCGGCGCCACGTCGGTGCTTGGTCTCGCCTTCGACGCCGACCTGACGATGGACGAGCTGACCCAGCTCGGTGGCAAGGGCGCGAAGAAGGATGCCATGCTCGCCACGATCAAGGACGCCGTGGCGACGGTGGCGGCCACCAGTCCGGCCGACGCCATTGCCTATCGGCGCTTCCTGACCGATGTCGCGACGAAGGTGGCGGAGGCCTCGAAGGAGGGTGGATTCCTTGGCGTCGGGGGCACGCTGGTGAGCGCCGACGAAAAGGTGGCGTTGGGCGAAGTGGGGGTTGCCGCCGGCGTCGCCTGACGTTCGGCGCGACGGGGGTGCACCTTAGGGCAGGTGCATCCCCCTGTCGCTCGCTCGTCTCCTGCCACATGTCAACGACGCGCGCGATGCTTACCACTGAAAAAACAGGATGACCCGCCTCGGCGCACGGCGCCAAGGCGGGTCATCATTTGGGGACATGGGCCTGGGTAGAGTTGAACTACCGACCTCACGCTTATCAGGCGTGCGCTCTAACCACCTGAGCTACAGGCCCCTGCAGAACCGGACAGAATAAACTCATGACCTCCGTGTTACAAGCTTTCCGGGGCCTTCCCCGGCACAACGCGCCCCTCCCGGGGTATATTGACGGCCACACCCACTGGAGCTGCCGGTGGCCATTATTCAAGCCAACTGAGGTCGATCGCATGTCACCTGCCCCACGCGCGTTGCATTCCAGCCTGTTGACGCTGGCCACCGGAATTCTGGTCGCTGCCTGCGGTCCGTCTATTACATCCGACCGCGACAGCAGCATCCCCATTCCGACAGGGGCGACGGTGGAATTCGAGGGCGGCGTCCTCGAGGGCACGAATCAACTGGACCCGGCCGTCCAGAACAACATCGTGCACCGCCGAATCCAGCAAGCGATCGTGACCCAGCTGACGCAGCGGGGCTTCACCATGGTCGACAGCACGCAGGAGGCAACCTTCCGGGTGCGTTACTTCGTCGGCGTCCAGAGCAGCACATCGTTGGTGACGACCACCAGTGGAGTGGGCATGATGGGCCCCGGCTGGGGCATGGGCTGGGGCATGGGAGGCATGGGTATGGGAGGCATGGGCATGGGGGGCATGGGCATGGGGGGGATGGCGGTTTCCAACACGACCCCTGTCACCAACACCGACGCCTCGTTTGTAGTTGACCTGGTTGAGGAGAAGTCCGGCAACACTGCCTGGCGCGCGGTATGGCAGGGCTCACCGGGCTCGCGGGCGCCCAGCGAGCAGGAGATCAACACGACGATGTCGAGGATCTTCAACTCACTTCCCCGGGTTCCCTGAACCATGGGGGCACCGGTTACGCGCGACGGGGCCCGAATCTAATGTTGCGGGCCCCTTCGCGTTGTCGCGTCCGGCCCCTAGAACTGCCCGCCGATCGCGAGAAAGAAGACGAGCCCCTGTCCCTGGTAGAACGGCTTGGCAGCACCAACCGCCAGCGCCCCGCCAAACAAGCCTACCCTC
>JANNSD010000171.1:0-11141 GCA_031402225.1 Gemmatimonadota bacterium | reverse complement strand
CGGTACCCGGTGACGGTGCGGCTCTCCAGCGCGCGCCGCAGCGCATCGGCCGTCGGCCAGCGATTTTCGGGATCCTTCTCGAGGCAACGGGCCACGGCGAGCGCCAGGTCTTCGGGCACGTCGGGCCGGACGCGGCGGATGTCGGGTGCCGGTTCCGTGATTTGCTTCATCAGGATGCCGGCAACGGTCGGGGCGTTGAAGGGCAGCTCACCCGCGAGCATCTGGTAGGTGACGATGCCCAGGCTGTAGAGGTCGGAGCGGCCGTCGATCTCTTTCTCGCCCGCCGCCTGCTCCGGGCTCATGAAGGCCGGCGTCCCGATCGCCACGCCGGCGCCGGTGAGCGTTGCGCCCGATCCCATCGACAGCGCTTTCGCGATACCGAAGTCCGTGACCATCACCCGGCCACGGGTACCTTCCAGCAGGATGTTGTCGGGCTTGATGTCGCGGTGCACCACCGACACGGCGTGGGCGGCGCTGAGCGCGTCGGCGCTCTCTTTCATGATCCGGCGCGCCTCTTCCGGCGGCAGCGGCCCCTTCCGCTTGACCCGGCCGGCGACGGATTCACCATCCACGTAGCCCATGACGAAGAACACGATGCCCTTCGCCTCACCGACCGAGTAGATCGGCACGATGTTCGGGTGCAGCAGCTGGCCGGCGGTCTGCGCCTCGCGCTTGAACCGCTCGCGGATGTCCTGCTGAAAGGCGAGCTCGGGCGGCAGCACCTTGATGGCGACCCGACGCTTGAGCTGTTCATCGCGCGCGCGATAGACTACGCCCATGCCGCCCCGCCCGATCTCCCCCTCCAGGGTATAGGCGGTGCCCAGCGCCTCGGCGACGCGAGCAGCAAGTGGCTTGTCGAACGAGTCTGACATCCGCGCGAGGGACTCCGGTCGGACGGGAAATGGTGTTGGCGCGGCCGTCGCTTGTCGAGCAGCCAAGGCGCCAACACCCGATAGCCCATGAATTTGACTGTTCGTCATGAACCGGGCAACGTCTTGTCGGGAAGCGTGCCCCTACGCGCCGGGTATTGCAAAGATTCAACCTGCACCGTTCCCCCGTTGGCGCAGCGGCCAAAACGGCAGCGTCGGGTGGGTTCGGGCCGCCGTTTCCTCCAGCCAGGGCCCGGCCGCGAGGGTGGTCGCTCCTGCCCAGCAACGGCGGAAGTGCTTCAGGTATAACGCCAAGACGGGCGGCGCGGGGCGTGGCACATGGGGTGCACCTACACGCCCGATCTTTATCGCAAGCGACTCGCTTGCGCCGCAAAGGCAGGATTCCAATGGAAGGATCGACCATAATGAATGAACGCCTGACGCTTCCGGTGCTTCCGCTCCGGGAGGTCGTGCTTTTTCCTGGCGTGGCCGCGCCCATCGGCGCCGGTCGGCCCGGTACGTTGAAGGCGATCGAGGCTGCCCTGACCACCCCGGAGAAGCTCGTTTTCGCGGTGTCGCAGCGGGAGAACGTGGAGAACGTCAACGCCGACGTGCTGTACACCATCGGCACCGTGGCACGGATCGGCCAGATGCAGCGTGGTCTCGCCGGCGTGCAGTTGCTGCTGCAGGGCGAGTATCGCGGCATCGCGATGCACTACTTCGAGAAGGACGGGTACCTCGCCGCGGTGGTACGCACGGCGGAGGAGATGGCGGCGCTCAACCCGGAAGATCCGGCGTTCGTGGCGCTGCACCGGGAGGCGCGTGCGCGCGCCGCCGAGCTGGGCCAGAAGTCCGGCCTGCCGGAGGAGGTTGTCCAGCAGGTACTGGGTGGGGTGAACGAGCCGGGCCGGTTTGCCGACCTGGTGGCGGGCTACATCGACATCGCCCCGGCCCAGCGGCAGGCGCTGCTCGAGAGCCTGTCGGTCGAGGAGCGGCTGCGTCGGGTGCTGGTGCACCTGCAGCGGCAGATCGGCGTGCTCGACGCGCAGGAGGACATCAAGTCCCGGGTGCAGGAAGAGCTGGGCGACCGGCAGCGTGAGATGTTCCTCCGGGAGCAACTCAAGACCATCCGGAAGGAACTGGGAGAGGACGACGAGTCGTCCGACCTGGAGGAGCTGCGCGAAAAGCTGGATGCGCTCGACCTACCGGAGGACGCCCGCCGCGAAGTCGACCGGGAGTTCGGCCGACTCGACCGGATCGGCCGCGAATCGATGGAGTCGCAGGTCATTCGCACCTACCTCGAGACGGTGGCCGAGCTGCCGTGGAACACCCGCACGGAAGAGCATCTCGATCTCGCCGCCGCCTCGAAGATCCTGGACGAGGATCACTACGCACTCGGCGACGTGAAGGATCGGGTGCTGGAGTTCCTGGCGGTGCGGCAACTGAGGCAGGACGTCGCGAGTCGCGAGTCGCGAGTCGCGAGTGACGAACCTGCAGCGATCGTCGTCGGGGAAGCGGAGTCTTCTCACGACTCACGACGCACGACTCACGACTCCGAGAAGCAGGCCAAGGGTCCGATCCTGCTCTTTGCCGGACCCCCGGGCGTGGGCAAGACGTCCGTGGCGAAGTCGATCGCGCGGGCCATGGGCCGGAAGTACGTCCGCATTTCACTCGGCGGCGCCCGCGATGAGGCGGACATCCGCGGCCATCGGCGCACCTACGTCGGGGCCATGGCGGGCCGGATCATCCAGGGGATGAAGCAGGCCGGAAGCCGCAACCCGGTTTTCCTGCTCGATGAAGTGGACAAGCTGGGCGTGTCCTTCCAGGGCGACCCAGCCGCCGCGCTGCTCGAGGTGCTCGACCCGGCGCAGAACGACACCTTTGTCGATCACTACCTGGGGGTGCCGTTCGACCTGAGCGAGGTGCTATTCATCGCGACGGCGAACTTCATCCAGAACATCCCCGGTCCGCTGCTCGACCGGATGGAAGTGGCGGAGTTTGTGGGCTACACCGAGGGTGAGAAGCGCGAGATCGCGCGCAAGTACCTCATTCCGCGCCAGCTCACCGAGAACGGGCTTGATCCGTCACAGATCGAGATCACCGACCCGGCACTCAGTCACGTCATCACCGCGTACACCCGGGAGTCCGGCGTGCGGCAGCTTGAGCGCGAGCTCGGCAAGCTGGCGCGCAAGGTCGCGCGCAAGGTGGCGGCGAAAGAGGTGGAGCGGGTGTCGGTCGACGCCGACCTGGTCACTGCCCTCCTGGGCCGGCCGCGGGTACACCCCGAGAAGGCGATGCGCACCGACCAGGTGGGCGTTTCCACCGGCATGTACTACACCCCGGCGGGCGGCGACATCATGTTTGTCGAGGCGTCCACCATGCGGGGCAAGGGCGAGCTGGTGCTCACCGGCCAGCTGGGCGACGTGATGAAGGAGTCGGCGCGCGCCGCGTGGACCTATGCCCGCTCGCACGCGGCGGGGCTGCGGATCCCGGACGACATGTTCGACCGTGACGTCCACATCCATGTGCCGGCTGGCGCCATTCCGAAGGATGGCCCATCGGCGGGTGTCACCATGGCCTCGGCGCTCATTTCGGCGCTCTCGGCCCGCCCGGTGCGGCATGACATCGCCATGACCGGTGAGATCACGCTTCGCGGCCATGTACTGCCGATCGGCGGTGTGAAGGAGAAGGTACTCGGCGCGCTCCGGGCCGGCATCACCGAAGTGATCCTGCCCAAGGAGAACGAGGCTGACCTCGAGGATCTTCCCGAGGAGGCGCGCAAGCGGATCAAGGTGTACCTGGTGGAGGAACTTGGTGAGGTGCTCGCGCTGACATTGCGTGGTGCGAGCTTCCGGGAAGGACGGCTGTTGTTCGGGGAGGAGAAGCCGGGTGACGTGGCGCCGCTGGCGGCGTATCACCACTAGGCAGTCGTGCGTCGTGGGTCGTGAGCCGGCCCGATGCAAGGACGGCCCTCCGTCACGCAACCGGAGGGCCGTTTCTTTTTCGCGACTCGCGACTCACGACTCACGACTCACGACTCACGACTCCTAGGCGTGCCCCGTTCCCGGCGCGTCGGCAAACACCACGCGATCCCGGCCCTCGGTCTTCGCCAGGTGCAGCGCCTTGTCGGCGGCGTGGCCGATCTCGAAGGCGGTCTCGCCATGGTGCAGGTAGACGGCACCGCCGATACTGACCGTGACCGGGATGACGCTCCCGTCCCGCGTCTCAGCCGGCTGCGCGCCGATGATTTCCTGCATCTTGCGCGCGACGTGCGCGGCCCCCTCAGGGGTGCAGCCACGGAGAATCAGGCCGAACTCCTCGCCGCCATACCTTCCGACCAGGTCACTGGCGCGGACATGCGATCGCATGAGGCCGCCGATGTGTACCAGCACCTGGTCGCCGACCAGGTGGCCATAGCGGTCGTTGACCCGCCGGAAGTGGTCGACATCCACGATGAGCAGTGCGAATCCACTCCCGCTCCGTCGGGAGAACTCGACGGCGATCTCCAACTCCGCCAGCAGCGTCGCGTGGTTGAGGAGGCCGGTGAGCCCATCGCGATGCACCAGCTCACGGAGCTGTCGTCCACGCTCCGCGCGGGAGACCACGAGCTGCAACAGGAGCGATTCGTCGACCGGATGCGCGAGGAAGTCGTCGGCGCCGGCGCGGAGTGCCGCGATCTTGTCGGCAACTCCGCCGGCAGGACCGACCAGCACCAGGGGCACGAGATGGAACCGCGGATCCTGGCGCAGCAGCTTGGCGAAGGTGACACCGTCGGCGTCGGGCAGGGCTTCGGCGAGGAGCACCAGGTCGGGCACTTCCGCATCGAAGAGATCCTGCGCCTCCCCGGCATCGCGCGCCTGCACCACCCGCACCCCTGCCTGCATGAGGTATGCGGCGTAGGCGTCCGCGACCGGGTCCGGGTCGACGATAACCACCCTCGCCGGCGGCGCGCCGACCCGCGCCATCAGCCGCGCGAACCGCGGGAGCTCCGAGTCCACCTGCTCCGCGATGTAGATCTGGTCGGCGCCGCACGCCACCGCGCGCATGCGATCAACCGGGCCCGCGGCCTCGATGAGCACGACGGCCCTGGGGCGCGCCAACCGGCTCGACGTCCACGCGGCGATCGTGGCGTAGGGATCCTGTACCGCGTCCTCGGCTGAGATGACCACGAGGTCGGGTCGAGTGGACGGCGAGGTGGTCTCCGGCTCGCCGGGATCGCCCAGGTGCACGTCGAAGCCCGCTGACCAGAGCGCGCGGATGGTCCGCTCGCGCAGCAACCCCGACTCCACCACCACCAAGGCACGCCAGCCGAACTCCGCCTGCCGCGGGGTCTCTCGCACACCGACTGGCACCAGCGACTGCCCCGCCGCATCGACCGCCCGGCTCAGGAGGGTGAGGCTACCCTGCAGGTGATCGGCGCTCTCGGCCGTTTGCGAGGGCGTTTGGGCCAGCCAGTTCTCGATCTCGCGCGCCAACGCGGAAATTTCGGGCAGCCCATGGGCGGCCGCGGCGCCGGCGAGCTTGTGGATGCGTGCGCGCAGCCACTCCGCTGCCTGGCCTTCGCCAGCGCGGAACGCCTCCGCTTCCTTGCGCAGCTCGGCCAGACGTGCGGGCGCTTCCGTGAGGTAGCTCTGCCGGAGGGCCCGGTAGACGCGCTCGGTTTCCGCGTTCATGCCGACCTCCCCAGCACGTCGATGGCCAGTCGCGCCGCTGCCACGAAGGCAGGTGCGGTGCCCCAGTGGCCCGTCACATCGGTGCCCTGGCGCGTTGCTAGCAGTGCCGCCCTCGAATCCACGACGCAGATGAGTGGTGCACCCGGCCAGTCATCCGGTGTGGGCACCTCCGTGACCGGAACGAAACCGAGGTCAACCGGCCCCACCGAGTGGAGGCGCACGGCGAGCCCCGCGAGCACCGGCCGCCGCAGGGCCGGGCCGAGGAGTGGAAACGCTTCCGCCGGGGCGAGCAGGTCCACCGACGTGGCCGCGCGTGCTACATCGTGCTGAATCAGCTGAAGTGCTCCGCGGCTCGAGGTGATCTCAACCAATGTGGGCGTCGGGGGAGCGGCCAGCGCCTCGAGTTCCGTGCTGAGCCGGCTGAGCGCCTGCCCATGGTCACTCGCAATTCGGGCGAGCAGTGCGGCGGGCGGCTCCGGACGATAGCGCTTGGGGCGGCCCGACTCGGCCCTGGCCGCCCCCTTTCCGGCAAGGCCCTCGAGGGCGCTATACGTGTTCGCCCGGGCAAGACCGGCGGCCCGGGCGATGGCGTAGCCGGTGCCTGGGCCGTCGCGCAGCAGGACCCTGTATACCACACCTTCGGTGGGCGTGAATCCGAACGGCGTCAGGTCGAGAGACATGAGCGTAGTATGACAAACTACCCCTAGAAGCGCAACGTCAGCACAGCGCCACAGTGCCCCACTAAGTGTAGGTGATCTCCCAGCCCAGTAGCTTGGCGATGACGGCCACCCGAAACGTCACGTCGACGGCGCGGCTCTCTGCAGCCTTTTCGTCAGTCTGAAGCGGGTACCAATGGTAGGTGATCTTGTTCAGCGCCTTGGGTATGCCGCGGAGACCCTTCGGTGCCCACACGCCCTGGTCATCGAAGTCTTTCATGAGCCGGGCGAGCACCTTGGTGGCAACCGGCGCCCACTGCAGCGCCCCCATCCGTGCCAGCATCTCGATGTAGTGCAGCGCCAGCGGGAGGTCCTTCGCCACGCCCTTTGAGTCGGCCTCGATCGGGTCGCCCAGCAGGAGGTGCTGTGGCTTGAGCGACTTCTTGCCGAGGACCACCACGAACTCTTTCTTGGGTGCGGGCTGAGCCAGATAGTGTCCCAGGCGCTCGGTGAAGCCAGCTCGCTCCCGCTGCAGGCTGGGCATCTGCGCGATCATCGCGACGGAATACCAGGTCGGGGGATGCGCGTCGGGGTGCAGGGCGGTGTGCTTCGCCGTTCTTACGAACGGCTTCTCGGCGAGGGGACTGCGCAGAAACACCGAGACCGCATTGGCGATCTTGTGCGCCGCACCGCGAAGCCGCGGGTCCTCGTGATGACCGGCTTCCGCCAGCGCGGCGGCGGCGGCCTCCCGAAAAGCCTCACGAATGAAGGGCACCACCGCCGGCTCGCTCCCGGAGGCCTTGGCGTGCTCGAACAGCAGCGCCGGATCCTCGTCCCGGGAGAGCAGGCGGAAGAGCACCCGGTCGGAGAGCTTGTACGGGCGTGATCCGCGCGGCCACCCGATCTGGAGCAGGCGACGGTACTGGGGGATCGTGCCGACTTCCTTGATTCCGTCCTTTACGGATGGCGCCAGGCCGAGGAGGTTGCCACCCCAGATGCCGGTGTCCTTTTGCTTCTTGACCAGCGCGGCGCCGGACTTCGATTCTACGATGGCCTGCTGGGCCGCCAGGATGGCCTCAGGAGCGGCGGAACCCACCGGTGACAGCTCGGTGAGGGTGCGGTAGCGGATCGACTCGCTGCCATGCTGCAGGAGCCAGGCGAGGGGTATCCGGTGTGTGCCAGGGAGTTCCAAGACGGCTCCGGGCCGAAATTGATACAGGGAGTGCGAAGCGGGCGCGAATATAAGGGCGGCGCGCGCCAAGGACAATCGCGGGGAACTCGCCGGTGATCACCGGAACAAAAAACGGGAGCCCGTCGGGCTCCCGTTGGCGCTGCAGTAACCAAGGCGTCAGGTGGGGTGACTCAGCGACCAGACGTAGGCCGCGACCGCCTTCACGTCGTCCTCACTGATCTGCGAGCCGCCCTTGGGTGGCATCGGACCCTTGCCGAGCTTGGCCTGGTCGGCCGCGATTCCAGTGGTCACGATCTGCACGATTTCGGGGTACGTGCCCTTGCCATGAACCCAGGTCGGGTCCACAAGGCTCGGACCCACCACGCCCTTGGCGTCCATGCCGTGGCAGGCGAAGCACAGCCCGCTGCTGGTGAAAACCGTCTTGCCCTTGGTGATCATGGCCGGCGTGACGCCAGCGGGAAGCTTGGCGTCCTGCGCAGCGGCGGGCGCCGCTGCCATGCCGGTGACCACAACCACGAGCAATCCGAGTCGAGTACGCATCTCCATTTCACTGCTCCTGAGGTAAGCGTCTGTACGCTGTCGGTACGGCCTCTGCCGCGCTACCCAGCAATACTAGGGACCAAATCGTCCCACCGCCACCGGGTCAGGTCAGCGGACAGCATCCAGCGTGCCGTCGGGCAAACCGGCCATGGCTATCGGCACCGGCGCGTGTGCTGGGGTGATCTGTCCGCGCTCGTAGACGCTGCGGGGATTCCATAGCACCCAACTGGTGACACCGAGCTCGGCGGCCGCCCTGATCTGCGCCCGGACATGCTCCGGGCCGTAGCGGGGGGCGCCCAGCGTGAACGCCTGCAGATACGGCCGGATCTCCGCGGTGGAGCCGCCGAGCTTCTGGGAGCGCCGGATGCCGTCCTGCAGGGCTCGGCGAATGACGCCGTACGGCTCGGCGTTGGGCTGGGCAAATCTATATTCGCCCCGGTTGTAGTGACTTGGGTAGACCATGGGAAGTACGGCATCCGCCTTCGAGACGAGATCCTCCCACACCTGGCCGATGCCCATGTCGCCGGTGGCACTGGTCGTCAGGCCGAAGACATCGATGGTGAAAGGCACATCGAGTGCGCGGGTGCGCTGCTCCAGTATCGCAAGCCCGTCGGCTACGCCCTGCCGGGTCGATTCCTGCGGACGACGCGCCGCAAACACCGCGGTGGCCCGTCGTGATGGCGGCTCATCGGGGAAGCGCACATAGTCGTACTGGATCTCCGCAAAGCCGAGTGCCACCGCTTCCGCGGCGAGCTGGGCGGCGTAGATCCAGACCGAGTCCTGGAAGGCATCGACCCACGCGAAGCCCTTCCGGTCGTGCCACAGTCCTCCGGAGGTATGCTGGATGGCCCACTCAGGCTTGCGTGAGGCGAGCAGCGGATCCTTCGCCACCACAATGCGCGCGATGGGGTGGATGCCGCGGGCCTGCAGGCGCGCCAGTCGGACGCGCACGTCGCGCGCGCGAAGCTGAGTGTTTGCGCCAATAGCCCGGGCCGTCGGAACCTCCGAACGGTAGGTCAGGTAGCCGGTGTCGTCCTTCACGTCGATTACCAGGCTGTTCACCTCGGTGCCCGCCGCCAAGTCGAGCAGTTGCCCGAGGCGCTGGCCACCGAAGGCCCAGGCGTTGACGTATAGGGCGCGCACTGGGCGGGGCGGGGGTGACAGCGGGGACGCGGGCCACCGCACCGTATCGGGGTCGAATGAGGGCAGCATCAGCGGGTGCGTGGGTGACACCAGTTCATCCCGCCAGTGTGCAGGAACCTGCGCGGCGACGGCGGGTGCAATGAGCAGCGCAAGCAGGATCGTGGTGGCGCATCGGCGTGGCATCGGCGAATCTCCCGGGCTGTGGCAGCATCCAAGGCTGGTTGGCCTGCTGGAGCGCTGCCTGGCCGAGAGGGGGCAATCAGGAGACCGTCCGTGCTGGTGGAGGGTGTCATGATTGCTTACGATTGGCGGGGTCCGCCCAGTTTGCTGGCACCTGCCTTCGCGAAGTGAGGATTCATGCGCGCCACGATCCATTACTGCGTCGTTTGAAGCTACGAGCCGCGAGCCACCGGTCTGGTGGCTGAGCTCCAGAAGGCATTTCCCGGCATCGAGACGAAGCTGATTCCCAGTTCTGGCGGCATCTTCGACGTGATGGTCGATGGGAAGCTCGTCTTCTCGAAACTGGCCCTGGGTCGGCACGCGAAACCAGGGGAAATCATCGACCTGCTGAGCGGCGGGCAGTAAGAAAGGCACCGGACCGGCACAACATGCGTATCGCCGTCAATACCGGCGGCGGCGACGCCCCCGGACTGAATGCCGTCATCCGCGCGGTGGTGCTTGCCGCCCATCACCGCGGCTGGCAAGCCTACGGGATCCAGCGCGGCTACGAAGGGCTGCTCTCGTTCAACGGGGTCGTGCGGCTCGCGCCCGAGAACGTCCGCGGCATCGTGCACCTGGGCGGCACCATCCTCGGCACCACCAACCACGGTAATCCGTTCCGCCATGCGATCACCGACGCCGACGGCACCCGCCGTGAAGTCGACCGCTCGGACGAGCTGATCGCGGCGTTCCGGGCGAGCGGCTTCGACGCGCTCATCGCCATCGGCGGCGACGGGAGCATGCAGATCGCCTGGGATCTCGCTCGCAAGGGGTTGCCGGTGGTGTGCGTGCCCAAGACGATCGACAACGATGTCGAGTGCACCCAGCAGACCTTCGGCTTCGATACCGCGGTCAGCACCGCCACCGAGGCAATCGACAAGCTGCACTCCACCACCGAGAGTCACCAGCGCGTCATGGTGGTCGAGCTGATGGGAAGGAACGCCGGCTGGATCGCGCTGCACAGCGGCATCTCGGGCACCGCGCACGTAATCCTCATCCCGGAGATACCCTTCGACATCGACAAGGTCTGCGCTGCGATCCAGGCGCGCGAGGCGGATGGGAAGCACTACAGCATCGTCGTGGTGGCCGAGGGCGCGCGTCCGGTCGGTGGCGAGGTGTCCCTCCTGGAGCGACGGGGCACCGGTACGGTCGACCGGATCGGAGGCGTCGGCAACCGGGTGGCCCAGATGATCACGGAGCGCATGCCTAAGGAGGTACGATCCATCGTGCTCGGTCACCTGCAACGCGGGGGCTCGCCCACGACATTTGACCGGTTGCTGGGGCTGCGCTTTGGTGGCGCGGCGGTGCGGGCCGTGGCTGACGGCGCCTTCGGTACAATGCTGGGTCTGGCAGGTACCTCGATCGTCCGGGTGCCGCTGGCCGACGCGGTGGGACGGCAGAAACTGGTGCCGCTCGACTCGGATATCCTGGTCACCGCCCGGGAGCAGGGAATCAGCCTTGGGGACTAGGCGTGATCCCGTGGTCGAGGTGCTGCACGGAGTCGAGGTTGCCGATCCGTATCGCTGGCTCGAGGATGGCGCCGCCGCCGAGGTGCAGGCGTGGACCGCCGCGCAGAATGCGCAGACCGAGGCGTGGCTGGGTGCGGTGCCGGCGCGCGCCCCGATCCGCCGCCGGCTGCAGCAGCTGCTGGGCATCGGTGTGCTCGGCACGCCCACACCGGCTCGCGGGCGGTATCTCTACCAGCGGCGCGAGGGCAGTACCAACCAGCCCATCCTCTACCTGCGGGACGGCCTGGAGGGCACCGACCGCATCGCGATCGACCCGAATGCATTGTCCGCCGAGGGTACCACCGCGCTCGACTGGTACCACGTCAGTCCCGACGGCCGGC
>JANNSD010000170.1:0-49433 GCA_031402225.1 Gemmatimonadota bacterium | reverse complement strand
CGCTGCGCGCCGCGATCTGGTGGAGTGACTGCCCTTCCGCCGGATCGAGCACCCCACCATCGAGCACCTCCGCCGGCGCGGCGGCGTTCATCCGCCCGCTGCGATAGAACTTGGCCGGTTGCCACGGGGCGAGGCCCTCCTCCCGCAGCAGTTCCGGAAACCGCGCCGCATCACCGGCCGCGTCGAACGCCTCGCGCGCGACGATGCCGGACACCTGGTGCTGGCCGTGGCCATCCCGGGGCGTGCCGGACCAGACCGAGACCACCACCTGGGGCCGGAAGCGCCGGATTATCCGCACCGCGTCCTTCACGAGCGAGTCACGAGGCCAGAGCCGGAAGGTCTCCTCCGCCGTCTTGGAGTAGCCGAAATCGTAGGCGCGGGAGAAGAACTGCCGGCCACCGTCGAGGGCGCGCGCGGTGAGCAGCTCCTCGGTCCTGAGCACGCCGAGGGCCCGGCCGAGTTCGCTGCCGATGAGGTTCTGGCCCCCCTCGCCGCGGGTCAGCGAGAGATAGCCGGTCTCGATCCCCCGGCCGCGAGTCAGGATGGTGAGGAGCTCGGTGTCCTCGTCGTCGGGGTGTGCCCCTATCATCAGCACCCGGCGCCATTCGCCGGCGAGGCGGGCCTCTTGGGCGCGGCGGATCGCGCCACCAGTCCCCGCTCCGGCGTCCTGGGCCGCCAAGGGTGGCACCATGACCAGAAGCGCCAATCCGACCGCGAGGCGCCGCGAGCACCCAGCCGGCATCACGACTCGTCGTCGGGACGCGGCGGTGACTTCGGTGCTTCCCGCCCGACCGCGAAGGCAAGGATGAAGGCGATCAGCCCGGCGAGGAGCAGCGTCTGCCCTGCCCCTCCCCCGGTGCTGTTGAGCAGGAGGAGCATCCCGACCGAGACCACAATCGTCCCGATTCCCCGGAGGATCTCGTCAGCATTGCGCCACTTGGTCTGCCGGCCCCAATCGATCGCTGCCAGCAAGCCGATGACGCCAACCGTCAGGATGGCGTACCAGATCCAGATCCAGTAGCGTCTGCCGATCATCGGGGGCCCGGACGGGGGGAGAGGTGGCGCAGGCGAACTGCCAAACTCTAGCCGCCGCGCAGCTTACGGCCAAGGGGTCAGCCACGCCCCGCCCGGCACGCGGGACAGGGGCATCGCGCCAGCAGGTCGCTGAAGGTGTAGATCCCGGTGCCATGCCCGTCGCTCCAGCGGATCTTCAGGCCGTAGCCCCCGACCAGTTCGAGGCCCTCGGCGGTGACCCCAGCCGGGATGGTCGCCGGATCGACCAATGGGCGACCGGTCATCTCCTCGACGCAGCCGGCACAGGGACAGCCGAGGCGCAGGGCCCGGCAGTCAAACTGCCCCAGGTGGCCCCTGCCGTCCCAATCCACCTCCAGGATAGGGCCCCGCCGCCGGATGGCGCGGGGGACCACCGCCCCACCACGACCCAACTGGTTATTTTCTGGGCTCATGCCGAATTCTACCCGGGAAACCACCCAAGATGAGCCAACCTGACCCGTTTCATTGCCGGACCGCCCTCGCCGTAGGTGGCCGAGCGGCGGTCGTTCATTCCCTCCCTGCCTTCGCCACGCACACCGGCGTCAACCTCGACCGGCTTCCCTTCTCGATCCGCGTCATGCTGGAAAATGCCCTCCGACATGTCGGCCGCGGCTTCGTCACCGAGGCACATGTTCGCGCCCTCGGCGGCTGGACGCCGGCGGCAGCTGGAGCGGGCGAGATCCCCTTCATGCCGGCGCGGGTCGTCCTCCAGGACTTCACCGGGGTGCCCTGCGTGGTGGACCTCGCCGCGATGCGGGACGCCATGGCGCGCATGGGGGGTGACCCGGCGCGGATCAACCCGGTGGTGCCCTGCGACCTGGTGATCGACCACTCGGTGCAGGTGGACCACTTCGGCAGCGCCGAGGCGTTCTCCCGCAACGTCGCGCTGGAGTTCGAGCGGAACACCGAGCGATACCAGCTCCTCAAATTCGCCCAGCGCGCCTTCGAGAACTTCCGCGCCGTGCCCCCGGGCACCGGCATCGTGCACCAGGTAAACCTCGAGTACCTGGCGCCCCTGGTACAGGTGCGCGACCAGCATGGCGCGCTCACCGCCTATCCGGACAGCTGCGTCGGCACCGACTCGCACACCACCATGATCAACGGCCTGGGTGTGCTCGGCTGGGGCGTGGGCGGCATCGAGGCGGAAGCCGTGATGCTGGGACAGCCGTACTTCATGCTGATTCCGGACGTGATCGGCATGAAGCTGACGGGCGAGCTCCCGCTGGGCACCACCGCCACCGACCTGGTGCTCACCGCGACCCAGATGCTGCGCAAGAAGGGCGTGGTGGACAAGTTCGTGGAGTTCTATGGCCCCGGCCTGTCCAGTCTCGGCCTGGCTGACCGCGCGACGATCGCGAACATGGCGCCAGAGTACGGCGCCACCATGGGCTTCTTCCCGGTGGATGCGGAGACGATCCGCTACCTCGAGCGCACCGGGCGCGACGCGCGGACGGTGAAGATGGCGGAGGCGTACTACAAGGCGCAGGGACTGTTCCGCACCGATGCGACGCCCGACCCCGAGTTCACCTCCACACTCGACCTCGACCTGTCCACCGTGAAGTCGAGCATGGCGGGCCCCAAGCGTCCGCAGGACCTGGTGCCGCTCGACACGCTCAAGCGCAACTTCTTGGTGAACCTGCCGTCGCTGATGAGCCCGAAGACGCCGGCGGCCCGGCGCGAGGTGGCCGAGGCGGCATACTCCCGCTGGATCGGCGAGGGCGGCGGCAACGTGATGCTCGGCCATCCGGAAACGGCGGTCGAGGACCTGCCACCCCACGTTGAGTGCGAGCAGGATGGCGAGCGATTTCATTTGCGTGACGGCTCGGTGGTGATCGCAGCCATCACGAGCTGCACCAACACCTCTAATCCTTCCGTGATGATCGGCGCCGGCCTGCTGGCGAAGAAGGCGATCGCGAAGGGACTCCGCACGAAGCCCTGGGTCAAGACGAGCCTGGCCCCGGGGTCACGGGTGGTGACGGGATACCTCGAGGGATCGGGCCTTCAGCCACACCTCGATGCGCTCGGATTCCAGACGGTGGGATACGGCTGCACCACCTGCATCGGGAACAGTGGCCCGCTGCCGGAGGCGATCGGCAAGGCGATCGAGGATCACGGCCTGGTGGCGGCGGCGGTGCTGAGTGGCAACCGGAATTTCGAGGCACGGGTACACCCGTCGGTGCGGGCCAACTATCTGGCGTCGCCATTGCTCGTGGTCGCCTTCGCGCTGGCTGGGCGCATTGACCTGGATGTGGAGACCGAGCCGCTCGGTACCGGCAAGGATGGATCACCGGTGTTCCTGCGCGACATCTGGCCGAGTGCGCAGGAGATCAAGGACACGATGGCGGCGGCACTCAAGCCGGAGCTGTTCACCAGCCGCTATGGCAAGGTGTTCGACGGCGATGAGGCGTGGCAGGCGCTCCCCGTGCCGAGCGGCAGTCGGTACGCATGGGACAAGGACTCCACGTACGTGCAGGAGCCGCCATTCTTCCAGAACCTGAGCCCCGAACCGAAGCCACTGGCGGACATCAGCGGGGCGAGGGTGCTGGCGGTGCTGGGCGACTCGGTAACCACCGACCATATCTCCCCGGCGGGGTCGATCCCGAAGAACGGGCCCGCCGCGCGATACCTGCTGGAGCATGGTGTTGCCCAGGAGGACTGGAATACTTTCGGGTCGCGACGGGGTAACCACGAAGTCATGATGCGGGGCACCTTCGGCAACGTGCGCATCAAGAACGCGCTCGTGCCCGATCGGGAGGGTAACTGGACCGAGCACTTCGGCAGCGGCGAAGTGATGTCCATCTACGACGCCGCCATGAAGTACATCGCGGGCAACACACCGCTCGTCCTGCTCGTGGGCAAGGAGTACGGCACCGGATCGAGCCGCGACTGGGCCGCGAAGGGCACCGCGCTACTGGGGGTGAAGGCGGTGATTGCGGAAAGTTACGAACGCATCCATCGTGGCAACCTGGTGGGCATGGGCGTGCTGCCGCTGGCGTTTGAACCGGGCGTCACTCGCCAGTCGCTGGGCCTCTCTGGCCGGGAGACGTTCAGCATCAGTGGCATCGCGTCGGGGCTCACGGCGGCCGGCCGGGTATCGGTGACAGCACATGACGAGTCGGGCAAGGAAACGAAGTTCCAGGCGGTGGTGCGGCTCAACTCACCAGTGGAGGTCGACTACCTCCGTCATGGCGGAATCCTGCAGCGGGTCCTGCGGCAGTTTGCCGGGGAAGCCACATGACGTCATGATCCGGGGGCTCATCTTCTCGGATGTGGACGGCACCTTCCTCGACGAGGCAGGTGCCGTCCCGTTTGAGGCCCCGTGGCTCGAGGAAGTCGCCGAACGCTGGCGGGTGATCTTCGCCTCCAGTCGCACCGCGGCCGACCTCATGGCGCTGCAGGAGCGCGTCGGATGGCGGGACTGGGCCATCGCGGAGGATGGCAGCGTCCTCGTGGCGCCCTCGGGTGAAGAGGAGGTGCTGGGCATCGGGCGCGACGAGATCGAGGCGCGGGCGCGCCACGTCGGCGCCTGGGCGCAGATCGCCGGGCTCCTGCCGGTCACCACGGGACTGCGCGTGGCGAGTGTCCTGTTGCCACGACTGGTGGCCGAGGATGCCGAGTTCGCGGAATTCCGGGAGCGGATCGTGTCGGCCAATCTTCGGTGTACCGCTGGCGGGCGATGGGCTACACTGACAGGAGGCGCGGAGAAGGGCCGCGCCGCGGTGCTGCTGATGGCGCGGCTCGGGGTAACCGAGACGGTGGCGATCGGGAACGACGGGAACGATGAACCGCTCCTCCGCGCCGCTCGGCGGTCCTTCGTGGTTCGCAACCAGTACGGCCACCATCCGCGTCTCGCCGCGATTCCGGGCGCGACCTTGCTGCAGTCACCCGGCCCCCTGGGCTGGAAGGAGATGATCGGCGCCCTCTACAAGCGGCGCTGATTTTCCACGGAGGCTCGATGTCCGCACCACGATGGACCATCACGGCCCTGACCATTCCGGGTCGAGAGCACTACCTGCGCCAGCTGATCCAGTCACTCGAGGCTACCGTCATACCCGGCGGTGCACGGATCGTCATCGTCTACAATCGCGCCATTCGCGATGAACTGGCCGATGTGGAGCGGACCATCCGCTCCTGGGCCACCGACCTCGAGGTCGAGGTCCACTTCAACAACGGCGACCCCACCATCAGCGGAGGGCGCAACTTCCAGCTCAACCTGGTGAAGAGCCCGCTGGTCTGTTTCGTGGACGACGACATCTCGGTGCATGGCGATGCGTTCCTGACCATCGAGCAGGCGATGCAGCGGGTGCCAGCGGGTCTGATCGGGCTGCGCTCCTACCGGGAGGACACCGAGGAGCAGTTCAAGCCCCGCGACAGCACGCCGCACGTCATTACGCCGGAGTTCCGCTACCAGACGGTGCAAGGGATGCTGGTGGCCAGTTACACGAACCTGCTGCGCGACGTGGGCGGGTTCAACCCGCGCCGCCGCTTCTGGGGCGAGTGGACCGAACTCAACCTGCGGATGTGGCGCTCGGGGTTCCCCACCGGCCATGTCATGACGGGCGGCTACCTGCGGCACTGGGAAAAGGCGCCCGACTCGCCCACGCGCAACATGGATGGCAGGGCGAAGCACGTGCTGTGGGGACTGATCTGCACGGCGCTCGAGTACGACGCCGTCGACATGAGCCAGGCGACGGAGACCTTCTGGCGGCTGGTACAGGATCGCTACCTGGCCTACAGTTTCGGCGAGGAGCTGTCACACCAGGAGCTGCTGCGGGCCACCCTCGAACTGGTACCCGACCTGTCCGCCGAATGGGCATCGATCACGGCCTTCCGGACTTCGGTGACGGCGCACCCGTTCGACTTCAAGCCATTCCAGCCACTCACCGAGGCAGACCTGCAACGCGTCCTGCCCTCGGCGCGCCGCATGCTGCGCCGTTATCGCTGGACGGCGTGGCCCACGCGGACCGCGGCCCGAAGGTTTGGTGCGGTGATCGGGAAGCTGCTGGTGCGACCCCCAAGGCCACTGGCGCTCGGGCCCGAGGAACCAAGCTAAAAAAAGCGGGGGCATCCTGTGGATGCCCCCGCTTGTCATTCCAATCCGGTGTACTAGGCCACCAGGTCCTTCAACCGATCGCCGGTCTCGCCCTCACGCAGGCGGAGCAAGGCCCGGTCGCGCAACTGGCGGATCCGCTCGCGGGTAACGCCCATCATGCGGCCGATCTCTTCCAGCGTGCGGCTGTTGCCGTCATCGAGACCGAAGTAGAGCCGCAGCACCTTCGCATCGCGCGGCGGCAGCGTGGCGAGCGCCAGCTCGATGTCGTGCGTCTGGCTGTTCTGCATGGCCGCCGTATCCGTGCCCTCGGCGTCCGCCGAGGCAAACCGCTCCATGCGCTCGTTGCCGTCGCCATCGCGCGTGGGGTGGTCGAGCCGGACCGCCTCGGTGTTCAGGGCGGAGAGGCTGCGCACCGCTTCCACGGTAAGGCCGGTGGCACGCGCCAGCTCCTCGGTGGTCGGCATGCGACCAAGGCGATCCTTGAGGAGCGTGGTGGTGCGACCGAGACGGCTCAGGTCGGCGGTACGGTTGAGTGGTACCCGGACCGGACGGCCGTGACGCGCGATGGCCGCCTGTACCGCCTGGCGGATCCACCACACCGCATACGAAATGAACTTCACGCCGCGATCGGGATCGAACTTCCGGGCAGCGGTCATGAGACCGAGATTGCCCTCGCCGATGAGATCGACCAGCGGCACACCACGATTCTGGAACTTCTTGGCAACCGACACGACGAAGCGGACGTTGTGGCGGGCCAGGCGCTCCTGCGCCACGATGCTCCCCTTGAACGCCTTGCGCGCGAGTTCCATTTCCTCCTCGCGGTTGAGCAGGGGGACGCGACTGATCTCGTCGAGATACAGGTCCAGACTCTCACGTCCCTCGTCGACCGCGCGCGCGATCTGCGCCGGCCGAACGGCCCTACGCTTCTTCTTGGGCGGCAGCTTTTCTTTCACTCTGACCGGCCTCCCTGGAGTAGGGTAGTTCCTGCGGGCACCGGGCTGCGTTCGTGCAGAACTGGCGCCGTTTCTCGGCAGCGGTCAAAATAACGGCTAAACCGAGAAAAATCAATACTTTAGCTAACATGATGCGGTACTGTCACTTGGGCTGGTGCCCCGCTCCGAGGTCGGCGAGGCGGCCCGGGTCCTGCCAAATGTGCAGGTCGACGGCCTACCGCGAGGACACAGTGCTCTCCAGAGGGATACCCCGGTGCATCGACTTTGACGGCAGGAGACGTTCAGGGCGGGGAGGCCATGCACGACGCGTTGATCAGACGCTCTTCATTTCGTTGACCAGCTTCGACAGCGTGCCCTTGGCGTCGCCGTAGATCATGCGGGTCTTGTCGCCGAAGAAGAGCGCGTTCTCGATACCGGCGAAGCCCTTGCCCTTGCCACGCTTGAGGACGAAGACCGCCTTCGCCTTGTCCACGTCGAGGATGGGCATGCCGTAGATCGGACTGGATTTGTCGGTACGCGCCGCGGGGTTCACCACATCGTTGGCGCCGATGACGACCGCGACGTCGGTGCTGGCGAACTCGTGGTTGATCTCATCCATGTCGAGGAGCTTCTCGTACGGAATGTTGGCCTCGGCAAGCAGCACGTTCATGTGGCCCGGCATGCGGCCCGCCACCGGGTGAATGGCATACTTCACTTCCCCGCCCCGTCGCTCCACCTGGTCGGCCAGTTCGCGCACCACCTGCTGCGCCTGTGCTACCGCCAGGCCGTAACCCGGCACGACGATGACCCGCTGCGCGTAGGCGAGTTGCAGGGCGGCGTCTTCCACCGAAATCTCCTTCATCTCACCCACGACTTCGGCGGTGCCGCTCTCCGGTGCCGCCCCGAAGGCGCCGAAGATGACGTTGCCGAACGAGCGGTTCATCGCCTTGCTCATGATGATCGACAGGATGAACCCCGAGGCGCCGTCCAGCGCACCCGCAATGATCAGGAGGCTGTTGTCGATGGCAAAGCCGGTCGCCGAGGCGGCGAGGCCGGCATAGGAGTTGAGCAGGGAGATGACCACCGGCATGTCGCCGCCGCCGATCGGCAGGACCAGGCTGATGCCGATGACGAAGGCAACGGCGATCATGGCGTAGAACACGACCTGCGCGTCCGGATGCACGATCAGGTAGGCGAACATCAGGATCGTGAGGAAGAACACGCCGATGTTCACGGCGTTCTGTCCCTTGTACGTGATCGGGCGGCCGGGGAGGATCTCCTGCAGCTTGCCGAACGCCATGAAGCTGCCGGTGACGGTGAGCGACCCGAAGAGCACCTCGAAGCCGAGCGCCGCCATGATCGGCCGGGGAATCCCGATACCGCTGCGCATGTGGGTGTAGTACTCCGCAATGCCGACCAGCGTGGCCGCCAGGGCGCCGAACATGTGCGAAATGGCGATCCGCTGCGGCATGGCGGTCATGGGGACCCGGGTGCCCAGCGGCCAGCCGATGATCGTGCCGATGACCATGCCGGCGGCGATCCAGCCGTAGCTGACGATCTCCTGCTTGATCAGCGTGCCGACGACAGCCAGCAGCATGCCAAGCGCGGCGTACTGCATGCCCCGACGCGCGGTTTCGGCCTTGGTGAGTCCCTTGAGGCCGAGAATGAACAACACTGACGCCGTCAGGTAGGTGACGAGCGTCACCGCCTCGCGGCCGAGGTTCACGCCTTCCGCGGCGGCGATCACTTCTTCGCTCCGCCGCCCTTGAACATCCGGAGCATGCGGTCGGTGATGATGAAGCCGCCGACGGCGTTGATGGTGGCGCAGATGACGGCAACGAAGCCAAGGACGGTGGAGACCGTGTTGTGATCACGGCCGGCGGCGACCAGGGCGCCGACAATGGAGATGGCCGAGATGGCGTTGGTCGCCGACATCAGCGGCGTATGCAGCAGCGGCGGCACCCGGGTGATGACCAGGAAGCCGACGAAGCCCGCCAGCACGAACACGAACAGCTTGAGGAACTGGTTCGCGAGCACCAGGCTCTCGGGCGACAGCATCTCCGCCACAGGTTCCGTCATTGTCATCGCTCCAGTCAGGAGGTGCCGAAGCGCACGGCACCGGCGTGCGTCACGGCCATCGGTCCGGTGATCTCATCGGCGAGATCGAGCTTGAGCTCGGCGCCAGGGGCGAGGTGCTGCAGCAACGTCAGCACGTTGCGGCCGAACATCTGGCTGGCGTGCAGCGGCACGGTCGCGGGAAGGTTGAGGGGACCCATGACCGTGACGCCGTGCACCACCACCGTCTCGCCCGCGCGGGTTACCTCGCAGTTACCCCCGGTCTCGGCCGCGAGGTCCACCACCACGGCGCCGGGCTGCATGGTGGCCAGCATGGCGTCAGTGATCAGCCGCGGTGCGGGCTTGCCGGGAATCTGCGCCGTGGTGATGACGAGGTCCGTGGCAGGCAGCACCTTGCCCACCGCCTCAAGCACCTTCTGCTGCTGCTCCTGGGCCAGTTCCTTCGCATAGCCGCCGGCGCCTTCTGCCGCCGAGCTGACGGCCTCGGCCTCGATAAACGCCGCGCCGAGGCTCTGCACCTGCTCCCGCACCGCGGGTCGCACGTCGAACGCGGAGACGATGGCGCCGAGCCGCCGCGCGGTGGCGATGGCCTGCAACCCGGCGACGCCGGCGCCCAGCACGAACACGCGGCTCGGGGCGAGCGTCCCGGCCGCGGTGGTGAGCATCGGGAGGAGCTTGGTGAGTTCCGCAGCGCCCAGGAGCACCGCCTTGTACCCCGCGACGGTCGCCTGCGAGGACAGCACATCCATCGACTGGGCGCGGGTGATGCGCGGCACCAGTTCCATGGCGAGCGCGGTGATACGCCGGGCCGCGAGCGCCTCGAGCGTGGCACGCTGCGCCGCCGGCTGGAGCATGGCGATCAGTACCGATCCCTCGGGCAGGACCGCCACCTCGTCGAGCGACGGGCGCTGCACCTTGGCCACGACGTCGGCACCGGCGACGGTCGCGGCGAAGCCGTCGGCGAGGACGGCGCCCGCCTTCTCACAGGCAGCATCAGTGATACCCGCGGGAGCGCCGGCGCCCCGCTGCATGGTCACCGTATGGCCCACCTTCACGAGCTTCGCGACGCCATCGGGCACGAGCCCGATCCGCCGTTCCCCCGACGCGGACTCCCCGGGAACTGCAATGCGCATGGTGCTGCTCCAAGCGGAAAAGGGCTGCAGGACCCAGCAGACTACTTGCACGTCGTCTCCTGCGCCAGAGCCCATGACACGGTAACGCGCCGCCCGTCGCATGGACAATCACCCCGACGGTGGGTATCGTCGCGGACTATGACTGCCAACCGACGCCCGCCCACCGTCCACAAGTTTGGTGGCGCTTCCCTGGCCGACGCCGCGGCAATGCACCATGCCGTGGCCATCATCCAGGACCTGCCGCCGGGACCGGTGGTGATCGTGTGCTCCGCGATGGCGGGGATGACGGACCGCCTGCTGGCCCTGGCGACGTCTGCGGCGGACGGCAAGCTGGTTGACGGCACCATCCTCGCGGCCCTGCGGCGCCAGCACATGGATGCCGCACGGCAGGTCGTGCGCAGCGCCGGCGCGCGCCGGGTGGCGCTGGCGGCGATCGAGACCTCGCTCAACGAGCTGCGCGCCCTGCTGGACGGCTTGCGCGTGGTGCGGGAGCTGACGCCGCGCACCAGCGACTACATCGCGGCCCGGGGCGAACGACTGAGCGCCCTGCTGCTGGCGGCAGCCCTCGCGGACACGCGCCGACGGGTGCGTCTGGTCGATGCGGTGGAACTGATCGTCACCGATGGGCACTTCGGCGCCGCGGCGCCTGATTTCGCGGCGACCGATCGTCAGGTGCGGCGGCTGGTCGGGCCGCTGCTGCAGCGCGGGATCATCCCGGTGGTGCCCGGATTCATCGGCGCCGGCCCCGGCGGCGACCTGGTCACGCTGGGCCGGGGTGGTTCGGACCTGACGGCCACGCTGCTGGCGCGGGCGCTGCGCGCGACGTCGGTGTCGCTGTGGAAGGACGTGCCGGGCTTCCTCACCGGCGATCCGCGCGTGGTGGCCGATGCGCGCGTCATTCCCGAGCTGCACGTCCGGGAGGCGGCGGAGCTCGCCTACTACGGCGCCAAGGTGCTGCACCCGCGCGCGCTCATCCCCCTCAACCGGCGACCGATCCCGGTTTTCGTGCGGCCCTTCGCGAACCCGGCGGCCCAGGGCACGGAGGTGTCACAGCGCCGTCGGCGCACGCCCTCGCCGGTGCGCGCAGTGTCGGGCATCGGTTCGCAGGCACTGATCACGGTGACGGGCAACGGGATGCTGGGGGTTCCGGGGGTGGCGGCGCGGACGTTCGCGACCTTGCAGCGCGCCGGGTTCCCGGTGTCACTGGTGACGCAGGGCTCGTCGGAGGCATCGCTCACCTTCAGTGTGCCAGGACCCCAGGCCGGGCAGGCGGAGGCGGCGTTGCTGCGCGAGTTCGGGGAGGAGATCGCGCGGCAGGACATCGAGGGGGTGGAAGTGCGCCGGGGCATGGCAACGGTCGCGGTCGTGGGCCGCGGCATGGCCGGCGCGCGTGGCGTTGCGGCCCGGGTGTTCACCGCCATGGCACACGCCGGGATCAACATCGTGGCGATCGCGCAGGGCTCATCGGAACTCAACATCTCGTTCGTCATCGAGGAGCGCGATGCGGCCGAGGCGCAGCGTCGTATTCACGACGCGTTCCAGCTGGCCAAGATCGGCGGCGGTGCGGTCAACCCGCCGGAGCGGGTCGCGATCGTGCTGCTGGGCTTCGGGCAGGTGGGGCGCGCGCTGGCGCGGTTGATTCCCCGCGCCCGGCGCCCCGGGATCCAGCTGGAGATCGCGGCGGTGATCGACCGCACCGGATTCGTGTTCGACCCCGCCGGGCTCACGCCGCGGCGGCTGTCACAGCTCGCGCAGGAGAAGGCGCGCGGGCAGCCGTTGGGCCGCGCCCGGGGTGGCGTCGCGGCCACCTCGACCGACGCGCTCGCCTTCATCGCGACGCACGCGCTGCCGCGACCCGTGGTGGTGGACGTGACGGCGAACGACACCGCCGCCATCCTGCGGCACGTGCTCGAGACCGGCATGGACGTGGTGCTCGCCAACAAGCGGCCGCTGACCGACCGGCGCCCCGATGCCGAGGCCCTGCTCGCCACGGCGCGCGCCCATGGGCGCCGCCTGTTGTTCGAGGCGACCGTGGGCGCCGGGCTCCCGGTGATCGACACCGCGTGGAAGTTGCTCGAATCGGGCGACCGCATCCGCCGCATCGACGGCTGCCTCTCCGGCACGCTCGGGTTCCTCCTGAGCGAGGTCGGGGCGGGCCACGCGTTCTCGGCGACGGTGCGCGAGGCGATGCGCCGGGGCTATGCCGAGCCCGACCCGCGCGAGGACCTGTCGGGGATGGACGTGGCGCGCAAGGCGCTCATCCTCGGGCGGCTGCTTGGCTTCGCCGGGGGCATCGATGCCGTCACGGTCGAGTCCCTGGTGCCGAAGCAGGCGCGGGGCGTTCCCCTGCCCGAGTTCCTGGCCGCGCTCGACCGCTTCGATGCCCAGTGGGTCGAGCGGGTGGCGGCGGCAAAGGAGCGGGGCCAGGTGTTGCGCTACGTCGCGGCGGTGACGCGCGGGCGGATCCGGGTTGGCCTGGCATCGGTGCCGCTCGCGAGTGCGCTCGGCGCCCTGCGCGGTACCGACAACCAGGTGGTGTTCACGACGGACCGGTATCGGAGCAATCCGCTGGTCATCACCGGTCCGGGCGCCGGTCTCGACGTCACCGCCGCCGGGGTCATGAACGACATCCTGAAGCTGGCACCGGCCTGATGCGGCTGACCGCGTTCGCCCCGGGGTCGGTTGGCAATATCGGCCCTGGCCTCGATGTGCTCGGGCTGGCGGTGACCGGTGCCGGCGACTGGGTCACCGCCGAGTTGCTCGAGGTGCGCGGCATCGAGCTCCGCGATCCGGGGCATCCCGAGCTTCCCGCCGACCCTGCGCGCCACAGCGCGGCGCTCGCGGCGGCGGCGGTGCTGCAGCGCGCGGGCGGGCATCATGGCCTGGCTCTCTGGGTGCTCAAGGGACTCCCGCTCTCCGGGGGACAGGGCGGCAGCGCTGCGTCCGCGGTGGCGGGCGCGGTCGCCGCGAACGAATGCCTGGGCCGCCCCCTTGGCGTGCGCGCGCTGCTGGAGGCGTGCCTCGAAGCCGAGGCCGCGGTCGCCGGGCGGCACGCGGACAACCTCGCACCCTCGCTGCTCGGCGGGATCGTGCTGGTGCGATCGGTGGATCCACCGGACGTGGTGACCCTGCCCACGCCGGCGGGCCTCACGGTGGTGCTGGCACACCCGGACCAGCGCATGCGCACCGCCGACGCGCGGGCGGCGCTGCCGGTCAGCGTGACCCGTGACGTCGCCATTCACCAGATGGCGCAGGTGGCCGCGATGGTGGCGGCGCTCTACTCCGGCGACCTGGCCCTGCTCGGTCGGGCACTGGACGACCGGATCGCGGAACCGGCCCGCGCACCGCTGCTGCCGGGCTTCGTCGCCGCCAAGCGGGCGGCGCTCGGCGCCGGGGCGCTGGGCGCCTCAATTTCAGGGAGCGGACCCACCGCCTTCGCGCTCGCCAAGGGCCAGGCAGCGGGCGAGCGCATCGGCTTTGCCATGGCGGCCGCCTACGCCGCGGCGGGCATCGGGTGCGCCGTACGGATCGGCGTGGTCGACCCCGCCGGCGCGCGCGTGGTATCGGCGCCCGGAGCCTTCGCATGAGCGAACAGCCGCGCCGCTCATGGCAGCGCTGTGATGCCTGCGGCCTGGAGCTCGACGAGCTGGCCAGCGACACGCGTTGCCCGGCCTGCGGCGGACTGCTCGCGATCGTCCACGCGCCGCCCATTCTGCGCGCCGACGAACTCCGGCAGCAGTTTGCCGCCGCCTCAGCCACGGCGCAGGGCGCCGCAGGGTCGGGCGTGTGGCGCTTCCGGGACATCGTGCTGCCCACCGCGACGGCCCCCGTGTCGTGGCCGGAGGGGAACACACCGCTCCTCGACCGCGCGGCGGTGCAGCACTGGGCAACATGCCCCGGCTTGATGCTCAAGCATGAAGGAATGAACCCGACCGGTTCGTTCAAGGACCGCGGCATGACGGTGGGCGTGACGCAGGCAGCGCGCATCGGTGCGACAGCGGTGGCCTGCGCGTCCACCGGCAACACCTCGGCCTCCCTGGCCGCCTATGCCGCGCAGGCGGGGTTGCCGGCGCTGGTGTTCGTGCCGAGCGGGGGGATCGCGCTGGGCAAGCTGGCGCAGTCGCTCGCCTACGGCGCGCGCACGCTGCTGGTACGGGGCGATTTCGACGACTGCCTGCGGCTGGTGGAGGAGGCGCACCGGAAGCTCGGTGTCTACCTGCTCAACTCCATCAACCCGTTCCGGCTCGAGGGGCAGAAGACGATCGTGCTCGAACTGCTGCTGCAGCTCGGCTGGCAACCGCCCGACTGGATCGCGGTGCCGGCGGGCAACCTCGGCAACACGGCAGCGTTCGGGAAGGCGCTGCGCGAGGCGAAGGCACTCGGACTCATCGCACGGGTGCCGCGCATCGCCTCGGTGCAGGCGGCCGGGGCGGCACCCTTTGCCACCGCGTTCGCCGAGGACTTTTCAGTGCGCCATCGGGTCAGGGCGGAAACGGTGGCGACGGCGATCAAGATCGGCGACCCCGCCTCCTGGGATCGCGCGGTCCGGGCGATCCGGGACACGAATGGGGTGGTGCTCGCGGTGAGCGATGCCGAGATCCTCGAGGCCAAGGCGGTCATCGACGCGAGCGGTGTCGGGTGCGAACCGGCCAGCGCGGCGAGCGTGGCCGGTGTGCGGAAGCTCGTGGCGGCTGGAACGATCCGTCCGGGCGAGCGGGTGGTGGCGGTGCTCACCGGGCATGTACTCAAGGACCCCGGGCTCCTGCTGCGATACCACCAGGAGATGGACCCGGCGCCGCCAGGGGCGAACAAGCCGATCGAGATCGAGGCGGATGTGCGCGAGGTGGAACGCATGCTGCGGGAGCGGGAGACTACCGGCTCCCGCCCACGCTCTTCTGGATTGCCGCACCCAGCGCCGTATAACTCGTCTGATCCACTTCCCTGAATGGCGACGCCACATAGCTGATCGTGCCATCGGGGGCGATGACGAACAGAGTGCGATTGTCGAGACCGTACTTCGGGTTGAAGGCCCCGTAGAGCCTCCCGACCACCCCACCCGAGTCACTCAGGAACGTAAAGGGATACTTCTCGTCCCGGGCCCACGCCGCGAGGGTGGTATCGGGGTCGGTGCTGATGGCGAGGAGCGTCACGTCCTTGCCACCACGAAAGAGCTGCGCGTACTGATCACGGTACGCGTCCATTTGGACTGTTCACCCAGAGGTCCTGGCCTTGAAGAAGAAGGCCAGCACGACGGTGCGGCCGCGCAGTTCGCTCAGCTGGAACTGCTTCGGCAGGACACCGGCCGAGGTGGCCGCAGGCAGCTTGAAGTCGGGCGCCATGGTACCGACGGCGAGTGGCTTCAGCTGCGCGGTGGCCGATGACGATCCCGCAAGCAGGGCCGCGAACACCAGCGTCAAGCGCTTCATGCACACCTCCTGGCTTCCGTACACCATCCGGACCGTGACCCGTTTCCCTGCTGCAATGTATACCGCGCCATAGGGGAAAAGTCCCCCTGACCGGCCGGCCGTCCCACCCGGCGCCCGGCGCGCAGACACGGCTCAGAGGGGAAATGGGGCATTTTCAGAGGGAAATCCCTATTGCAACTCCGTGACAAGGTAGTACCTTGAACCCCGAGTGCTGGTGCAGGGCGAGTCCGAGTACCTCCACTTTCACAGGAGATTTTCCATGGCAACCAAGAAGAAGGCAGCGAAGAAGGGTGCGAAGAAGCCGGCCAAGAAGACCGTGAAGAAGACCGTGAAGAAGGCCGCAAAAAAGAAGGCCGCGCGCAAGCCGAATGCGGCGTTCATGAAGGCCGTGAAGCCGAGCGCATCACTTGCCGTCATCGTGGGCGCGGCGTCGCTGCCCCGCACGGAAGTGACGAAGAAGCTGTGGGCGTACATCAAGCGGAAGGGCCTGCAGGACTCGAAGAACCGGCGCAACATCAACGCCGATGCCGCGCTCCGGGCAATCTTCAAGAAGGACCAGGTCAACATGTTCGAGATGACCAAGCTGGTAAGCAAGCACCTCAGCTAGGCGCTCCACCTTTCACGCACTGCAAGGGCGCCCCCGTCGGGGCGCCCTTTGGCGTTGCGCTCGGTGCGCCTATCTTTGCCGCCCTATGGCCGGCGAATACATCTTCACGATGCGCGACCTCAGAAAGGTCGTGCCCCCCTCCCGCGAGATCCTCAAGGGCATCCATCTCGCCTTCTACCCGGGCGCCAAGATCGGCGTGATCGGGTCGAACGGCGCGGGCAAGTCGACGCTGCTGCGCATCATGGCCGGCGTGGACACGGATTATCTCGGCGACGCGCGCCCGCTGCCGGGCACCCGGATCGGCTACCTGCCCCAGGAGCCCCAGCTCGACCCGGCCAAGGACGTGCGCGGCAACGTCGAGGATGGCGTGGCACACCTGCGGAAGCTGCTCGATGACTACAACGACATCTCGCTGAAGTTCGCCGAGCCGATGGACGATGCGCAGATGGAGAAGCTGCTGGACAAGCAGGGCCGCCTGCAGGAGCGGATCGACCACCTGGGCCTCTGGGAGCTCGATCACAAGCTCGACATGGCCATGGACGCGCTCCAGGTGCCCCCGGGCGATGCAAGCGTGGCGACGCTCTCCGGCGGGGAGCGGCGGCGGGTAGCCCTGTGCCGGCTGCTGCTGTCGGAGCCGGACATGCTGCTCCTCGACGAGCCGACCAACCACCTGGACGCCGAGAGCGTGGCCTGGCTGGAGCGCTACCTGGAGGAATTCAAGGGTACGGTCGTGGCCATCACGCACGACCGCTACTTCCTGGACAATGTGGCGGAGTGGATCCTCGAGCTCGACCGCGGTGCCGGCATTCCGTGGGAGGGGAACTACACGAGCTGGCTGGAGCAGAAGCAGAAGCGCATGGCGGTGGAGGAGAAGCAGGCCTCGGCCCGGCAGCGGACCCTGCAGCACGAGCTCGAGTGGGTGCGGATGTCGCCCAAGGCACGCCAGGCCAAGAGCAAGGCGCGCCTGACGCGCTACGAGGAGATGCGCGCCGAGGCGGAGCGGCAGAGCGAAGGCAGCGTGGAAATCCTGATCCCGGTGCCGGAGCGGCTGGGAGAGGAAGTGGTCATCGCCCGCGGCGTATCCAAGGGCTATGGCGACCGGCTCCTGTTCGAGAACCTGACCTTTTCCCTCCCCCGCGGCGGCATCGTGGGCGTGATCGGGCCGAATGGCGCGGGCAAGACCACGCTGTTTCGCATGATCACGGGCCAGGAGCCGCCGGACAGCGGTGAGCTCGTGGTGGGCAAGACCGTCAAGCTGGCATACGTGGACCAGAGCCGTGACGCGCTCGACGGGGGCAAGACCACGTACGAGGAAATCTCGGGCGGGCAGGACGAACTCCTGTTCGGCACCCGCAAGGTCAACGCCCGCGCCTATTGCGCCGGGTTCAACTTCCGCGGTTCGGACCAGCAGAAGCGGGTGAAGGATCTCTCCGGCGGAGAGCGGAACCGCGTGCACCTGGCCAAGGTCCTCAAGAGTGGCGGCAACCTGCTGCTCCTCGACGAGCCGACCAACGACCTCGACGTGGACACGCTGCGTGCCCTCGAGGAAGCCCTGGAGGCCTTCGCCGGCTGCGCCGTGGTGATCAGCCATGACCGGTGGTTCCTCGACCGCATCGCGACCCACATCCTGGCCTTCGAGGGCGACAGCCAGGCGTTCTGGTTCGAGGGCAACTACCAGGACTACGCCGCCGACTACAAGCGGCGCACCGGGCAGAGCGTCGACGAGCCGCACCGATTCCGGTTCAAGAAGCTGGTGCACTGACGCCGATGAATTCCCTCGACCAGCGCATCCCGTACCTCCCCACCCGCATTGATGGGCTGAGCCGGCTCGCCACCAACCTCTGGTGGAGCTGGAGTCCCGAGGCGCGCACCCTGTTCGGCGCCATCGATCCGCGGCTCTGGCACCATACGCGCCACAACCCGTTGCTGCTCCTGCAGCAGGTCGACCCCGCGCGCATTGCCGCCTGCGCGAGCGACTCGGCGTTCCTGCAGCGCTACGACGAGGTGATGGCGGCGTTCCAGCGCCACCTGACCACCGATGCTACCTGGCTCGCCCAGCATGGCCCGGAGTTGGCCGACCGGCCGATCGCCTATTTCTGCGCCGAGTTCGGGCTGCACAACTCGGTGCCGATCTATTCCGGTGGCCTGGGTGTCCTGGCGGGCGACCACCTGAAGAGTGCCTCCGACATGGGTGTACCCATCGTTGGCGTGGGGCTCTTCTACACCAACGGATACTTCGACCAGAAGGTGAACCTCGACGGCTGGCAGACCGACAGCGACGAGGTGTTCGACCTGGCGGGCACGCCCATCCAGCCGCTCAGCGGTCCCGCGGGCGAGGAGTGGGTGACGGTGGTGGAAACGTCGGGCCGCCCGGTGCACGTGCGGGCGTGGAAGATGATGGTGGGCCGGGTGCCCGTGTACCTGCTCGACACCAACCTCGCGGTGAACGCCGTCGAGGACCGCGCGCTCATGAACAAGCTTTACGCCGGCGGGCCGCAGTTGCGCATCCGGCAGGAATGGATTCTCGGCGTCGGGGGCGTGCGCGTGCTACGCGCGGTCGGGATCGACCCGGTGGTGTGGCACGCGAACGAGGGCCATGCGGCCTTCATGTTCGTGGAACGGTTGCGGGAGCAGGTGGAAAGCGGCAAGACATTCGAGGAGGCGGTATCGGCGGTGCGCGCACGGAGTGTCTTCACCACCCACACCCCGGTGCCGGCTGGCCACGACTTCTTCGCGCTGGACGAGTTGCAGCGGGTGTCGGGCCCGGTGTGGGAGTCGCTCGGCGTGGATCGCCACCGGTTCTTCGCCCTGGGCGCCATGCCCGGCGATGCCACGAACTTTCACATGACGGTGTGTGCGGTGCGCCTCGCCGCGCACGTCAACGGCGTGTCGCGCCCGCACGGGCAGGTGTCGCGCCATCTCTGGCGCAGCCTGTGGCCCGACCGTCCCTGGGAAGCGGTACCGATCGGCCACGTGACCAACGGGGTGCACCTCCCGACCTGGATGGCCGGCGCGATCCAGGGACTGCTCGCGGAGCACCTTGGCCCGCACTGGAAAGAGCACATCGACGACAGCGCCATGTGGGATCGGGTCCTGTCGCTGGACCACGACAAGTTCTGGCAGGTGCACCTGCGCCTCAAGCAGGTGCTCCGGGACTTCATCCGCGAGGATGCGCGGCACCGCTTCGCGGGCCAGCTGAAGGAAGCTGCGGCGGTCGTCGGCGCTGGCGCCCTGTTCGACCCCGACGTCCTGACGATCGGCTTCGCACGCCGGTTCGCCACGTACAAGCGCGCCAACCTCATCTTCAGCGACATTGACCGCCTGCGCCGGCTCTGCACCAACCCCGACCGGCCGGTGCAGGTCATCTTCGCAGGCAAGGCGCACCCCGCCGACACGCCGGGCAAGGAAGTGCTGCAGAGCGTCTACCGTTACACCCGCGATCCGAGCTTCGAGGGGCGCATTGCGTTTGTCGAGGACTATGACATGCATATCGCCCACCTGCTGGTCCAGGGCGTCGACGCATGGCTCAACCTGCCCCGGGTGCCGCTCGAGGCATCGGGCACCAGCGGGATGAAGGCGGCCCTCAACGGCGTGCCGCAGTTGAGCACCCTCGACGGCTGGTGGCAGGAGGGCTACGATGGACTGGGAGGCTGGGCCATCCCGACGGGATCGGATGGCAGCAGCAGCGACGCCCAGGACGCAGAATCCTGCTATCGCCTGCTCGAGGAGCAGGTGGTGCCGCTGTACTACATGCGTGACAGTCGTGACATTCCCCTGGGCTGGGTCGAGCGGATGCGGCACGCGCTGCGACTCGGCGGGCGGCGGTTCACCGCCCAGCGGATGCTGGGCGACTACGTACGGGAGTATTATCTGCCAGCGTCCCGCGCCGATCTCGCGGGAGATGCCCCACCTACGGACTGAATCCTGGAGGCCTCTTGGCCGCCGATAAGCCGGACCGCCCCTCGCTCCCCGCCGTCGTGCACCTCTCGGCGGAGTTCTTCCCGTATGCGCGCACCGGCGGTCTCGCCGAGGCGGTGAGCGGGCTCGCGAGCTTTCAGCAGCGGGCGGGGCACCGGGTGGTCGCCATGCTGCCCCTGTACCGGTCGGTGCGGGAACTGGCCGCCGGACTGGTCCCGGCCGGTGATCCGTTCCCGGTGCAGGTCGGGCCGACCACCGAACTGGCCCAGCTCTTCCGCGTCATGGGGGCCGCTCCCGGCCCCGAGGTATACGCCATCGCCCACCCGCACTTCTACGATCGCCCGGGCATCTACGGCGATGCGAACGGCGACTACCCGGACAGCGCGCGCCGCTTCGCGTTCTTCGTGCTGGCCGCGTTGGAGGCCCTGCCGAGGTTCGTCTCCGGGCCGACCATCCTGCATGCGCACGACTGGCACACCGCGCTCGCGCCACTCTACCTCGCCACGACGCATGCCCACCGGCCGGTCGCCCGGCAGGTGCGGACGGTACTCGCAGTGCACAATCCCGGGTACCAGGGGCACTTCCCGGCGTCCATGGTTGCGGAGGTGGGATTGCCCTGGGAGGTGTACACGCATCACTGCCTCGAGTGGTATGGCCGGGCCAACATGCTGAAGGGCGGCCTCACCACCGCAGACCTGGTCGTGACCGTGAGCGCGAAGCACGCCGAAGAACTGCGCACGGACGAGGGTGGCTTCGGGCTTCAGGAGGTCTTCCGGGCGCTGGGGCCGCGCCTGGTAGGCATCACGAACGGTATCGACCAGTCGGTCTGGGACCCGGCCACCGACAAGCACATCACGGCGACGTACAACTCGCGTGACCTCGAGGGCAAGGAGCGGTGCAAGGCAGCGCTGCAGCGCGCCTTCGGACTGCCGCAGCGGAAGCGAACGCCGCTCTTCGGCTTCGCCGGGCGGCTGGCACAGCAGAAGGGGCTGGATGTCATCTTCGAGAGCTACCACCTGCTCAATTTCGACGCGCAGTTCGTGTTCCTGGGTGGCGGCGAGAAGCGCTATGCCGATGCGCTGCTCGAGTTGCGTCGCGCCCTGCCGGAGAAGGTGGGCGTCGAGACCGCCTTCAGTGACCGGATGGAGCACCGGCTCATGGCCGGCTCCGACATGTTCCTGATGCCCTCCGTCTACGAACCGTGCGGCCTGACACAGATGCGGGCGCAGCGCTATGGCAGCCTGCCGGTCGGCCGCCGGGTGGGCGGCATCGCTGATACGGTCGAGGACAACGTGACCGGCTTCCTCTTCGACACGTATGACGCCGGCGCGTTCCAGGAGGCGGCCTTTCGCGCCATGGGAGCGCTGGCCGACCGCGAGCGCTGGGCCTCCATGATGCGCACGGCGATGCATCGCGATTTCAGCTGGGATCGCGCCAGCAAGCGGTACGCCGCGGTCTACCGGGCCGTGCTGGGCCATCCATGAGCCTCGACTTCGTCCTCGCCCTCCACAGTCACCTGCCGTGGGTCCTCAACCACGGGCGGTGGCCTCACGGCTCCGACTGGCTCACCGAGGCGGCCCTGGACACGTACCTGCCGCTGATCGAGTCGCTGCAGTCGCTGGAGCGCGACGGCGTGCAGGCGCCCGTCACCCTCGGCATCACGCCGGTGCTGGCCAACCAGCTGGCGCACCCGCTCTTCCGCACCGAGGTCGAGGCGTTCTTCGAGCAGCGGCTCGAGGCCTGCCATGCCGCGCCCGACTCACTGCGCGGCACCGGGGACGCACACCTGATCCCGCTCGCGAGCTACTGGCTGGAGCGCTACACGCGCCTGCGCAAGCTGTTCCACACGCTCGATGGCGACCTCATTGCGGCCTTTCGCGGCCTCGAGGACCGCGGCCGCCTCGAGATCATCAGCTCCGCGGCGACCCACGGCTTCCTGCCGCTCCTGGGCCGCGACGAAAGCATCCGGCTCCAGCTCGCGGTGGGTGTGCGGGAACACCGCCGACTCTTCGGCAAGTCGCCGGCCGGCTGCTGGCTGCCCGAGTGCGCCTATCGCCCGCGGGAGCGCTGGACGCCATGGCCGACAGCGCCCGCAGCGACTATCCGCCGCGGCATCGACGAGCACCTGGCCGACGCCGGCTACCGCTACTTCTTCGTGGACGCGCACCTGGTGACCGGCGCGCGCCCGCTCGGGCTGACCAGCGAGGGGACCAACGGTCTCAGCGTCGCCGAGGCAACCGAGGCGCTGGCGGCATCACAGCGCTCGCCGTACCGGGCGTGGCAGGTGTCACCCCCGGGCAAGGGCGCCGGCGTCGCCGCCTTCGCGCGCGATCCCAAGGCCTCGGCGCAGGTGTGGAGCCGGCATGGCGGCTATCCCGGCGACGGTGCCTATCTCGACTTCCACAAGATCCGCTGGCCCGGCGGCCTCAAGTATTGGCGGGTCACCGGTGCTGCGGTCGATATGGGCGCCAAGGAGCCCTACGATCCGCCGACGGCTGCGGCGCACGCCGATGCGCACGCCGCCCACTTCGCGCGACTGATCGACGCGCTGGCCGCCGCGGAGCCGCGGAAGTCGCCCGCGGTGCTGGCGGCGCCGTTCGACACCGAGCTCTTCGGCCACTGGTGGTTCGAGGGGCCGCACTTCCTGGAGGAGACGTATCGCCTGCTGCCCGGGCATCCCGACGTGAGGCCGCGCACGGCGTCGGCGCACCTGCAGCAGCATCCGCCGGCCGGGGCACTCCGGCTGCCGCCGGGATCGTGGGGTGCCAACGGCAACTTCAGCATGTGGCTCAACGAGCAGACGGCGTGGACATGGGAGCGGCTGTGGCCACTGGAGGAGGCGTTCTGGGACGCGGCACCTGCCGCCCTCGCCGACCCTGCGAAACGCACCGTCCTCGAGCAGGCAACGCGCGAACTGCTACTCGCCCAGTCGTCCGACTGGCAGTTCATCATCTCCACCGGCGCGGTGACGGACTACGCGTTCCGCCGGTTCAATGGGCATTGCGACGATGCCGAGCGGCTGGTGTCTGCGCTGCGCCCGGGGCATGAGGCCGAGCTGCCAGCGGCATTGCGGCTCGCTGAGGAGAGCCGCCAGCGTGATGACCTGTTCCCCGATCCTCTTCCCGCCGTTGAGGCGGCCCTCTCGGGCACACGCGCCCTGGCGCTCGGCTAGCCCGAGTCGATGTCACCCCTGCGTTTCGTGATCGGGCTGCACCTGCACCAGCCCGTCGGCAACTTCGACTGGGTCTTTCGCCAGCACCTGGACGATGTCTATCGTCCGCTGCTCGACCAGCTGGAGAAGTCGAACCTCTTCCCCGCGGTGCTGCACCTGTCTGGCCCATTGCTCGAGTGGCTGGAAACGAACGAGCCGGCCTACCTCGACCGGCTCGCCGGCCTCGCGCGCTCGGGCAAGCTCGAGCTGTTGCTCTCCGGTTTTCATGAGCCGATCCTCGCCGCGCTCCCGCGCGTCGACCGGGTGGAGCAGGTGCGGTGGATGCGCGAGGCCATCGCGCGCCGGTTCGGGGTCGAGGCCACCAGCCTGTGGCTCACCGAGCGGGTGTGGGAGCCGGAGCTGGCGGCCGACCTGGCGGACGCCGGCGTGGAAGCGGTGCTGGTGGATGATCGCCACTTCCTGGTCGCCGGGTTCGGCCGCGACCAGTTGCACACCTGGTACCTCACGGAGAGCGATGGCAAGCGAGTCGGCGTCTTCCCGATCGACGAGCGCCTGCGCTACCTGATCCCGTTCCGGCCGCCGGCCGAAACCGCGGAGTACCTGCGCGAGCTCAATCGGGCTGGGCATGCCATGGCACTCCTGGCCGACGACGGCGAGAAGTTCGGCGGCTGGCCAGGCACGAAGGAGTGGGTCTACGAGAAGGGCTGGTTCGACCGTTTCGGCGAGATGATCCGCGAGCTGGTGCACGAGGGCAGCATTGTCCTCAGCACCCTGGGCGATGTCCTGCGCGAAGTGCCGTGCGGCGGGCTCGCGTACCTGCCAACGGCGTCATACCGCGAAATGGAGGGCTGGGCGCTCCCACCGGACCCGCAGCTGCGGCTGGCGGCGCTGGAGAAGGAGTTCGGCGCCGAGCGGCTCGCGGGCCCCGAGGGCGCGCTGCTGCGCGGCTCGCACTGGCGCCACTTCCTGGTGAAGTACCGTGAGTCCAACCGGCTGCAGAAGATGATGGTGGCGCTCTCGACGCTCTGCCGTGAGCGCGGCGATCCACCGGAGGCGCGCCAGGCCGTGGCGCGCGCCCAGTGCAACGACGCGTACTGGCACGGCGTGTTTGGCGGGCTCTACCTGCCACACCTGCGCAATGCGCTGTGGAACGAACTGGTGAGGGCGGAGGCGTTGCTGCGGCGCGACGAGTCGCTGTCCTGGGAGGAGATCGACCTCGACTGCGACGGGGCCCAGGAGATCTGGGTGCATAGCGCGGCCTGCTCGGTCGTGGTGGCACCGGCACGTGGCGGCGCCATCGAGGTGCTGTCGCATTTCGGCGCGGGGGTCAACTACGCCGACGTGCTGACGCGGCGACGCGAGGCCTATCATGACGAGGCGCTGTCGCGCGGCCAAGCCGACGCGGCACATGCGGGCGACGGCACCGCCAGCATCCACGACCTCGAGCAGTCGCTGCGCCTCGACGCGCGGCCCGCGATTGATCCGCATGACCGCGCCATCGGCGTGGATCGCCTGCTGCCCGCGGACATGAGCGCCGAGAACCTCGAGGCCGGTACGTTGGTGGCGGTCCGCAGCTGGGCGCATGAACGGATGAGCGCCACGGTGCGAACCGTCGACGCCGAGGTGCGCATCCTGCTCGCGGCCGCCGATCGGTCGCTCGTCAAGGAGCTGCGCATCTCGCCCGACGGCACCGTCGCCATCAGCTGGCGCTGGACGCCCTCGTCCGCGCGATGGTTCGCCAGCGAGTTGTCGCTGGCGGCCCCGCTGCAGGCGGTTACCGAGCCGATGGCCGAGCTCGTGACATATCCCATCGAGACCGTCGCCAAGTCGGAGAAGGGCTTCGATCGCACCCGCCAGGGTGAGTCACTCACCTTCCTCTGGCCCGCCTCCCAGGGTTCCGCGCAGCTCATCATTTCGCCAGCACACTGACCGCCCCCGCATGACCCCTGATCGCCTGCGGCGCATCGGGCGCGCGTTGGCGCTGGACCTGACGCCGCTCCGCGTGAGCCGGGACTATCGGCTGCTCTACATCGGGCGCACGGTCTCGTACGCCGGGTCCATGCTCACAACCGTGGCGTTCCCGTACCAGGTCTACCAGCGCACCCATTCGACCCTGGCCGTGGGCCTGCTGGGTGCGGTGGAACTGGTGCCGCTACTGCTCATGGCACTGGTGGGCGGCGCCTATGCCGACGCTCACGATCGCCGTCGCCTGCTGATCCTGAGTGAAGTTGGCCTGGCCCTGTGCAGCGTGGTGCTGGTGTTCCTGGCGCTGATGACCACGCCACCAGTGTGGGCCCTCTTCGTGCTCGCGGCGATCAGTGCCGGGCTCAGCGGATTCCAGCGCCCTGCCCTGCAATCGCTGGCACCGCGACTGCTTCCGGCCGAACTGATGCCGGCGGCCGCGGCCCTTGAGTCATTCGGCAGCACCTTTGCGGCGATCGGTGGCCCCGCCATCGGCGGGATCCTCATCTCGACGGTGGGTCTCGCGGCAACGTACGCGCTCGACGCCCTGAGCTTCGGCATCTCGATCGTCGTGGTCGCGGCGATTCGCCATGTGGCGCCACCGGCGGACGCCGAGCGCCCGAGCCTGGGTCGCGTCGTCGAGGGATTCCGCTATGCCATGGGCCGCAAGGACCTGCTCGGCACGTATCTCATCGACATGAACGCGATGTTCTTCGGCATGCCGTACGCGCTGTTCCCAGCGATCGCGGAGCGCCTCGGTGGAGGCAAGGTCCTGGGGCTGCTCTACGCGGCCCCGGCGGCCGGGGCGTTCCTGGCGAGCGCCACCAGCGGATGGACGGGCCGCGTGCACCGGCATGGCCGCGCCATTGCCATCGCGGCGGCGTGCTGGGGCGTGGCCATCATCGCGTTCGGGTTCACCACCACGCTGTGGCCTGCCCTGACCTGCCTCGCCCTGGCCGGCGCCGCCGACATGGTGAGCGCGGTGTACCGCATGACGATCTGGAACCAGACGATCCCCGATGGACTGCGCGGACGGCTCGCCGGGATCGAGCAGATCAGCTACATGAGCGGCCCGCTGCTGGGCAACGTGGAGGCGGGGCTGGTTGCGAGCTTCGCCGGCATCAGGGGGTCGGTGGTATCGGGCGGCGTGCTCTGCGTGGTGGGAACCGCGGCGCTCTGCTGGCTGCTGCCGGAGTTCCTGCGCTACGACGCGCGGACGTCGGTGCACCGGAAATTGAAGCAGGCGGAGATGACCGCGTGAGGAGGAACGGCAACAGCGTAAGGAGGAACTGAAACTGCGGTCCGCAGTCGCGGTTCCCCCTCACGCCGTTGTTGTTCCTCCTCACGCGGTTGTCGTCAGGGCGTCGCCGCACCAGCCTTCGGCTCGAGCTTCAGGATCCATAGTCCCGAGTTGATGTCCGGCACGTAGATGTAGCCGTTCTTCACCACGGCACCCCAGGCGAAGGTGGCCCGGGGACGGTTGCCTTCCGCGTCAGCCGTCAGGATCCAGCTGATCTCGCGGCCCTGCTTGAGCAGGTCGCCCTTGAGCTCACCCGAGATGTCCACCGCCCGGGCCCCGCCCTGATAGTTGCCGAGATAGAGCGTGTCACCGGCCACCCAGATGTTGTGCACGCCACCATCGGTGGGCTCGTACCAGGCGACGATCTTCGGCTGCTCGATGTTCGACACGTCGAACACCGTCATGCGGCCAAAGGTGAGGTTGTTGCCGTCTTTGAGGCCGGTGGCCGACCTGGAAGCGTACACCTCGTCGCCCACGAAGACGTAGTTCTTGTGGCGCCACGCGGTGTGCGTGCCGCGCGCGCCCAGGCCCCACACCTGCTCGACGCGAGTATACAGCTCCTGCAGGTCGTACTTGGCCTGCGACACCAGCACCGGCTTCTCCGGCGATCCGCCCTTCATGCCGTTGCCCACGTCCACGATGACGAGCCCGTCATTCCAGTAGGAGAGGTAGGCCAGTCCGTCCACCACCATGATGTCGTGGAGGTAGCGCCCTTCCTCGGTCTGCTCGGTCTGGAACCGCGCCACTTCATGCGGCTTGTACGGATCGGAAATGTCGATGATGCGCATCGACCCGGTGGCGTCGTCCGTGAGGAAGACGTGATTCTGGTACACGTACGACGAATGCACCCCGCCCTGCACCGTCTCGGTGTACTCGGCGATCGGCTTCGGGTGACAGGGATCGCTGGCCTCGAAGATGACGATGCCGTTCTTGCGATCGGACGCGCCCTCACGGGAGAAGGCGCCGAACTTGCCGTCCTCGGTGGTCATGACGTCGTTCACGAGGCGCGCGTTCGTCATCATCGAGTCGACGATCTTCGGCGCGGACGGCGTGGTGACGTCGATGGCGTAGACCCGGTCGGCAATGGTGCTCAGATACACACAGGTCCCGGCCGGATGGGCCCAGGCCTCGGCGCTGGAGAACTTGACGGGCACCCGGCCCACCACCTGGAACCCGCGCCCCACCTTCCGCCTGGCCACTTCCACCACGGCATCCGCGGAGGCAGCACCGACGCTCGCCGTCACAGTGTACTTCCCCGGTGACTCGGCGACGAACGCGCCGTCCCCGTCAATCGACGCCGATGCCTCGGGGCCGCCGGCCTCGACGGTCCAGCGGACCGCAACGTCGCCCAGCGACTTGTTTGCCGCCCCCATGGCGCGGGCCTTGAAGCGCACCACATCGCCAGTAAGAACAGACGCCTGGTCGGGCGTGAGCGCCACCTTCGACACCGGTCCGGGCACCACCTGAACGGCGATCGCCTGCGTCGCTCCCGACGCCTTGGCGGTAACCGTCGCCGACCCGGGCGCCACCGCCACGATCCGGCCGTCGGGCGTCACCTGGGCCACCTTGGAGTTGCTGGACACGAAGGTGACCTGGTCGTAGCGGCGATCATTCTCCTGGCTGTAGGGCGTGCCGGTCATCGAGATGCGCGTCCCCACGACCATGCGCGACACCGACGGCTCCACGACGATGCCGGCGGGCGGGGACGGGATCACCTTCACGTCGGCCTCACCGAACGCCGGCTTGCTGCCGGGCATCGACGCCGCCACCGTGACGCGCACCCGGCCGCGATAGCCGGCCCTCACCAGTCCCGTCTCCGTGACGCTGCCCTCGTCGCCACCCGTAAACCAGCGGAACGACGCGTCGGGCAGGACGTTGCCATTGGCGTCGTACGCCTTGGCCGCGAGCTGCAGCGTCTGTCCCACGCCCACTTCAGCCGACGCGGGGGTGACTTCGACTCGTTCAATCAGCTTGGGTGGGGCCGCCGGCTTGGCTGGCGGGGGCGGTGCTACGGGCTGCTGAAGCAGGGCGAGCAGGGCAAGTAACATGGGATCGATCACTCCGCAGAATTGGGACCTGGCCGCCGGGGGAGGCGGACCAAGAGAGTAACCTTACGGCCACCGGAGCGGAACGGTTGCGGGTGCGGGCGAGCGCAGCGCCGAGTATCTTTTCCCGCCTATGGCACCCACCGAACGCATCGTCCAGATCGGCCTGGTGCAGCAGCGCGCGTCCGCCGACGCCGCTGCTGGCCTCGCGCGCGCCATCGAGGGTGTGCGCGCCGCTGCTGCCAAGGGCGCCCAGATTGTCTGCCTCCAGGAGCTCTTTCAGGGGCCCTATTTCTGCCAGACCGAAGACCACAGCTTCTTCGAGCTGGCGGAGGCGATTCCAGGCCCGTCCACCGACGCGCTGGGCAAGGTGGCGGCGGAGCTCGGCGTGGTCATCGTGGCCAGCCTTTTCGAGAAGCGCGCCGAGGGACTCTATCACAACACCGCGGCGATCATCGACGCCGATGGCAGCTACCTGGGCAAGTACCGGAAGATGCATATCCCGGACGATCCCCAGTACCTCGAGAAGTTCTACTTCACCCCCGGCGACCTCGGGTTCCGCGCCTGGGACACGAAGTTCGGTCGCATCGGCGTGCTCGTCTGCTGGGACCAGTGGTATCCCGAGGGCGCGCGGCTGACGGCACTACGTGGCGCGCAGATCCTGTTCTATCCCACGGCCATCGGCTGGCTGGTGCCTGAGAAGGCGGAATTCGGCGCGCAGCAGGCCGATGGCTGGGAGACGATCCAGCGGAGCCACGCGATCGCGAACGGCGTGTTTGTCTGTGCGGTAAATCGTGTCGGCCTCGAGAATGGTCCGGCCGGCGGCATCGAGTTCTGGGGCCGCAGCTTCGTCGCCGATCCCGGCGGGCGCGTCATCGCCAAGGCCGGCGAAGGCGAGGAGATCATGGTCGTGCCCTGCGACCTGGGGCGTGTCGACGTCCAGCGGACCCACTGGCCATTCCTCCGGGACCGTCGTATCGATGCGTACGGGGACATCACGAAACGATTCATCGACGACTGATGACCTCGACCCCGGCACAACTCGGCTACTCCATGCCCGCCGAGTGGGCGCCGCATCGCGGCACCTGGCTCAGCTGGCCACACAAGGAAGCATCCTGGCCCGGGAAGTTCGAGCCGGTGCCCGGCATCTTTGCGCGCATGGTGCAGTTGCTGAGCGAGGGCGAGGAAGTGCACATCAACGTGCGCGATGGGGAGATGGAATCGCAGGCACGCCGCACGCTCATCGCCGGCACGATTCTCACCAACGTTTTCTTCCATCACTTCCCCACGAACGACGCCTGGTGCCGCGACCATGGGCCGATCTTCGTGCAGCGCGAGACGCCTGCCGGACCGGAGCAGGCCATCATCGACTGGGGCTACAACGCCTGGGGCGACAAGTACCCGCCGTACGACCTCGACGACGTCATCCCCAACCGAGTGGGCATCGAGTATGGCCTCCCGGTTTTTCACCCCGGGATCGTCATGGAGGGCGGCTCTATCGACGTCAATGGTGCCGGCACCCTGCTCACGACCGAAGCGTGCCTCCTCAACCCCAACCGGAATCCTCAGCTCTCGAAGCGCGAGATCGAGCAGTACCTCGAGGACTACCTCGGCGTGCGGCACATCCTCTGGCTGGGTGACGGCATCGAGGGTGACGATACCGATGGCCATGTGGACGACCTGACCCGGTTCGTGGACCCCACGACGGTCGTGACGGTGGTGGAGGACGATCCATCCGACACGAACTACGAGCCGCTCCAGGACAACCTGAAGCGGCTCGGAACGATGAAGGACCAGGACGGCCGGCCCCTGCGGGTCGTCACCCTGCCGATGCCGCGACGCCTTGAGCACGAGGGACAGCGGCTACCGGCGAGCTACGCCAATTTCTACATCGCCAACTCGGTGGTCCTGCTGCCGACCTACGACCAGCATCGCGACCCCGAAGCCCTCGATACGCTGCAGCGCCTCTTTCCCACCCGCCGAGTGATCGGCATCGACTGCACTGACCTGGTGTGGGGCCTCGGCGCCTTTCACTGTGTCAGCCAGCAGTGGCCCCTGCTCCGCTAGAGGTAACCGAGCCACCACAGGTCGCGCCGCCGCGCCTTCACTCCCGCAAACCAGCGACACGGCAGGTACAGCACCAGCACCACGAACAGCCAGATGAGGTACACGTTCACCAGGCCGGTGCCCCAACCCTTGCCATAACCGAAGAACGGCGGGTTGAGCAGCGCCTGCACCGGGAAGCCCGTCGCGACCCCGACGATGAGCGCCAGGCCGTGAATGACGAGGATGTGCAGGACGTAGTAGAAGAACGGTACGCGGCCAATCGTATCGAAGTATGTCGCCACCGGGCCCCGCAGGCGCTCGAACGGTACCAGCAGCATGATCGCCGGCCCGAGCGTCATCAGCAGGTACAGCAGCGACGGGGGGTACTTGGTGGTGTTCAGGAACGACATTGGCGTCATGCCGGGCCGCGACTGGACCGCCCAGTGCGATGCGTCACCGTACATGTTGAGGCCACGGACGAGGAAGAACAGCAACGTGAGCGAGCCACCGATGAGCAGGAGGCTGCGGACCCGCTCGGCGCGCGGCTTGAGCATGATCGGCGAGAAGGCGTAGCCGGCTGCCATGACCCCGACCCAGGGGATGATCGGGTAGGCAATCGGCATGCGCTGGACGTGGAGAAACGACCAGAACCAGTCGCGGGCGCCAGCCCCATTCAGCGTGAACCCCTCGTGCAGCAATGGGATGCCATCGAGCAGATTGTGACCCGCGATCATCACGAGGCCAAACGTGGCAATCGCCCACCGTGGCAGGTACACCAGCGCGGAGAGGACGATCATCGACCAGCCGAGGGCCCAGATCACCTGGACCCACACCTGGGTGCTGTAGGAAAAGTTGAAGGCCCAGGCAAAGCGAACGATCGTCACCTCGGCCACGATCAGCCAGAGACCTCGGGTCCAGAGAAACCGCGACAACGAGCGCCGTGACCGACCACCCGCCCCGCTCAGCCCCGCGCCGACACCGGCCAGGAACACGAAGGTGGGGGCGCAGAAATGGGTGATCCAGCGCGTCAGGAAGTAGGCGACCGACGTCTGGCTCAGGTCGGTGGGATCGAACGGGGCGTTGGTGAAGTAGTCCCGCACATGGTCGAGCGCCATGATGACCATGACCAGTCCACGCAGGATATCGACTGACGCCACGCGACCAGCCACCGTTGGCGCGGCGGCGGACGCATTGACTACCACGGCATGAGGAACTGCAGCAGCCAAGCGGCCTCGCGGGCGGGAGGTGAAGGCGCCGTAACATGAGAGACAGGACCTGTTCGCGCCAGAGGCCGGCTCAGGGCCGAGCGGCCAGCCCGCGCAGCACCTGCCAGATCGTCAGCGCCGCCAGACGTCCCGTTTGTCCATCCCGGTCGTACAACGGGTTGAACTCGGCGAGATCCACCGATCGCACGCTGGCCTGCCGGCCGCTGGCATACGCGAAGGCCAGCCACTCCGCCGGCGTGAAGCCGCCGGTCGAGGGTTCGCTTACGCCGGGCGCAAACGCCTGATCCACGGCATCGATGTCGAAGGAGACGAACGCCGGAGCACCGAGGTGGGCATACAGCTCGCGCACGACGGTCGGCGTCACCTCGTCACGGAGCACCGCGCGTCCGCGCTTCCGCACCAGGTCCAGGTGCGCCGCCGCCACGGCATGGGGCTGCAGCCCGGCGACGGAATAGCGCCGGAGCGCCCCCGACGCATGCTCGAGCGCCTGCCGGAAGGGCGACCCGGAGTGCGCCAGACGGTCACGCAGCGGACGCACGTCGGCGTGCGCATCCCAGTTGAGGATGTCCACCTGGAGGCGCGCGTTGACGTAGCCGAGGAAATGGCCGAAGGACAGCTCATGGCCGCCCCCCAGGATGATCACGAACCGCCCGAGGCGCAGCTGGCCACCGACCACCTCCCCCAGCGCCGCCTGGTCGGCATCGAGGTTGCCCGTCAATGCGAGGTCGCCCAGGTCGGCGGTGTGCTCCAGCAGCGTCGTGAACCGGGCGGCATCGCGCGCATCAGGCGTCAAACGCTCAAGCCAGCGCCGGATCTCCGCCGGCCCGCGCGCCGCGCCAGGCCGCCCCCCGTTCCGCAGCACCCCCTCGTCGGTGGGAAAGCCCAGCAGGACTGCATGCGGCGCCTCACCGGCGGCGACGGCGCGCCCCATGATGTGCTCTATCCGCGGATCGGTGCGATCCCATGGTGTTACGAGCGCCACACGGTCTCCCCGCCAATGACCGTGCGCACGCAGGCATTCGCCTGCAGGTGATAGAGCCACTGCGTCGCATCGGGCACGTCGAACACGCCGAAGTCGGCGTACTTTCCGGCCTCGAGCGAGCCGACGTCGGACTCCCGTCCTACCGCACGCGCCGCATACACCGTGGCGCCCTTGAGCGCCTCCGACGGCGTCATCCGCTGCAGCGTGCAGGCCAGCGTCATGGCGAACGGCAGGTGGAAGCTCGGTGCCGAGCCTGGGTTGAAGTCGGTCGCAATCGCGACGGCCACGCCCGCCTCGATGAGCCGGCGCGCCGGCAGCGGTGACTGGTTCAGGTACATGGTAGCAAGTGGCAGGCTGACGGCCACCACGCCCGCATTCGCCATGGCAGAGATACCAGCATCCGAGATGTGCTCGAGGTGATCCGCCGACAGGGCGCCGAGGTCTGCTGCGAGCTGGGCGCCGCCGCCGTCGCTGAGTTGGTCGGCGTGAAGCTTGGGGCGGAGGCCGGCCGCGAGGCCGGCACGGAGGATGGCGCGCGCTTCCTCCACGGTGAAAGCCGAGCGCTCGACAAAGGCATCGCAGCATTCGGCCAGCCCGTCGCGCGCCACCAGAGGAATCATCTCCTCGATGAGCAGGCGCACGTAGTCTGCGCGGCGCTCGCGATACTCCGCCGGCACGACGTGCGCACCCAGGTACGTCGCCACGAGGCGCGTCGGCTGCGACCCGGCGAGGCGCCGGTACACCCGCAGCAGTCGCAGCTCGGTTTCCCGGTCGAGACCGTATCCGCTCTTGCATTCGACCGTGGTCACGCCAAGCTGCCGCATCGCCTCGAGCCAGTGGCGGGCGCGGGCTTCCAGCGCCTGTTCCGTGGCCAGGCGTGTCTGCCGCACGGTGGACGCGATCCCACCACCCTGCGCCGCGATGTCGAGGTAGGTGGCACCCTGGATCCGCTGCTCGAACTCGTCGGCACGCCAGCCGCCGAAGGCGAGGTGAGTGTGGCAGTCGACCAAGCCGGGGAACACGGCGCGGCCACCGGCATCTTCCGAGGGCAGCGCACGGAGCGCGGCCGGGAGGTCGCGTGCGGGCCCGACCCATATCAGGCGGTCGCCTTCCCACGCGAGCGTGGCATCGCGGATGACATGGATATCCGCCTGCACACCTTCCGCACGACAGGTGGCGAGGAACCCGATGTTGGTGAGGAGCGGCAGGCCTAGTTCCCTTTCCCTCGTCCCGAGTCCCCGCTGTTGAGCATGGGAAGGTCTATCCCGCGCTCGGCGGCGGTTGTGATCGCTTCCTCATACCCCGCATCGGCGTGACGCATGACGCCGGTGCCGGGATCGGCGGTGAGCACACGCATCAAGCGGTCGCCACCCGTGTCCGTACCGTCCGCGACCACGACCATACCGGAATGAATCGAGTACCCGATGCCGACACCACCACCATGATGCAGCGACACCCAGCTGGCGCCGCAGGCGGTGTTCAGCATCGCATTGAGCAGCGGCCAGTCCGCAATCGCGTCGGAACCGTCCTTCATCGCCTCGGTCTCGCGGTTGGGCGACGCCACCGAACCGGTGTCCAGGTGGTCGCGCCCGATAACGATCGGCGCCTGCACCTTGCCCCGCTTTACCAGCCAGTTGAACCGCTGCCCCATTTCCGCACGCTCGCCGTACTCGAGCCAGCAGATACGTGCCGGCAGGCCCTGGAACTGGACCTTCTCCCGCGCCTTCGCGATCCAGCGCGCGAGGTCGACCTTGTCCGGAAATGTCTCGAGCACAAGGTCGTCCGTCACCGCAATGTCCCGCGGGTCGCCGGACAGTGCGGCCCAGCGGAACGGCCCCGACCCGCGGCAGAAGAGCGGGCGGATGAACTCCGGTACGAAGCCGGGAATCCGGAACGCGTCGCTCATGCCGCGCAGATCGGCGACCTGGCCGCGCAGGTTGTTGCCGTAGTCGAAGGCGATCGCCCCGCGTGCCTTGAGCACCAGCATCGCCTCGACATGGGCGCACATCGAGTCCAGCACCGCCGATTCGTACCCCTTTGCGTCCTGCTCCCGCATCACCGCGGCGGCCTCGAGCGAGTACCCGACGGGGATGTACCCCAGCCGCAGGTCGTGCGCCGAGGTCTGGTCGGTCACGACATCGGGGATGATGTCGCGACGCGCCAGCTCGGGAACCACCTCGGCGATGTTGCCCACCAGCCCAACGGAGAGCGCCGTCCCCTTGGCCTTCGCATCGAGCACCAGTTGCAGGGCGCGATCGAAGTCGGTCTCCATCCGGTCGCAGTACCCCTGATCGACCCTCCGGCGAATCCGTTCGGCGTCCACGTCGACACCGAGGAAGGCCGCCCCGTTCATCGTGGCCGCCAACGGCTGCGCGCCGCCCATGCCGCCCAGCCCGCCGGTGACAACCAGCCGCCCGGCCAGGGTATTCCCAAAGTGCTGCCGGGCGCACTCGGCAAAGGTCTCGTAAGTACCCTGCAGGATGCCCTGCGACCCGATGTAGATCCAGCTCCCCGCCGTCATCTGGCCGTACATGGTGAGGCCCATGGCCTCCAGGCGCCGGAACTCGTCCCACGTGGCCCAGCGGGGCACGAGGTTGGCATTGGCAATCAGCACTCGTGGTGCTTCGTCGTGCGTCCGGAACACCCCCACCGGCTTGCCGCTCTGTACCAGCAGCGTTTCGTCATTGCCGAGCCGGCGGAGCGTCTCCACGATCTTGTCGAAGCAGGCCCAGTTCCGGGCCGCCTTGCCGCTGCCACCGTACACCACCAGGTCCTCGGGGCGCTCCGCCACCGCCGGATCGAGGTTGTTGTGCAGCATCCGCAGCGCGGCCTCCTGGTGCCAGCCACGACAGGAGAGTGTCGTGCCGCGCGGTGTGGTCAGGACTCGTGCCGGGGCCAGCGACGTCATTGACACTCTCCTTCATGCGTGGGGCCGTGCAGCCGGGCTTATTGTCAGTCTAGCTGCGGGTCCCGGCCCCAGCCACCCCCGGCGAATCGGCCCGTACGGGGCGATGCAACCCTTTGGGGCGGCGGGCGGTCCAACCCGTTGCAATGCACCCTCTGCAGAGTGGAGCGAGTACCCTGACCGAGCGCCGCCAGTTGCCCGGGAAGCACGACCAGGAGACGGTCGAGGTTGCGCTTGCCCAGAGCGGGGACAGCCGTGCCTTTGAGCGCCTGTACCGGGCCCACGTCAACCGGGTGCATTCGCTGGTGCGGCGCATGGTGCCGGACGCCGACGCCGAGGAGCTGACCCAGGACGTGTTCGTCCGGGCCTGGCAGAAGCTGGCGGGCTTTCGGGGTGAGGCGGCCTTCGGTACCTGGCTGCACCGGCTGGCGGTCAACCTGATGCTGGAACACCGCGCGGGGCTCGGACGGGACCGGAAGCGCTGGACCAGTGACGAATCGGCCATCGCCGATCAGCCCGCGCGACGGGCGACGATCGACGAGGGCATGGACATGGAGGACGCGGTACGGCAGCTCCCTGATGGCATGAGGCAGATCTTCGTGCTGTACGACGTGGAGGGCTATCAGCACGACGATATCGGCAAGATGCTGGGCATTTCCACCGGGACATCAAAGTCACAGCTGCACCGGGCCCGGATGGCCCTGCGACAGCTCCTGTTGCGCTGAGGAAGCGACCATGACGCACCACACGTGGACCGACCAACTGTCGGAGTACCTAGATGGCGAGCTCAACGCCACCACGGCCCGCGCCCTCGAACTGCACCTGGCAGGATGTGCCGACTGCCGCGCCGTCGCGGACGACCTGCGAACGGTGTCGGCGCGGGGCCGGGCGCTCCCGGAGCTGCCTGCCGGGCACGACCTCTGGCCGGGCATCGCGTCTCGCATGGAGGCGGCCGACGTGGTGCCGCTCCGTCCGCGGGCCGTCGGCGGGTTGTTCATGTCGTGGCCCCGCCTCGCCGCCGCAGGACTCCTGCTTGGGCTCGCCTCCGGTGGCGCCATGTACGCGGTGACCCACTTTGCGTCGCGCACCACCGCCGAAACCTTCCCCAGCCACCAGGTCACGGTGTCTACGGCCCGTGCGGTCGCCGACCTCGAAATGATCCTCGCCTCCGAGAAGCTCGACAGCGGCACGGTTCGCGTCCTGACCGTGAATCTCGCTCGCATCGACAGCGCCATCGCCGATGCCGAGCGCGCGCTGGCCGCCGATCCGTCCAACGTCTACGTGAGCCGGCACCTGGCCAGCACGGCCCGGCGGAAGGTGGAGCTGCTCCATCTCGTCGCTGGTCTCACCCAGTCCCGCAGCTGAGGAGTCGCTTGTGCTGATCACGTCATTCCTGCTCGCCGTTACGCTCCATCAGGGGGCCGATACCACCCTGGCCGTCCGCAAGGGCCAGCGCCTGGAGGTGTCGGTGTACGCCGGCTCGATCACGGTAAACATCTGGAATCGCGATGCCGTCCGCGTTCAGGCCGACACCCGCCGGAAGGATCATCTCGACATCAGCGCCGACGGGTCCACGATTTCGGTCGAAACGAGCGGCAAGTGGGGCCCGGCGGGTAGCGCGGCTATCGAGATCACGATGCCAGCCTGGATGGCGATCGAGCTGTCGGGCGTCGAAACCGACCTCACGGTCACGGGTTGCAAGTGCACTGTCCATGGCGAGACGGTTCGCGGTGACGTGACCGTCAAGGGTGGTGAGGGCAATGTCTCGATGCAGTCCGTGGAAGGCTCGGTGACGGTCACCGACGTGGACGGCCGGGTCGAAGCCCAGTCAGTCAACGAGTCGGTCACGGTGGAGCGGGTGCGCGGCGACCTGGCAGTACGGACGGTCAACGGCGACGTATCGCTCGCGGCCATCACGTCGGGCAGCGTCGAGGCCAGCACCGTGAACGGCGACATCACCTTTGATGGTGCTATCCAGAACGGTGGACGCTACGAGCTCTCCACGCATCAAGGGGACATCGCCATGACGATGCCGGAGAACGCGAACGCCACGGTGAGCGTGAACACCTTCAATGGCAGCTTCGAGTCGGACTATCCGGTGACGCTCACCGGCAAGAACCAGCGGCGGAAGTTCTCCTTTACGATCGGCAACGGCAGCGCGCGCGTGGACCTTGAATCTTTTGGTGGCGACATCCGGCTGGCGCGGCCGGGGTCGGGCACCGCCAGGAACAAGGGCACGGGAGAGAATGACTGACATGCCACGCCACATGCACCGACTCGCGGTACTCCCCGCCCTGATGCTCCTCGGCGCGAGCGCCGCCACCGCCCAGCAGAAGCTCGACGACTCGTTTCGCTGGGCGGCCGTCATCCCGACCGGGCACACCCTGCGCATCCAGAACGTGAACGGCAACATCGGGGCCTCCGGCATCGCGGGCGGCGAGGCCACCGTATCCGCCGTCCGGCGCGGCAAGAAGAGTGACCCGAAGAGCGTCGAGATCAGGGTGGAGCAGGACGGTGACGTCACCATCATCTGCGCGGTGTGGCCCAGCCGGCAGGATACGCGTGGCTGCAACGAACGCTCCGTGAAGGGCGACGACACGTGGGATCGCAACGATGTGAACGTGGACTTCACCGTCGCGGTGCCGGCCGGCGTCAAGTTCGACGGACAGACCGTCAACGGCGCGGTCGCCGCTGGCGGGCTTGTCGCCGACGCGGAGGTGACGTCAGTGAACGGGGACGTCACGCTCACCACCCGCGGTACCGGCAGCGCCCAAACCGTGAACGGCGACGTCCGGCTCACGCTCGGCGCCTCCAGCTGGTCCGGCAGTCTCGAGGCGAAGACCGTGAATGGGTCGGTCACGGTCGAGATGCCGACGCCCGCCAACCTCGACCTCAGGGCCAACACCCTCAACGGTGTGATCAGCAGCGAGTTCCCCATGACCGTGCAGGGCAAGATGTCGCCCCGGAGCCTGAGGGGAACGATCGGCAGCGGCGGGGGGGAGCTCGAGCTCTCCACGGTGAATGGGCCGATCGAATTGCGAAAGCTGAACTAGCCTCGAGGGACGGATGCGGCCACGCCCCGCGGCGGCGCGGCCTCCGCCCGTTCCAGCAACCGCCTGGCGCCCCGGATCCGACTGACCGCCCTGGCCATGGCGGCTGCGTCCTGCCCCGACCACGCGATCTCGGCGTCGTCTGCGCCTTCCCGCAACTCGATGAGTGCCGTGTTGGCCAGGGCGATCGCCTCATCGGTCAGCACCTGCGCGTCGTCCCGGATCTTCAACGTTTCAACCAGAACGGCGATACCACGCGCCTCGACTCGGTACCTGGCCGACAGGACGTTGAGCTTCCTCGCGCGCCGCTCGACCTTCCCGTGCCACATGGCGTCACCGAGTCGCGGAGATGTTGCCGCTGGGGAGTTCCTTCCAAGTTGACGTGCGTCGATTGGCGCATCACACAGACAACCTCAATTCGTTCAACACTGACACATGGTGAAACGAAAAAAGGCCAACCAGGCGGTTGGCCTTCGTTCACGGAACCACTTCTGTGTCTTCCATCGGGACGGCGGGATTTGAACCCGCGACCCCTGCAACCCCATTGCAGTGCGCTACCGGACTGCGCTACGTCCCGTACGAGGTGACCAGTTTACCCGGGAGGACGCCTTTTCGACAGCCCTGGGGCTCCTGGGGGCGTCAGGCCCGCCGGCCGGCGAATGCCCGGTGCTCGACCATGATGCACCGGTCCGCCACGACCTCAAGCCTCGCTGCCTCGGCGAGCCGTGCTCCCTCCCACGCCGGGATGTGCAACTGGAACCAGATCCGCGGCACGCCAGCCGCGATAGCCTGCTCAGCAATCCTGAGGCATTGCGGCCCAGGGCGGAACACCAGGGCGAGATCCACCGGCACCGGCACGCTCGCCAGGTCGGGCCAGGTTGTCTCGCCCAGCACTGTGCCGGTGTGCGGGGTCACCGGAATGATGCGGTAGCCCGCGCGTTGCATGTGCGCCGACACATAGTGACTTGGCTTCGCCGGGTTGCGCGACAGGCCCACGACAGCGATCACCTTCACCTCGGACAGCACCCGGAGGATCCGCACCGGATCCTGGAAGCGGCGCCGCTCCTCAGGAGACAGTGCCGCCTGCGGCGAGTATTCGCACGCGTCGCGCTCAGGCTCACCGGGCATGCCGCAATCCACGGATGGGAGTTGAAACGACAACCGGGTGAAGGCTCGATGCCGTCACCCGGTTACAATGCTGCGGCCTCAATTATCGAACGGCGCCGCCGCGAGCTTGAGAGCCACTGGTCAGATTTGAACTGACGACCGCTCGATTACGAATCGAGAGCTCTACCCCTGAGCTACAGTGGCGCCTGCATTTGTGCTGAGGGATGCCCTGGCGCGGACTCGAACCGCGATGCCTTACGGCACTACCCCCTCAAGATAGCGTGTCTACCAGTTTCACCACCAGGGCGGCGAGGGACGAACATACCGACCCCTTCCAAGGCGGTCAACCCTCACGCAAGTCGTTCACCCGCCTTGCAATCCGAGGCTCAGGCTGATGTTGATGACCCGCTCCGTGTAGCTCGGCTGGAAGCCACCACCATACCACTGCTGGTACCAGTCCACCCCCGGCGTGATGAAGAACTTTCGGCTTATCGGAAACTCCCAGCCGAGACCCACCATGGTGCTGAATCCGTTGTCGACGACGAGCCCGCCGAAGGTGCTGACGCCGCTCCAAGCGTACCCCACCCCTCCCCGCAGGTTGATGCCCGCGCACCGCACAGGGTAGATCTGGATGATGGGCATCACGGAGAGCAGCGTCTCTGTCGCGCCGCTGTTGACGTTGGTCCAGACGAAGGTCTCCACCCCGAGACGCAGCACCTGCTTCACGGTGCCGCCCACCCGGAAGTTGAAGCTCGGGCGCCAGAGTGGATCGCTGTAGCCGAGCACGTCATCGCTGAGGTCCACCTGTTCCATGCCGGCGCCGAACCCGAAGCTGCCCCAGGCACCGCGGCGTGAGGGCGGCTGCTGGGTTTGCACTTCCGTGATGCCCTGTCGGGTCGCCTGCGCCTCAACCTGGGAAGCCAGCATGATCGCGAGCGCGGTGACGGCGACGGCGAGTCGGCGGAACATGGCGATGCCTCACTGACGGGGACGAGTGGAATCGGTGATCATGCCCCGGCAAGGCAAGGGTCGGACCGCCTGACGAGCCCCGGTATCTTTGTCTGTCCCGGGGGCTTAGGCCCCGGCAGGCCCCGGCAGGCCCCGGGATGTCCTCACGCCCAGACAGCCATGTCACCACGCGCGCGCATCCTGTTCGTTCTCCTGATGTTGCTGGTCGCCGCCGGCTGTGCGCGGCTGGGACTCTGGCAGCGCGCCCGGCTCATGACGCGGCGCGGCGCCAATGTCACGGCGCTCGCCGCGCGGCAGCTACCACCGATCGACCTCGCCCGTGCCGGCAACGCGGCACTGGCCGATCGCCGCCTCACGGCGCGCGGCACCTTCGATCATGCGCATGACATGCTCCTCCGTGGCCAGGTGCTGAGCGGCGCGCCCGGTGTGGTGGTGGTCACCCCGCTGCTCGGCGCGCGCGGCGACTCGGCCATCCTGGTGGTGAGGGGATTCGTCCCGTCGCCTGACGGGATCTCGGTGCCACAGCTGGATTCGCTGGGAGAAGCGGGAGAGCAGTCGATCAGCGGGATCGCCCGGACGATCACGCCCCGGACCGGCCGGGGCCAACCGCTGGTTCGCGATGGCCGGGTGACGTGGAAGGAACTCGAACTCGACGCCCTGCGGGGCGCGCTGCCCTATCCCGTGATGGGCGTCATGCTGTTCGCATCGGCGGGGCCGGGCCCGCCGGCCTGGCCCCGTCGCCTCGAGCCGCCACCGCTCGATGACGGCCCCCACACGAGCTACATGCTGCAGTGGTTCGGGTTCGCGACGGTGGCGGTGGTCATGGCGTTGATTGCGCTGACGCGCCGTCGAGCTGCTGGATGGTCTGAACCGACGGCCGCTTCGTCTTCTGCAGCCGCGCCGCCACCTGCTCATTCGCCCTGAGCACGCGCAGGATATTGCCACGCGCCAGCTTCTTCAGGTCCTCGTCGCTCCAGCCCCGCCGGATCAACTCGGCGAACAGCGCCGGGAAGGTGGAGACATCCTGCAGCCCGACCGGCGTCGTGTCGATGCCGTCGAAGTCGCTGCCGATGCCGACATGATCTGCGCCCGCCAGCGTCTTCACGTGCTCGATGTGATCGGCCACCTGGGCCAGCGTGGCTTGCGGGCGCGGGTTGTCCTTGAGCCACTCCTCCCGCTGCGCCTTTACCGCGGCCGTGTCCGCCTCAGGCACACCAGCCGGCTTCCAGTCCCGGGCCTTCGCCTCCCACGCCATGACCTCGGTGGACACAAAGGCCGGGACGAAGGTCACCATTACCACGCCGCCGTTCTTCGGCATCCGGGCCAGGATCGAGTCGGGCACATTGCGGGGATAGTCCACCAGCGCACGCGCCGACGAGTGGGAGAAGATGACCGGCGACTGGGTGACATCGAGGGCATCGCTCATGACCCCTGGCGATACGTGCGACAGGTCCACCATCATGCCCATCCGGTTCATCTCGGCGATCACCTCGCGCCCGAACGCGGTGAGTCCACCATGCACCGGCTTGTCCAGCGCGGCGTCGGCCCAGTCGAGCACTACGTTGTGCGTCAGCGTCATGTACCGCGCACCCAGGTCGTAGTACACCCGCAGGGCGCCCAGCGAGTTCTCGATGGCGTGGCCGCCCTCCATGCCGAGCAGGCTCGCGATCTTGCCGGCCTGGTTGGCCGCCTCGATGTCGGCCGCGGTCAGGGCGAGCGAGAGCTGGTCCGGGTACTTCGCGATGAAGCGCCGGGCGATATCGAACTGCTCCAGCTGGATCTTCGCGTAGCCACTGTCCTTCACCTCGCCGGGCACGTAGATCGACCAGAACTGGCCGCCAATGCCACCGGCCGCGAGCCGCGCGAAATCGGTGTGCCCCGGCGTCGCCTGCCGCAAGTCATAGGCGTCCACATCGAACGGCGCCGTGTTGCTGGTGCGGATCGCCCACGGCAAGTCGTTGTGACCGTCGATGATGGGTGCAGCCTTGATGATCTGACGCGCGTGGTCGAGGATCTTGTCGGACGACTGGGCCATGGCGAACGCTGGTGTGAGAAGCGTGAGGAGGAACAGCAAGCGTAAGGAGGAACAGCGACGGCGGAGGCGAGTCGCTGCATTCCTGAACCCCGAGCCAACCGATTGCCAGCCAATGGTCATTGCTTCGAACTCCAAAAGGTGTACGCGCATCCCGCAGTCGCCGTTCCCCCTCACGCCGTTGCAGTTCCCCGCTTTGTCAGTTGCACCAGCTCCGGCCTGAGCACGAACTCCGGGCAGATCGTCTGGTCGAACTCGTACGGGCCGCCGGTCTCTGCATCGGTCCATGGGAACCCGCGGCACACCAGCGGATAATACGACTCCGCGTGGATGCTGCATCCGCCGTCCTTCAGGAACACACAGCGGCGAGCCTTCACTCGCGTCCGCCACTCGCCCCACCGAGTCCGGTACACCTTCCCCTCGCCGTGCGCGCGGACGATCGCCTCCACTTCCTGCTCACTGACGGTGGCACCGTAGGCGCAGCATGCGGAGTCGTGCGGGCAGGGGTAACAGGGCAGCTCGGGCACGCCGGCCATCAGTGCCGCCCCGTCGCTTCCGGCAGCACACGACCCGTCACCGGTTCGGTGGGCCGCACACCGGCCAGGGCTGCGAACGTCGGACCAATGTCCTCGGTCGTTACCCGCCGCGCCACCCGCTGGGCCCGCAGGCCCGCGCCGTAGAAGATCACCGGCACGTCCAGGTCGAGCGGCTGCGTGGTGCCATGGGTCGTCCAGCCCGGCGAGTCCGCCCAGAGCCAGCCGGGGCCAACGGACGCGGCCACGAGCCAGCCCTGCGCCGGAGGAATGGTGCGCTGCCAGAGCCGCGCCTCCGCGTCGGTTGCCGCGGCGCGGGCGAGCGAGCGGGGTGTGAAGACCTTCACGACCCCGGGCTGTGCTCGCGCTTCGCGCGCGAGCACGTCGGCGAGGCTGTCGACATCGACGCCGCGTGCCCGCAGCGACCCCACATCCGCCGTGAGCAACCCGGAATCGAAGCGGAAGCCGAGTGGTACCCGGAAGCGCTGCTCCAGCGCCCGACCGGTGCGACGGGTTATGGCCGCCAGGGATGTGCGCCCCCCGATGCCGGTGCGTTCCGGGAACGGCAGCACGCCGTGGTCGGCGGTCAGCGCAAACACCGTCGCGTCGCCCGGTACCAGGACAGCCAGCGAATCGGTGAACCAGCCAAGCCAGCGGTCCAGACGGAGGAGTTGATCGTGTATTTCCCTGGAATCAGGACCGAAGGCATGCCCGATCTCATCGGTGGCCGACAGGGCGATCACCAGCAGGTCGGTGCCATTCCGCTGGCCGATCCCCACGCGGCGCACTCCCTCGAGGGCCACATCGAGCGTCAGGGAGTCCATCCAAGGCGTTTCAGCTACCTGTTGCGCTGCCAGGCCAGAATCCGGGGAGATCAGGTGCGGGAAGGTAAAGTCCTGACCGCCGTTCTCGTAGGACATTGAGTCCGGTTCCGGATACGCAGCACTCTCCAGGAGCGTGCGCCAAGTGCTGCCGGCCAAGCGCCGCGGACCTTCCCGGTTGTTCCACGCCGTCAGCCACTCCGGGAGCGTGGCGGCGTACCAGGTGCTGGTGGTGAACCCACCGCTGGCATACCAGAAGACGTTGCCTCGCGCGCGACCCACGGGCAGGATCGCCCCGCGATCCTTGCGGGACACAGAAAGCACCAGGGTCGCGGAATCACGCGCCAGCAGCCAGTCAAAGAGTGCGGTGCCGCGAAACCGGCGAGGCGAGGCGCCCGGCGCGTTCCGGGGGCCGAGCAGCGCCGTGGCAGAGTCGAGCACGCCCAGCGCGTTGCTGACGACGCCCGTACTGGCGGGCGTACGACCGGAGAGCACGGTGGCATGCCCCGGCGCGGTCTCCGTGATGGCGTGATTCTGTCGCGCGTTGGTGAAGAACACCCCTTCCCTGGCGAACCGGCCGAGCCCGCCGGTCAGCTGGGCGTCATAGCGCGCGAAGTAGTCCGGCCGGAGCTGGTCCACCACGATCAGCACTTCGAGCTTCGGGCGCCGGGGAACCTGCGCGGAGGCCTGGCCGACGATCATGCCGGGCGGTGCGCAGGCGAGGAGGGCGACAAGGAACAGCAGTGAACGCGGCATGGGGCGGAAGAGTAGCCGGGGGCCGCTGCGCGTGGCAGCGGCCCCCGGCGTCCCTTCAGGTGTTGCGGGCGCGTTACGGCGGCGTGACTCGTTCCTGACGGCTGCGCACGCCATCCGAGAAGGTCACGTCGAGATCACGGCCCGACACGCCGACGGTCGCATCGCCGTTCCGCGCAAAGGAGAGGATCTCCCCGGTGGCCGCGTCCCGGACCAGCGCCATCGGATAGTCCGCCGCGTTCCAGCGGAGCCGCACCGCACCGGACGCGACCCTGCTCGCGGTACCGTTGGTGGCCGGCTGCTGTTGCAGCATCGCCACCTGCCCCCTGCCCTGGGCTCCCAGCGCCGCGGCACTCGCCCACTCGACGGTGCGGATGCCGCCGCGCACCCGCAACCGCGCCAGGCGATCGGTCCTGCTGGCGTTGAGCGGAATCACGAAGGCGAACTGCCGCTGCTCGCCATCCAGATCCGCCACCAGATCGCCATCGAACGGGTGGCTGAACAGGATCGTACCGCGGTCGTCGAGACCCTCGAGCTGGTAGGGACCGCGCCGTAACGGCACGCTCGCCGGCGCCGAAATCTCGAAGGCGGGCTCGAGTGTCACCGCCCCGTTGACGATGCGGCCCCACACAAGCAACCCCGGCTGCGGCCCGGTTCTGACGGCGCCGAGGGTGTTCTGCCGGAAGTTGAGCGCCTTCTGGTAGTGGTAGTCGCTGATCCAGTTGGTGCCGCCGCAGTAGCCCATGAGATCAGGGGTCGTGGGGGGCTTGAGTGTGAGGGACGACAGGTCGAGCCCCCAGACACCGATGGTGCCGCCGGCATAGGGGAACTGGGGATCCGGCCCGCCTGCACCGCCACACGGCGCGTGGCCCAGGCTGAAGTTGTGTCCCACCTCGTGTGCGAGGACCCCATCACCACTCGGCAGTCTGTCCCATCCCACCGCGCCCTTGTTGCCGACGTAGCCGATGCCCGCAGTGCCACTACCGTAGCTGGTCTTCACCACGCCGTAGAAATACTTCCCGGTGCCTTCAGCCGCCTGCAGCGTGAAGATCTCACTCAGCACCGCGCCCCATGCCCCGTTCGCGTTGTTGCTCTGCAGCGCGAGCGCCGTCGAGCTGTACGGGGTGGTACGGAGGGTGACATTTACGGCGCCCAAGGGCATCGTTTTCTTGAGTGTCACCACGAACTGGTCCTGGTTGCCCGCGTTGACACCACCCGTCAGCGTCTGGACGATCACGGGTACGAGTTGAATGTTGAACGCGGCGACGGCGCGCACATCCAGCTGCTGCTGCAATCCGGACACGGGGTAACTGTTGTCGCCCTCACTGCTCTCGGGCACCCCGTTACCAGGGTCGACGTCGGCGGTGACCCGGAGCCCAGTCGTCATCAGGTTCGCCGGGATCAGCTGGTTCCAGGAACTGTTGAGCGTGCCCTGGTCCACCGTCACCGGCACGGCGGCCACGGGAGCGGAGAGGGTGTACGTCACCACCGGAGTCGGGTTGGAGCCCTGGTACAGCCGCACCCGCACCGCCGGCGCCACCGTGTTTGCCTGGTCGGCGCGCACGAATACCCTGAGATACGCATCGCGATTGGCGACCAGGGGCACGGTGTCGTCATATGACTGGACCGACTGGGTGATGGTGAGCCCATCGATCACCAGATTCACCGTGCCGGGTACCGACAGCGCGTAGGACACCGCGGCGTTCGTCGACTGGCCGACGGTCACTTGTACCTGCTGACTGGCCGGGCTGGGCGCGTAGGTATCGGTCCCCGAGGTCACCGTCGAGGCGGCAATGGTGTAGATCCCCGGCGCGAGTGCGCTCAGCGTCGTCGTGGCCGTGACCGTCCGGGAGAATCCGGACGCATTCGTCACCAGGACGCCTCCGTTGGCGCCGCCCGGCAGCCCCGACAGCGTCAGCACGAGTTGACTGTTCTGCTGCGCATAGGTGACGCTGGCCTGTACCCGGGAGGTAGAAGCCGGCACATCGATCGACTGCGAAGCGGTGGCCGGCGCATAGGTGCTCCCTTCCCCGGTGACGTTGGCCGCCGAGAGGGTGTAGGTACCGGGCACCAGTCCGTCCACGGTGCCCGATGCCGTCAGCGCCCGAGTGAAGCCACCGGGGCCCGTCATGGTGATGCTGGCCGCAACGCCCGCGGGCAGCCCGTTGACCGTAATCGCGACGCCCCCGGTGGTTGGGGGCGACAGCGGGTCGCCGCCGCCGCCACAGGCGGCCGCGACGAACGGAATGGCAAGGATGAGGTGCCGCGTCGCGCGACGGAAGGAACGTGTCATTGGTGCCTGCCCGCATGAGGATATGGACAGCACCAATTGCAACCCCGATGCCGCGCAGGCCCGCTACGCAGCTCGCCCCTAAGTGCCGGCAGATCATGAAGTTGAAACGGGGCGCACCGGCTTGCAGCTTGCTCCGGGGCGCCCCGAACTGGTGGGCTGCGAAACGCGAGGCGATCGGCTGGCTACTGCCGCATCGCCTCCAGCGCGATTTCAATCTCGACGTCGTCGCCCAGCATGGCGCCAGACTCGAGCGTCTGGTTCCAGTCGAGGTTGTACTGCTTCCGGTTGATGAGCGTCGATCCTTCGAAGGCCACCCGCTCTTTTCCGTTCTCGTCCTTGGTGAGCCCCCGATACTCACCAGTGAGGACCACCGGGTGCGTCACGCCCCTGATAGTGAGCAGGCCACCCATTTCGAAGGTGTTGTTCCCCGCCACGATGCCGGTGCTCTCGAAGGTAATGAGCGGAAAGCTGTCGGCCGCGAAGAACCTCGGTGAGCGGAGGTCGGCGTCGCGCGCATCGTTGTTTGTATCAATGCTCTTGGACTGGATGTAGACATTGATGGTGCCGTTGCGCCAGTCACCGGTGCTCGTCACCAGTGTCGCGTTGAAGCGGGTGAACGATCCACGTACCCGACCCAGGATGTGGCGAATGCGGAACGTCACCTCCGAGTGGTTGGGATCGATCACCCAATGAATGCCGCCCGCCGCCGGCTTGGTGAATGTCTTGGTGCTGCCCGACGTCTGGGCGGCCAGCGCCCCCGGGAGCGAGAGAGTAGCCAGCAGGGCACACCGCAACGCCGTAGAAGTCATCACGTCCTCCTGAAGGTCGACTCGGCCCTTCACCAGGGGCCTCCCGCCAACCTTACCAGCCCGCCCACAAGCAATCATGGGCCAACCGTGAAGCGCTCCTCACGATGCCATCCACACCAGCCCCACCTCGTGCACCTGCACGTCCGACGCCTTCGGCTTGATGGTGATGGTCTCCAGCGCCTCCGCCTGGGCGTCGAATCCACCGTGCAGCGCCCCGGCCTGCGTCTCGATCTGCTGATCCAGCTCCGCCAGCGCCTGCCGCACGGTCTCGACGCTCTCGTTCGCCCGCGCCACGTCGCCTGATTCCTTCTGCATCCGTCCCATGCCGCGTGCCGCCGTTCCCATCCGTGATGCCGACGCCGCGCTGAAGGTCTTCTTGCCGAAGAACGCACCGAGCGCCGCCGTGCCGATCGACGCCATCGTGCCGATCATCTGCGCGCCCCGCTCCGATTGCTCCTTCTGCACCCGCTGCTCGGCACGCTGCAGCCGGTCCGTCAGTGACGCCCGCTTCGCGGCGAATTTCTGGCGCAGCGCCTCTACCTTCGCGTCGCGCTGCTCCCGCGAGTTGTTCTGCAGACGGATGCGGAAATCCTTCTCCGACTCTCCCGCCTCCGACGTGATCTTCAACGCCAGGCTCCGATAGAGGGTGATCGCCTCGTTCGCCTTGAGCCACTGCGTGTAGGACCTGGTCCACGCCGCGTAGCTTTTCTCCTTGAGCGCCGCCGACGGCACGGGTGCGAAGCTGCCCCCCTCCGGCGCTCCCTTCCCGAACGACGCCAGGTCCGCCTCCAGCACATCCGCCGTGCTCCAGTCCACCGGCACCGGGCCGTCGCCGAAGCCGACGGTGTGGGTCACCCGATCCGTCCGGTTGATGCCGTACTTGGCGCTCGAGATGGTCACATCCGCCACGCCAAGCAGCCTCGGCTGGTACGTCGCATCACCGTCTGCCGGAAGGTGGAATTCCGGAATGCCGGCCGGCACCGAAGGTGGACCCGAGGCACCGCCATCGGTTACCGGAGGTGCCGCGCGTGACTTGCTCGCCGCGGCGGGCGCCGCTTCCCCGGTCGCGGCGACGGCGGGCGTCAGCTTCCTGATCTGTTCCCTCGTCAGCGGACCGGCGAGGTACGACATCGTCCAGCGAGTCTGGAAGATGGTCGGCTTCGGCTCGTGCACGCTGTGCAGCAGGAACACGCGCTTGCCCAGTCCGGCGATGACCTGCTCCATCGCACC
>JANNSD010000169.1:0-5176 GCA_031402225.1 Gemmatimonadota bacterium | reverse complement strand
TTTTGCCGGTCGGCAGCGCCCCCGTAATCTTACCCATTTGGTTGTGGAAGCTCTTGGTGTAGCAGTCAAGGGTCGACTTGATGTCTTTGCTGAGGTAGTTGCCACCTCCATCGACGTTCTGGAAGGCCTGATGGAGGCTGTTGTACACCCTGCGGACCATCATGTTCACCTCAGGAATGTCGTTGCCGTGCTTGGGATCCTCATAACACATCTTTCTAACTTTCTCGTAGTCTCCCTCCCAGTTGGCGGCCAGGGCCATTTTCAGCTCGGCCATGGTCAGCTTCTTCTCGTCAAATACCAGGTGCTTGACGGCCATCAGACCGTTCGCGGCATCGACGCCTCCGACGGCGACCTGGGCGACCGTGTAGTAGTTGGCCCCGCCATTCCAGCTCTCGAGGCCGCGCTCGATACAACTTGCGGTGAGGACGGATCGCCAAGTGACCGGCAGGTACTCGGCACACAGGATGGTCCCGATCCAGGACTCGCGGCGGGCAATATCCTCGCAGAACTGGAGCTGCTTCTCGAAAGCGGCATACAGCTCTTCGAAGTCCTTGAACGTTTCGGGATCGCCGGACTTGGGTCCGATCTGCACTTTGGTTCGGGGATCAAAGCCGTTGTTCATCGTCAGCTCGAGGACTTTCCCCAGGTTGGGCTGGCTTTCGACAGGGTGGCCGGTCTCGAAGGGGATGAAGCAGGGCACGCACCCGCCGATACACATACGCCTTGCCTTTTCGATCGTCATGCCCATCTCGGAGCCGCCGAAAAGATAGAGGGCTCGTTCCACCGTCAAGCGGCAGTTGATGAACTGTGGCATGCCGACGCCGGTGTCGATCATGTCGAGAACCTTCTCCAGGAACCTGCCGCTCATCTTGTCCGTGTACATGCATGTGAGCGGGGGTTGTGGCAGTTTGAGGTACATGGCCGCATCGAGGATCAGGTAGTCCATCTCCGCCGTGGCGTCGTCGCCGGCTTCGGTGAACCCTCCGAGGGTGATGCTCTGCGCCAAGTCGGCTGAGTTCGACAGATGCACTGTCTCTCCGTAGTAGTAACCAACCTCGTTGAGCTTGATGAACAGGTTCCTGAGCATGAAGATCGCCTGCTCTTCATTGACCAGGCCCGCCGCCTTGTCACGCTGATAATACGGCTCCAGGTGCTGTCCCAGTTGGGCCTCCGAGTAGCCGCAACCCACCTGCTCGATCTCTGCCGCGATGTGACAGAGGAAGTGGCTCTGGATGGCTTCTCGCAGGTTCCGGGCGGGATGCTCGGGCACCCATTCGCAGGTCTCGGCGATGGCGATCAGCTCCGCCTTGCGGACTTCGTTCTTTTCCTTCGTCGCCATCTCCCGGGCCAGCTCGGCATACCGGTGAGCGAGCCGGATGACGGCCCGCATCGTGATCTTACAGGCCTCGTAGAAGTAGAACTTGGAGGCATTCGGCAGCCGAAATTCGAGGGCCATCTGCCTCTCTTGCACGTCCTTGAGCATGCTGGCCAGGCCCTCGTTGTAAACCTTGGGGTAGTTCAGGTTGCCGCCGCCACCCGGCCAGGACAGGAACTCCGTAACGAGACCGGATTTATAGATGGGGTCCGGATCAAAGCCATACTTGATGATGAAGGCCTCGTCGGCCCGGGGCCGCAGCGCCCACTTGCCCCAGTACTCGAGCGCCCACTGGTTCGCCTTCCGCTCTTCGGGGGTCTTTGACTTTTCGACTGTCTTCTCCGCCTTCATCCACTCCACGTTCCATTCCGGATAGGTGTAGATCCCGTTAACGGAACTCGCCATGCTGCCGACGAAGAGGTTCTCGTCGATGTAGAGCTTCTTCCGCTCCATCAGCTGCTCGAAGAACTTGGCCCTGCGGACGATCTGGTGAAAGCCAGCCGTATCCTCGTAGACGTCGGCCATGATCACAGTCCGCTCGTGGTCAATCTCCTGCGGCGTAGATACGTACTGTTCCTTCAGCCGGTCGATCCGCGCGTTGTCCACCGTGACGCGCGCGGTGCCTTCCGGGGTCGCGGCTGTCTTTCCCTTCGTGTGTTCCAGCGTTGCCGTCGCCATGATGCCGTCTCCTCTTAGTGTAGAATATCGGGTGCGGATGACTTGCCGGTGACGTCGTCGCGGGCGGCAGGCTTGACCCCGACGGCGAGAATCACGATGTCGGCCAGGTACGTGTTGCCGGATTCGTCGCTACCACGAGCGCGTCGCTGTCCAGCTGCTTCAACCCCCATCAGCCCTTCTCCGAGCGCCAGCGTGATGCCATATCGCTCCTCGACGGCGGTGCATGGCCCACGCGCCGTCTTGGTTGGGGCGCTAGCTGCCCGGCACATCCACCGGCCCCACCGGAAGGAGCATCCTTTCGGGCATGACCTCGTACGTCCACGGCAAGCCCGAGTTCTTCCAGCCATTCCTCATGCGTTTGCCGAGAAAGGCGCTGCCAGAATCGGCCACTTCGTCCCCCTCCATGCCGTCGGTGACGTTATACACGTGCTTATAGCCGGCCTTAGCCAGCAGGTTGACCGCGGCAGCACTGCGGCTCCCGGAACGACACATGACCAGGACGGTGTCATCGGGTCCCGCGATGGTCATTACCTGGGAGACGAATTTCGCGTTGGGCTTCATCGGGAAGTGGCGCTTGGCCGCATCCCACTGGAATGTCTGGCGAGCGAGCGGGGCGCCACTCCATGGCCGCATGGCCGCATGGCCGCATGATCGCATGGCCGATGAAGATAAAATCCTCGGGCGTCCGGACATCGAGGATCCTGATCCCAGCGCCGCCACGATTCCGCGCATACCGCCCGGAGGTGCCTTGGCGGCTGCGGTCGCAGACATGTTTCCTCCTCTTGGTGACGGATCGCCGGTCGCGGGTGTCATGTGGGCTGCGATCGCAGACATTCCTGCCTCCTCAGCCAATAGACTTTCGCACAGCAATTCGGGCGGCAAAGTTGCCCCCGGCCGGGGCACGAATGGGTGAGATCGGGATGAAGTTATCTTCATGGGGCGTGAGGAGGAACTGAAACTGCGTGAGGGGTGAGAAGGGTTAGGTGAGGGACTTGATGAAGGCTTGGAGCGCCTTGCCGCGGTGGCTGATGGCGTCCTTCTCCTCTGGTGAAGCGGACCCAAAGGACCTACCGAGCTCAGCGCTCGGGCGGAACCCTCCGGTCCGGCGGAAACGGGTTGTACTGGTAGGGATTGCCCCAGGGGTCCAGCATCGTCCCGCGCCCGATGAGGCCAGGGTGGCCGGAGGGGTGTCCCCGCCGGCTTCGATCGACTGCAGGTCGGTCTGGATGGCCTTGATGTTGCCGATGGCGTTCACGATCCTCGCCTGACGCAAGGTCGAGTTGTAGTTGGCCAGTGCCAACGACGCGAGGAACCCGATGACCACGACGTCGGCCATCAGTTCGATCAGGGTGAATCCACCCCTGGTTCGATTTGCGCTCCGCCGGCGGGGGCTCATGATGGATGGCGGCAGTTGCAAACCCGTTACCAACACCTAATTCACTGTACTACAAGGCTTTCTACATTAGACACCGAGTTGGTTTTGGCGTTGTGCCATGGAAAGGCGTGGGGGGGTCGCGGCGGCGGCGGCAACGCTCAGGCGCCGCTACAGTAGCGAGAGCATCGCGCGAGCCATTGTGCCGCCTGAAAGAGTCCGCGCCCTGAACCCGGCGTGCAGCAGGACTCGGGTCGCCGTGTAGGCGCGCTGGCCGGATCGGCAGATGACGTGGATGTCATGATCGCGAGGCAACTCGCCGAGTCGTGCGCGGAGCTGACCCAGCGGAATGTTGACGGCGCCCGGCACCGACCCGACGGCAAGTTCCACCGGCTCGCGCACATCGAGCAGGAAGGCGCCGTCCGTGTCCGGCCAGTGGGCGAGCGGCAGGTCGCTCCGCAGGACGTCCGCGGCCACCATGCCGGCAAAGTTGACGGGATCTTTCGCGCTGCCGAACTGGGGCGCATAACAGAGCTCGGCTTCTTCCAGATCGTAGACGGTGGCACCCATCTGGATGGCCATGGCCAGGGCGCTGATGCGCTTGTCCACCGCCGGTGCGTCCAGGCCGAGCGCTTGCGCCCCGAGCAGGCCTCCATCGGACTTGCGGAAGAGGACCTTCATTTCGAGCGGCTTCGCGCCAGGGTAGTAGCCGGCGTGCGAGTTCGGGAAGAGATAGATCTTCTCGTAGTCGTAGTCACCGAGCTTCTGCAGCGTCTTCTCGTTGACCCCAGTCCAGGCCGCCGCGCCCCCGAAGAGCCCGACGATGGCGGTTCCCTGCGTGCCGCGGAAGCGTGACTCCCGCCCCGCGATCACGTCGGCAGCGATCCGGCCCTGGCGATTCGCGGGCCCCGCCAGCGCCATCAGGCTGTATTGACCGGTCACCACATCCCTGACCTCCACGGCATCGCCCACCGCGAAGATGTGCGGGTCGCTGGTGCGCATCTGCTCGTCAACGCGGATGCCGCCGCGTTCACCGATGTCGAGCCCTGCGGCCCGGGCCAGTGACGTGTCCGGCCGCACGCCGAGCGCGAGGATGACGATGTCGGCGGGATACGCCTTGCCGCCCTTCGTCTGCACCTCGAGGACGCTGTCCCGCTGGGCGAACGCGGCCACTCCGTCGCCCAGCGCCAGGTGGACGCCGTGCCGCACCAGATGCGCCTCGACGATGCGGGCGAACTCCCGGTCGAGCGGCGCCAGTACCTGGTCGAGCATCTCGACCAAGGTCACATCGAACCCGAGGTGCGCCAGGTTCTCGGCCATCTCCAGGCCAATGAACCCGCCGCCCACGACGACGGCCCGGCGCAGGGGCTTGAGCGCCTGAATACCGGAATAGTTGAACATGCCGGTGAGGAACGAGGTGCCGCGCTCGATCCATTCGCGGATGGCCCGTGCATCGGGCACAGTTCGCACGTGGAAGATCCCGGGGAGGTCGATGCCCGGCAGCGGTGGATGGATCGACACCGCGCCAGGCGCCAGCACGAGCGCGTCGTAGGACTCGGTGGTGACCACGCCGGTCGCGACGTTGCGCAGGTCCACCGTCTTCGCCTTCAGCGCGATCGCGACCGCCTCGCAACCGGTACGGACGTCGATCGCGAACTGCTCGCGAAATAGCTGCTCGTTCGCGACCAGCAGGCTGGCTTCCCTTGGTATCACGCCACCGATGTGGTAGGGGAGCCCGCAGTTGGCATACG
>JANNSD010000168.1:0-23142 GCA_031402225.1 Gemmatimonadota bacterium | reverse complement strand
ACTGCGTGTAGGACCTGGTCCACGCCGCGTAGCTTTTCTCCTTGAGCGCCGCCGACGGGACGGGTGCGAAGCTGCCCCCCTCCGGCGCTCCCTTCCCGATCGACGCCAGGTCCGCCTCCAGCACATCCGCCGTGCTCCAGTCCACCGGCACCGGGCCGTCGCCGAACCCGACAGTGTGCAGCACCCGGTCCGTGCGGTTGATACCGTACTTGGCGCTCGAGATGGTCACATCCGCCACGCCAAGCAGCCTCGGCTGGTACGTCGCATCACCGTCCGTCGGAAGGTGGAATTCCGGAATGCCGGCCGGCACCGAAGGTGGACCCGAGGCACCGCCATCGGTTACCGGAGGTGCCACGCGTGACTTGCTCGCCGCGGCGGGCGCCGCTTCCCCGGTCGCGGCGACGGCGGGCGTCAGCTTCCTGATCTGGTCCCGGGTCAGCGGACCGGCGAGGTACGACATCGTCCAGCGAGTCTGGAAGATGGTCGGCTTCGACTCGTGCACGCTGTGCAACAGGAACACCCGCTTGCCCAGGCCAGCGATGATCTGCTCCATCGCACCACGATCGAAGTTCCCTCCCGCCGACGCGCCCTCGAGCCCCTCCATGACGCGTGCCTTGTCGCGCTCCGTCTGCAGTCGGCCGATGCACCAGGTGCCGGCATTCGACAGCGCCTTGTAGTCGAGATCCACCGGGTTCTGCGTGGCGAGCACGACACCCAGCCCGTAGGCGCGTGCCTGCTTAAGCAGGGTGAGGAACAGCATCTTGGTGGGCGGGTTCGCGACGGGCGGCAGATACCCGAAGATCTCGTCCATGTAGAGGATCGCGCGCAGCGAGCCCGTACCCGGCTGCTGTCGCATCCATCCGATGAGCTCGTTGAGCAGCATGGAGACGAAGAACATCCGCTCTGCGTCGCCCAGATGCGCAATAGACAGCACCGACACCCTGGGCTTCCCCGCCGGTGTGTAGAGCAGCGTCGATGCATCGAGCGGCACCCCCGACATCCAGGCCTCGAAGCCCGGTGCGGCAAGCAGGTTGTTGATCTGCATCGCCAGCGCCGTGCGATCCTTCGCGGGAAAGACCTGGTCCACCTCCATCACGCCGATCTTCTCGAAAGGCGGGTTCTGGATCTGCCCGATCAGTCCGGGGAGGTCCAGGTCCTTCCCCGCCGTCCACGAGCGCTGGAGAATGTTCGACACCAGGATGTGCTGCCGGCTCGTGATCGGGTCGGCATCAATGCCGAGCAGCGCCAGCACGCTGCTCGCGGTGGTTTGTAGCCGCTCGCGGAAAAGATCGGCGTCGCTGCGGATTGCTTCCGGCGGTGCCGTGAACCCACGCAGCACTGAGATGGGCGTACCGGCCGTACTGCCCGGTGTGTAGATCGCGAAGTCCGCCGCTTCCCTGAGCCGCTTGATCCGGTCCGCTGACTGGCCCCACTCAGCCAGTCCCTTCTCCCATGCCGACGCCTTCTCCTCCGCGAATTTCTCGCGGGTGAGCCCCTTCGCCTCCGCCTCCTGCACACTCACCCACGGCTCGAAGTCGGATGGCCGCAACTCGGGAAAGGTGAGCAGCAGGTTGCCCAGGTCCCCCTTGGGATCAATGGCAATCACCGGGATGCGGTCGATGGCAGCCTCTTCAATGAGGCCGATGCCGAGCCCGGTCTTGCCACTTCCGGTCATGCCGATGATCACGGCGTGAGTGGTCAGGTCCTTGGAGTCATACAGGACCAGCTCGTCGGTGTGCTTGCCCGCGGCCAGGTCCTGGACTCGGCCCAGGTAGAACGCGCCCAGCTTCTCAAAGTCTTCCATGCGCCTGGGAGGTGAGGAGGGAAGAAAGGTGGGAGGGAGAGCCTTGTTGACCGCCTCAATACTGCGCCGTCCAGCCGCGCCGACAAGGGCGGGAGGGGCGGAGGCATCCTAATACCGCTCAACTCTCTAATTAGCTATATTAGCCCTTGACTCTGGACTCTTGACTCTAGCCTATCACGCTGATCTATATAGGCCATACTAGCTTAATTATGCGCTACGAAACCATCTCCATAGCCAAGAACAGCTTATCTGCACTCATCCGCGAGGTTCAGCAGGGTGAGACCATTGTCATAACCGATCGCGGGCGCCCAGTTGCCCGCCTTGAGCCGGTTGGCGATATCGACCAGTCCGACGCCCGGCTGCTCGCCCTGGTGGGCGATGGCCTCGTTTCCCTGCCCCGGAAGCCCGCTGACGCCACCGTCCTGGACCTCCCGATGCCCTCCGTGGTGGCCGGACCAAGCGCGGTGGACTACCTCCTCGAGGAGCGGGAGGGCGGCCGATGAAGTTCTGGGACTCCTCGGCACTCATTCCTCTTGTCGTCCCGGAGCCCGAGACCCGCGCGCTGGGAGCGCTGCTGCGCGCCGATCCGTCGGTGGCGGCCTGGTGGGGCAGCCGGGCCGAATGCGCCGCTGCCCTGGCTCGGCTCGAGCGCGAAGGTCGCATCACCGGGCCGAACATGGCGCTCGCACGCAGCCGGCTCGACGTGCTCGCTGATCAGTGGGTCGAGATCGCCCCCGGTCCGCAGGTGCGCGACCAGGCCGAGCGGCTCCTGCGCGTCCACGCGCTGCGCTCCGCCGATGCGCACCAGCTCGCCGCCGCACTCGTGGCCAGCGGACACCGGCCCGCTACCCTGGAGTTCGTCACCATCGATCAGCGTCTGGCCGACGCCGCGCGGCGCGAAGGGTTCCGCTTGCTTCCAGCCTGACGCTACGCGCCTGGGCTCAGTCGCTCGGGAGAGGCAGGGTTGGTGTTGGCTGGGGGCCTGAAGGCAGGGTGAGGAGTCCGGCAGCGATGGCATCCATCTGCTGGCCGCGCAAGCGCGCCCAGCGAGGAAGTGGAAGCGCGCCATAGGCGGCCGCGCCGAGGCCCATGAGGGAGAGGAGAGCGACGCCGGGCAACGAGCTGCCGAGATGTCCGGCGACGGCGCCGGAGATCGCCACCACAACCGCAGCACCGATGAGCAAGAGGCCGAGTCCGATGCTGCCGCGCGCCGAGCCCTTCAGCGTGCGAAGACGAAGGCGATGACCAGTGGCTGTCGGTTCGAGCAGCGCCTGCAGGTTTCCGTTCGTCCATTGGCGGAAGGAGCCGGACGCGCTCATCCTGCCCTTGGCACTGAACACTTCGCGCAGCTGCACCACCAGGCGCTCCCACTCCGCGTCAGTGAGCCACCGATTCAACTCCACCGTCCGCTCCACCGAAATCGGCAGGCCGAGCATCGTCGTTGACGGCGTGCCTGCGTCGACATCGACTGACCGCGCGGCCAGCGCGACGGCCTCGGCTGGAATGCCGACCTCGCGGCCGATGTCCTGGAGCTCCGCGAGCGTGAGCCCTTCGCTTCGCGAGCTGCCGGGAGGCTGCGCCGCGGGATTCTCGGCGGCCTTCAGGAAGATGGCCGCCACCTCGTCGTCGTTGTAACGTCGATCAGTCATGAAGGTTGAACTTCGCTTCGCTGGCCCCAAAGAAAAAGGCCCCCTGTCAGGGAGCCTGAATCAGTGTGCATGGATGCGGCGCGTAGGAATCGAACCTACAACCTAGTGATTAAGAGTCACTTGCTCTGCCAATTGAGCTAGCGCCGCGCGAATTCCCATAGCCCCAACGGGAATCGAACCCGTCTTTCAACCTTGAAAGGGTCGCGTCCTAACCGATAGACGATGGGGCCGGTGTTCCCGCCTGCTTCCATTTTTCCAGTAGCGCTAACGGGATTCGAACCCGTGTACCAGCCTTGAGAGGGCTGTGTCCTAGGCCTCTAGACGATAGCGCCAGCAAACTGAGTCCCACACAGGCCCGGCAGGAATCGAACCTGCAACCCCCGGTTTTGGAGACCGGTGCTCTACCAATTGAGCTACGGACCTCTGAATTCCGGCGGCGCACTTTCGCGCCGGGCTTCAAATTTCAGAGGGTGACTGACGGGGATTGAACCCGCAACCTCCGCAGCCACAGTGCGGCGCTCTAACCAATTGAGCTACAGCCACCATGCAGGGGGCTGCCGGTCCCCTGTCGAGCAGCCAAAAGTAAGCGCCGCTTTGGCTTGGTCAAGGCCAGAACTGCATGGCCAAGTCCTTGAGATACCTCGACTCCGGCACCTTGGACCCATCCAGTTCCACCACCGGGACCACCCCCCGAACCGCATTTGCCACGAACAGCGCCCGGCCCTCAAGCTGCGCCCGGGACAGCGTTTGCTCCACAACCTTACCCTTTACCTCCTCGATCCGCATCCTGGCGATGCCCCGCAGCACACCGAGCCCCATCGGGGGCGCCGCCACCCGGTCGGCCTCCCACCAGAACAGGCTCCAGATCCCGCACTCGGCGACCATCCCGCTGGCGGTCAGCAGCAGCGCATCATCAGACCCCGCCGCTGCCGCCTCCGCCCGCGCCTTCAGGAACGCCTCCCGTGCCGTCGTCTTGTGCGGATACGCAGGATGCTCCGTGCGCACCGTCGCCAGCCGGACACCGGTCGACAACTCCAGCGGCCGATCCGTCACCGTCATTCCCCTGGGACCCACCTCGAGCTTCACCACCCGGTCGGGCCCACCTGCCGGCACCTCCATCTTGAGCGGAAACGGCACCCCCAGCTGCCGGCAGCTCTCGCTCAGCCGCCTCAGGTGGAGGTACCAGAGCGGCGCCACACCATCCTTGATCCGGATGGTCTCGATCAACGTCGGAATGAAGCTCACGCCGGTTCCTCCCGCGCCTGCACGACCGCCTGCGTCGCTGTCGCCCCGATGATCAGGGCCCCGCCCAGCAGCGCCCAGTGGCTCGGACGCTCCCCATGCACCAGCCACGACCACACCGGATTGAGCACCGGTTCCACCATCAGCAGCAGCGAGGCCTGCAGCGCCGGCACGCTGCGCAGCCCGCGCGTGAGGCACGCATACGCCAGGCCGATCTGGATCGATCCCAGGTACAACATCATCACCCAGTCCATCGCCGTCGCCGACACCACCGGGAGCGCGAACGGCAATCCCCAGAAGAAGGCGATCAGGTTGCCGATCGCCACCGTCGCGAGACCGGTGTCCTCGACGCCGCGGGAGAGCCACCGGAGCCCGGCGATGGTCACGGCGAAGCACACGCCGCTCAGTAGCGCGAGCACGTTGCCCGTCGCCGGGTCGGGTGCCGTCGCCACCGGCGCCTCCGTGCCCACGAAGAACAGCAGCAGCCCCGCGAGCACCGCCGCGACCACCCAGAGATCCCGTGGCCGCGCCAGCTCTTTCAGGAACAGCGGCCCCAGGAGCAGCAGGTACACCGGCGACGTCGCCTGCAGGAAGATTGCATTCGCCGACGTGGTCAGCTTGTTCGCCGTCACGAACAGGATCAGCGTCGCGGCATAGGCCACGCCCACCAGCGCCGGGCGCCATCCCCACCCGCGCCGCGTCGCCGGCACCAGCAGCAGGAGCGTGAGCGCCGCGAAGCCCGACCGGAAGCCGGCCACCTGCCACGCCGTGAGCGTGGACGCCTTGATCGCGGCACCGCCCGTGGAAAAGAGCAGTGCCGCAACCACGAGCTGGAGACGCGCCTGATTCTGTGAGGTCATCGACGCCGAGAAGATAGCCGCCCGGCGCTCACTCCCGGCTGGACACCGCCGCGCGATGGCGCAGAAACAGCTTGCCCGCGATCGCGCCGAGGATCACTACCGCCACCATGAGCCGGGTGGCGCCGTGAGTTTACATCACGCAGCTGCGACCCGGTTGGGAAGGCCCTTGAGCTTGAACCCCAGCCACAGCAGCAGCACTCCGTACGCCACGGCGTATGACGCGATCAGGAAGACCACCGTGAGCGCGCCCGCGCCGGGCCGGGTGATCAGCATGACGCCAAATGCCGCTGACAGCAGTCCAGCCAGCGCCAGCACCCACTCACCGGTCAGTTCCTTGCGCAGCCGGATCGCCAGGTACACGCCGGTCATTCCGGTCACGATCGCCCAGAACGCAATGAAGTAGAGCAGCACCAGCGCGGTGATTTGGGGATAGATGAAGGTGCCCACGCCGGCCAGGATCCCGACCACGCCGATGAACGCCAGTGACCAGATCTTCGTGCGGACGCCCGCCATCAGGGCGAGCACGCCATCGATCAGCGCATAGGCACCCCAGATCAGCACGAGAGTGGCGACAGTCAGGCCAGGCCACATGAACGCGGCGATACCGAACAGCACGGCGCACGCGCCGCGAAGTGCGAGCGAAGACCAGTGCCCCGCAAGGGCCCTGGCAATTGGAGCATCAGGCATTTCCATCCTCCGTGATTGGTTGTCCTACGTCCACCGACCGGCCACCCACGCGTAGCCATCAGTCCGGCTTTCCCACCGGCCCGGCACCCAGCTGGTGGCCCCAACAGGAATGGGCATCCAACGGCCTGCGTTCCAGACGAACTCCGACCCATTCCACACCCAGTAGCCTGCCACCCAGGCCATCCCCCCGCCCGGCAGGCTGCCGGGCGACTCCCCCTTTGGCGGCGGTGGCTCGGTCGGCGCGAGCGCGCCGCTCACCTGCACCGCACCGGTGCTGTAGCCTGACGTGACGAGTCCGTCGACGTAGATGGTGGAACAGCATGGGGGACGAGGCGCCGGGCGGGGAGGACGCGGGGGCGTGGCGATCGCCTGCGCGGCAAGCGTGGATGCCGCCAGCATGGCGACGGCGATGAGGCGGGCGGCGCGCACCGTCAGCGCGATCCGGCGGTGGCCGCCTCGTGCGCGTCGTCGAACGGCCGCACCGACTCGTGCCCCGCAGCGATCACCCACCGTTGGCCGTCCTGTCGCAGCACCAGGGTCAGCGCGCCCCGGACCTCACGCTGCGCCCCGAGCGAGTCCTGTACCACGCCGGACACGATACCGGACCACACCACGGCGTGCGGACCGAGGGGCGTCAGCTTCACGTCGTTGGTACCCAGCACGATTGCCTTCCCGGCCGCCCGCTGTGCGGCGAGCAGCGCCCCGAGCGAATCGGCGTCGAGCAGCGCGCCACTGCGGGCCCACACGAAGTCCACCGTGTCCAGTCGGGCAAGGTGCACTGTGTCAGCCGGATGTGCCAGGGAAGTGAGGAAGGAGTCGACAAAGGCGGCGGCCGACACGAGGTCGGGACCGGTAGCACCTCGCGGTGGCGACGCCGGCGTGGTGCACGCGACCAGCAAAAGCAGGACAGCACTGGGCACGGGGGCGGTGCGCATGCGCCCAACTAACGACCGGCCTCGCGATCGCGCAAGCCCGTGCACCTGGCCTACCGGGCGACGGCGGCTGTTCCCAGGCGCGCCGGCTCACCGAGGGCAACGGCCAGGGCCGCGCGAGCCACGGCGTATTTCGCCTCGAACGCGGCGAGCTTGACCTGCTCGTCCAGCAACTGCCGGTCGCGCTGGTTGACCAGGAAGAAGGTGCTCTCTCCAGCTTCGAACCGCCGGAATTCACCATCGCGAAGGAATCGCGCCTGCTGAATCGCCATCGCCTGCAGTCCAACGAGTTGCTGACGAGCGACCACATCATTGAAGGCCGCCAGCACGGTGAGCTCGATGTCCCGCCGCACCAGCGCCGCCTCCAACTCGGCGGACACTGCCTTTGCCTGGCTCGCGTCCAGCCGCCCGCGTCCCTTCATCAGGAGCAGCGGGGTGGTCCCGCCAAGGGCGACCTTGTAGTTCTCGCTGACGTCGGGCCAGCCGCCGAAGAGCCCGGCGCCGCCGGTGCGCAGCGCCGCCGCCGACAGCTCGATTTCCGGCAGCAGGTCCTGCCCGTAGAACCGCCGGTTGGCTTGCTGCTGCTGCAGTTTGCCCTGCGCCTTGACCAGGTCGGGGTGCCGCACCATTGCCTGCGCCAGCCAGCCAGCCACGACCGACGTGTCGGCCGCGACCGGCTCGAGGCCCTGGATCGTCGGCACGACGCCAACGCCGACGTCGATGGGCGTGACCACGGGATCCCAGAGGTAGGCGTTGATGGCTTGCGTGGTCACGTACCACGCGTTGTCCGCCTCGACCTGGGTCACGAGGCGGCGCTGATACTCCAGGCCCGCTTCCACCGTGTCGATCGCCGCCGCATCTCCATCCTCGAACCGGCGCGTGACGGCGACCAGCCGGTCGCGCGCAAGTTCCTGGCCCTCGTGGGCAATCGTTCGCCGCCGCCAGGCCTCGTACCATTGTGCGTAGTCCCTGGCGGCCGAGTAGAGCAGCCGGTTGACCACCAGTTGCCGCTCGGCACTGGCTACCGTGCCGAGTGCCCTGGCCTGCGCCAGTGCGTTGCGGCGACTGTCGGTGATCAGGCTGCGGCCCAGGGGAATAACCACACCAGCCGACAGCAGGCCCGACGCCGGAGTGGTCTGGTCGGGATTGACGAACGCTCCCGACGTCTGCTCGTACCCCAGCTTGAAGTCGATGCCGACCGGGGTGGGAATCTTGAGCTCCGCGTCGAGGTAGTTGTAGTATCCGGCCGCGGCGAACGACTTCTTGACCCACAGCGCCGTCACGGTGGGATCGTACACCCCACCCTTGGCCGCGAGCACCTCCGCACGCCCCACATCGTCGAGCAGCTGGGCCTGTCGGACGACCGGGTGATCGGCCAGCACCTTGGCATAGAACGCGTCGAAGGTGAGCACGCTGATGGAGTCCTGTGCCGTTGCCGGCAGCACCAGCCGCGCGCTGGCCGTGTCCTGCAGCACGACGGCGGCCAGGAGGGGAAGGAGCGCGTGCATCATTTTATTTCGCCGCCCGGCGGGTACAGCCCGGGTGCCGCGTCCTCGGCCTGAATACTGGGCGGAAAGCCGTTGAGCTGCCGCCAGATCTCGAACCAGATGGGCACGGTGTCGAGCATGGCCCAGCCGTGCACAGCCGATCCCATGCGCACCTGCGCCGGCCATGGCTGGTCCGCCGGGTCGGGCGTGACCACCACGCGGAACTTGCCCTGGGTGCCCTCCACGGCATCGATGACCTTGATGATCCCGCCGAACGTGCCAACGGAGACGCTCGGCCAGCCGCTGAACTGCAGGGCCGGCCATCCGTCGAAGAGGAGCCGTACCTTTCGGCCCGCCTTCAACAGCGGCACATCCATCGCCTTGACGTAGAGCACCACCGCCTGATCGGGCCGCGCCGGTGCGATGGTGAGCAGCGCCTCACCCTCCTTCACCGTCTCGCCCACACCGGCTTTCAGCGCCCGGACGACATAGCCGTCCTGGGGCGCGTCGATGTGATACATCTCGTTGCGGATCCGCATGCTCGCATGCTGGCTCCGCAGCTTGGCCACTTCCGACTGGGCCTCGCCGATCTCGGAGCGGGTCGCGTCGCGTTCGGACCGCGCCTTGGCGATCTTTTCGCCATACTCGGCCTCGACCGACCGCACCTCGAGCCGCGCGTTCTCGGACTCCTGTCGCGCCTCCACCAGCTTCGCGTTGACCTGCTGCACCTTGAGCTGATTTGCCTCATACTCGGTGCGCGTGTTCAGTCCGTCGGCGAAGAGCCGGGCACGACGCTCGAACCGCGCCTGCTCCACCGCCGAATCCGCCGTGGCCGCGCCAACCGCCGCTTCGTAGCGCCGCACCGTATTTCGCGCCTGCTCGAGGCTCAGGACCCGGTTTCGCTCGAGCGCCGCGACCAGGGAATCGAGGGCGCGCACCTTGGCCGACTTGCCGGACAGCGACGCCGACTTGCCTTCGACCTGCTCGGCCAGTCGCTGCACCAGCGCCGGATCGAGGAACTTCTCATCCACCTCGCTGATCTCGACCAGCCGCGTGCCCTTCGTCACGAACTGGCCCTCGGCCACGTTCCACGCTTCGATGCGCCCGGCAATGAGGGTCGGGACGGTCTGCGGCCGATCCTGCGGGCGAAGCGCGGTCACTTCGCCGTCCCCGCGCACGTTCTGCTGCCAGGGCAGGAACAGGACCACCGTCATGACGGCAAGGATGCCGAGCACCCAGCGCACGAAGCCACGGTGCGATGCGGACGCATTCAGCAGGCGCGCCGAGTACAGCGAGTCGGGGTCGAACCCCAGGTCGGACCGATCCACCGGTGGCAACGGGCGCTCGCTCATGCGGCCCGGCTCACGGCCGGCACGAGAGCTCGGAGCAGTGGATGGTCGGCAATACTGGCATAGGTACCCTCCAGCACCACCATACCCTCGTCGAGCACGACCACGCGGTCGCAGGCCGCCAGGAAGAGCGGATCGGGTGTCACGACCAGCAGTGTCCATGGCCGGGCGCGGTCGCAGAGCATCTCAATGACCGCGGTGCGGTCTTGCCCCTCGAGGTGCTGCACGATGTCCTCGAGCAGGAGCAGCCGCGGCGGGCCCACGAGCGCCTGGGCCAGGAGCAGCTTCTTGGCGTTGGACACCGACAGGCTGCCTCCCCCGGCCGAGACCGTCGTGCGCAGTCCTTGCGGCAGCGCCTGAACCTGCCGGTCCAGCCGTGCGTCCTCCAGGGCACGCAGCACCTGACCCGTCGTGATGCCGGGCCGACCCACCGTGATGTTTTCCTCGATGGTACCGTCGAACAGGTCATGGAGCGACAGCATCTGCCCGATCTGGCCCCGTAGCGCGCGCCGATCGATATCGCGCAGGGTGATACCGTCGTACGTCACCGTCCCCTCGTACCCCTCGAGGAGCCCGCCCAGGACCCGGAGGAGGGTGGACTGCCCGGAGCCATCCGGGCCGAGCAGCGCCACGCGCTCGCCGGGGCGGATTTCGAGGTTGATATCGCTGAGCGAGCGAGCACTGCTGCCGGGATACGAATACGACACCTGGCGCAGGGCGACCGCAAAGCCCCGCGGCGCCGCCTCGGGCACCAGTCCGCCGGTCGGCTCGAGGGGCAGGTCGCTCACGACACCCAGCTTGTCGACCGCCGTCATCATGTCGTAGACGGTGCTCATGCTGGCGATGAGCTTCTCTACCGCCGCGAGCACCGTGACCATGACAATCTCCGACGCGACGAACTGGCCCAGGGTAATCTGCCGGTCGACCACCAGCGCGGTTCCCAGGATGAGCAGCCCGGCCGTGATGAGCACCTTGAAGGCGATCATGGCCCAGGCCTGCTGCAGGAGCACCCCGAAGTGCTTCCGGCGGTAGCGCAGGTAGCCGGTGACCAGGTCGTCCATCCGGTCAACGGGCATCGAGCTCGCCCCGGCAAACTTGAATGCCGTGATGGCGCGCGCCATTTCCTGCAGCCAGTGCACCGCGCGGTACTTGTACTTCGACTCGATCATGCTCGTCTCGAGTCCCTTGGGCCCCGTGATGCGCAGGATGAGGTACAGGCCCAGCAGCAGGAAGGCACCGAAGAACGTGAAGTACGGGTGGTAAAACGTGAGCAGGATGAGCCCGAACAGTACCTGCAGCAACGCGGTGGCCGCCTCCGTGAGCAGCTTGAGGAAGCTCTTCTGGATGATGATCACCTCGAAGAACCGGTTCATCGTTTCGGGCAGCGCGTTGTTGAGCGACCGCTCGAACGGTACCCGGGGCACCTTGAAGGCGAGTTCCAGCGCCACCCGGGCAAAGATGCGCTGCTGCAGTGCCTCCACGATGCGCATCTGCGCCACGCCGATGCCCCCGGCAGCGAGCGTCCCGGCCACGACGAAGGCGATGAGGAGCACCACCGGCTGGAGGAACAGGCCGCCCTGCACCAGCTGGACGATCATCTGCACCGACAGCGGCAGCGTCAGGCTGAGGAGGCCCACCAGGGCCGCATACAGGTGGACCACGCCGACGTCGCCGCGCTCGCGGTGAAGGAGGCGCAGCGTGCGCTGCAGCGGGCTCAGGTCGCGCTCGGTCGCTTCGACGCCGACGTACGGCCCGACCTCGACCGGGAGCAGCGCGCGAAGTGCCCCGCGGCGGGCCCGATCCACCAAGCCCGGCGCGTCCACCTCGACCGCGCGGTTGCTGCCGTCGGATGGGAACAGCGTGGCGTGGATCACCGCCCGCCGTCGCTCGGTGAGCACCAGCACGTCGTCCTCGTCCCGTCCCGCCCCGAAGAGCACGGCCGGGAACGCACCGTCCTCGACCAGGCGCGTCATGTCCGCGGCCGAGAGCTGCCGGGAAAGGAAGGTGATCCGCAGGTAACTCGCGGCCTCGGCGACCGCCTCGGCGATCGGCCGCGCCGTGTCGGCCGCATGGTTCCGCAGCGCCTCGTCCCGCGCTTCCGACTCCACCTCGATACCCAGCCGTCTCGCCACAAACTCAGCGACGGCCCACGCCTGTGATGGCATCTGCACTCCCGGTTCAACCCGTTGTCAGGCGCAGGCCGCGCGCCAGACCCCGCCCATCCGGACGGCGACGAACGCCCTGCACGTCAGCATCTCAGTAGCAATGAATGGCCCGCGGCCGGAGGAGGCCACCGGTACTCAGGCACGGAAGGGAGGCGCCCGGGATGCGTGGGGAGGGGATGTGCCCGGCGTGGCCGCGCCGCGGATGAAGCGAACGGGCTCGGCGGACCACCCTGACCCGACCAGTGACAACGGCGGAGGGGCGACGACCGCGAAGGGCGAGCGCGACACGCGCCGATGGTCGGGCCGGCAGGACGCTGCAGCGGTTGGACAGGCCATGTCGGCGGCACCGCGATCAACGTCGGCGGCACACCCGACCTGCCCGCGGACGCGCCTCAGGCCCCCGCGCACGCGCGCGTCGCCCAGTCCCCACAGCGTGGCAACGAGCGTGATGGCCAGAAAGACCGGAAGGCTGAGCCGCTTCATGCGGCCAATATAGCAAGCTCCCGGTGCAAACCGGCAGCCCGAGCGCACCCGCCTGAGGCCCTGCTACCGCGCTGGGCGTGCCGCGATGGGCGCCCCCAGCACCGCATCGGGGATCCCGAACGCGTCCACGAGTCCCTCGGCCAGCGGCGTAAGCGCCGCGGATAGCGTGAGCACGAGGCTCCGGATCGCCCTGGCCTTGCCGCCCTCCATGACCCCAGCCGCGAGGAACCACCCCGCGTCGCGCTCGAGGCCGCTGAGTACATGCAGGTCGGCCAGGTCGGTCAGCACCGGTCGCAGTGGCGCCGGCGCGCCCGCGATCGCCTCGCGGAAGGCCATGGCCACCAGTCGCTCGACATGCGCGTGCGCCACCGAGAACAAGTGATCCTGGCACTGGGAAAAGGCGTCGAACGGGTCCTCCCCGCTATCCAGTCGCTGCTTGAGCCGCCTCGCCACCGAGCCAAGCAGTCGCTCCTCACGGTACCGCAGGAGGAACGCCTGCGCCGCCGGGTCGCGCAGGTGGCCCGCATCGGTGTTCCGCGCCGCCACCGGGTTCGATGCGGCAAGCCGCCGCGACGCCTGCGCCGCCAGGAAACGAATGACGCCGCCCAGCCGCATGCTGCCAAACTGCTGCCGGTAGTCCGTCAACAGCCCCTTGGCCACCAGCTGCATCAGGACGGTGTTGTCCCCCTCAAACGTCGTGTACACATCGGTGTCGCTCTTGAGCACACCGACCCGGTTCACCGCAAGGAACCCCTGCCCGCCGCAGCATTCACGGCACGCCTGCAGCGCCGCCGTGACATGCCAGGTGACATAGGCCTTGAGTCCCGCGGCCTGCACCTCGATCTCCCGCTGCGCCCCAGGGTCGCCGGCGAGATAGCGCCGCGTCAGCGCCTTGAGCGCGAAGTCGCAGGCATACGTCGTGGCCAGCGCGGGCATGAGGCGGCGCTGGTGCGACTGGTAGTCCCGCAGCAGCCGCTCCGCTCCGCCCGCCGGACCAAACTGCCGCCGCCGGCCCGCGTAGCGCACCGCGATGGCCTGCCCGGTCTTGGCGGCGCTGAGCGCAAAGCGCGCCACGGAAATTCGTCCGCCCACCAGCGTGCCCAGCATGGTGAAAAACCGGGCATCCGGACTTGCGATCGGGCTGGTGTAGGTACCGTCACGCGCCACCTCGCCATGGCGATTGAGCAGGTGGGTGCGCGGCACGCGCACCTGGTCGAACCAGATCGTACCGTTGTCTACCCCGTTGAGCCCCATCTTCTCGCCGCTGTCAGCAATGCGGACGCCGGGCAGCACGCGCCCGTTCGCGTCGCGCAGCGGCACCAGCAGCGCGTGCACCCCATGACAGGTCGCCCCGGTGTAGAGCTGCGCAAACACCGTCGCCATCCGGCCATGCACGGCGGCGTTGCCGATCCACTCCTTCCGGGCCGCCTCGTCCGGTGTGTGGACGATGAACTCGTCGCTTGCCGGGTCGAAGCGCGCCGTCGTGCGCAGGTCGCGCACGTTGGACCCATGGGCCAGCTCGCTCATGGCGAAACACCCCGGCAGGGTCCCGCTTGCCGCCTCGCGTACCCAGCGATGATGCCGCTCGGTGCCGAGCATGTAGATGCTCCCCGCAAACAGCCCGAACTGCACGCCGAACTTGACGGTCAGGCTCTGGTCGTGGGTGCCCAGGGTCTCGAACGCCGCGAGAAAACCCGCCAGGTCCCCGGCGCCGCCGAGTGCCGATGGCAGCCCGCGCGAGCCGAATCCTTCGCGGGCGAGCACCTGCAGCCAGTCAAACACCTGCTGCCGGCAGGCGTCGGTCGTCAGGCCGGGCTGATGCCGGAAGGCCGGCGTCGAGAGCAGCGCGCGCATGCGCTGGCGCGCGTCGCGCTCGTCGCCGTCGAGCAGGAGCTGCATCGCCGTCGTGTCGAGTCGCAGCGCCGCCGACGACGGTGGGTCGGCAGAAGCGCCGCCCAGCAGCTCGCGCACCACCTCCTCGTAGGACATGCCCAGCGCGCCCGCCACTTCGCGCACGCCGGCGCCACTGTCAGCGCGGAGGTAGCTGCCCCGGTGCTGATGGATGCGGCCCAGCAGGTCCTCGAGCTCCGCTGCGGTGAGCGGCAACTCCGGGTCGAGCCAGCGATCGAGTGCCGCGAGCGACGGCGCATCGAGGCCGGGCTGCCGGTGAATCGCCGCACGGAAGGCACCCAGCTCGCCGGCCGTGAGCTCGCCGTCGGCCCAGGCCACGTAAATGAGCGGCAGGAAGGGCACCATGCCCGGCAGGGTCTCAGTGGCTGACATGCTCGCAAGCTATTCGACGGCGGCCCCCTGCGCGACGCCTGCCCAGGTGACGCAGATCTCGACGTTCAGGTCTCAGGCAGTATCTTCCCGCCCATGAAGACCATCATCGAGCCGTTCAAGATCAAGTCGGTCGAGCCCATTCGCCTCACCACGCCGGTGGAGCGGGAAGCGCGGTTGCGGCAGGCCGCCTACAACGTCTTCCGGCTGAAGGCGGAGGATGTGCTCATCGACCTCCTCACCGACAGCGGCACCGCCGCGATGAGCGCCGAGCAGTGGGCGTCCATCATGCGCGGGGATGAGTCGTATGCCGGGAGCCGATCCTGGTTCCGCTTTCTCGCGGCGGTGCAGGACATCTTCGGCTTCAGTCAGGTACTCCCCACGCATCAGGGGCGGGCCGCGGAGAAGATCCTCTTCGCCACCCTCTGCAAGCCCGGTGACGTGGTGCCCAACAACACCCACTTCGACACCACGCGCGCGAACGTGGAGTTCACCGGGGCGAAGGCGGTGGACCTCGTCATCCCGGAAGGTCGCCAGCCGCAGGCGCGCCACCCCTTCAAGGGCAACATGGACGTCGCGGCGCTGGAAAAGCTCATCGCCGAGGTGGGACGGGAGCGGATTCCGGTCTGCATGCTGACCATCACCAACAACTCCGGGGGCGGCCAGCCGGTGTCGCTGGCCAATGCGCGCGCGGTGTCGGCGGTGTGCCGCCAGCACGGTATCCCGCTGTACATCGATGCCTGCCGCTTCGCGGAGAATGCCTGGTTCATCAAGTTGCGCGAGGAGGGACAGTCGCACCGGGCACCGATCGACATCGCGCGCGAGCTCTTCTCGCTGGCGGACGGGTGCACCATGTCGGCGAAAAAGGACGGGATGGCGAACATCGGCGGATTCCTTGCCACCAACGATGCACGGCTCGCCGTGGACCAGCAGAACCTGCTCATCCTCACCGAGGGGTTCCCGACCTATGGTGGCCTCGCGGGCCGCGACCTCGATGCCATCGCAACCGGCCTGTACGAAGCGCTCGACCCCGACTACCTGCTCTATCGCATTACCGCCACCACCTATCTCGGCGAACACATCTCGGCGGCTGGTGTGCCGATCGTGCAGCCGCCGGGGGGGCACGCGATCTACATCGACGCCGCCGCCTTCCTGCCGCACCTGAAGCCGCTTGAGCTCCCGGGTCAGGCGCTGGTCGTGGAGCTGTATCGGCACGCGGGCATCCGGGCGGTGGAAATCGGAACGCTGATGTTCGGCCGCCGCGACCCACAGACGGGCCAGGAGCACCCGGCGCCGATGGAGCTGGTGCGCCTCGCCGTGCCCCGGCGCGTGTACACGCAGAGCCACATCGACTATGTGGTGGAAGCGATCCTCGAGATCTGGACGAGCCGCGCGGCAATGCGCGGCTACCAGATCATGGAGCAGGCGCCGTTCCTGCGGCATTTCACCGCGAAACTGGCGCCGTTGTAAGGGGGAACACGCCCCAGCCACCCGCCCTCAGGGCGAGACCAGCACCTTCCAGGGTTGCGCCTCCAGCGCCAGCGAGACCTCCCCTTCCCCGGCCTTCGGCAGTGGAACACTCACGGCGTGTGTCGCCGTGCGGTACATCTGGGCCAGCGCCCTCCGATAGCGTGCAGGGCAACTCCCCTCCACCGCCACCTCGGTGTCTCGCGCGGGCGACCAGCGCAGGTCGAGCAGCGGCCCGCCGGCCTCGTTCGTCACTTCGCCCGAGACCTGCACGTCGCCCGATCCCGCCACGCTGACGGTGCACAGGTCCGGGCCATGGACGCCGCACTCACTGTACTTCGACTTGCGCCGGAGCACGCCGACGTAGGCGACCCCGGTCCACGTAAGGCGTCCGGTGACGGATTCACCACCCTCGACAGCGCACAGGTGCATCACGTCGGCACGGTTCCAGTCGCTGAGGATGGTGATGGTGTAGCCTGAGGCCAGGCCTGCCGGGGGCGTGAACACGCCGGCATTCGCATTGGTGGCCGGCCGCACCACGTTGTTCAGCGCCTGTGCCAGGACCGGGCAGAAGACCCCTGCCATGCCGAGCCACAGACCACCAAGGCCAACGCCGCGAACCATCCTGCCGACCGACCGCATGGGAGAGCCTCCTTTGCTTGCGCCTGCGCCAGCGAACGCCTCACCTGCGGGAATCGCCGGGACGCCACCGACGACGCAATCAGGCTAGTCATTTCTTCTGGGTGAGTCAACAGAAATGTGCGATTTACGCACATATGATGTTGTTTTGTTACATAGAATACACTATAACGTGCTTGTTACATTGTAAATATTGCATTATCAGCAAATAGTGTGACGCACGATACACAAAAAAAGACCCCGGGCTAACATGCCCGGGGCGGCCGCCAAAACGAGGTCTCCTCCCTGTCAGGTCTCGGGCGCCCTGGGCGGGCCCACCGCCTCTGTGCCGGTCACCACGAATCCGCGCTTCAGGTAGTTCGGCAGCGCCTGTGGGTGATCCAGCGTACAGGTGTGCAGCCAGACTCGGGTCGCCCCCATGCTCCAGGCTTCCCCGACCGCCTCACCCAGCAGCCATCGCCCCAGCCCCTGGCCAATAGCATGCGACATCAGCCCGAAGTACCCGATCTCCACCGACCCATCCGCCTGGCTGACGAGCTCGTAGAACCCGGCGGGCGCGCCGTTCAGGTGTAGTACCCGGATACGCACCGCAGCACGGCCCAGATGCGCCGTCAACTCCTCGTCCGTCCACCAGAGCCGGTTCAACCAGCCCCATTGCCGACCCACTTCCGCATACAGCTGCCGATACAGTTGCGCCGGACACGACGGGAGCTGCTCCACGTGCGCGCCCTCCGGCGTCGGCACCCTTTCGCCGCCCGGCCGCTCCCGCATCTCCAGGTAGGTCCGGATCACCGACTGCTGCATCGCGCGCCTCCCAGCGACTCCCGCTCAGCTCGTGGGAGGATTGAACTCGGCGTGCTGGTGGTCGAGCCAGCTCTTGTGATACTTCGGATCCTCGATCGTCATCGCCGCCTTCGCCACCTTGAGCGGCTTGAAGCTGTCCATCATCACCGCCAGTTCGTTCGTGTGCTTGGCGCCAATGCTCGCCTCGGTGCGACCGGGGTGCGGCCCGTGCGGCAGGCCATCGGGATGAAGCGTGATCGACCCGTACTCGATCCCCTTCCGGCTCATGAACTCGCTCGACGCATAGAAGAGCACTTCGTCGGAATCGACATTGCTGTGATTGTATGGCGCCGGTACGGCATTCGGGTCGAAGTCGTACGGCCGCGGGCAGAAGCTGCAGATCACGAAGCCGTCGCCCTGAAACGTCTGGTGCACCGGCGGCGGCTGGTGAATGCGCCCGACGATCGGCTCGAAGTCGTTGATGTTGAAGATCCAGGGGTAGTAGTACCCGTCCCATCCCACCACATCGAAGGGATGGTGGTCCAGGACCAGTTCGTTGATCGCGTCGTACTGCTTCACCAGGATCGGGAAGTCGCCCATTTCGTCGCGCGGATGCAGCTCGGTCGGGCGGCGGATGTCGCGCTCCGAGAACGGCGCCCCCTCGAGCAACTGCCCGACGCCGTTCTTGTACCGGCTGGGGAAGCGCACATGCCCCCGGCTCTCGAACACCAGGAGCTTGGCCGTCCTCGCCAGGTCGAAGCGCCACCGGTGCGTGATGTTCCGGTGGATGACCACGTAGTCGCCCGGCTGGAAGGGAAGGTCACCGAACACCGTCTCGAGCACACCCTTCCCTTCCACCACGTAGACGCACTCGTCCGCCTGGGAATTCCGGTAGAAGTGCACGTCGTTCTCGTCTGGCTCCACGTACAGCATGCCGATGTCGCTGTTGAAGAGCAGTGGCATCCGGTCCAGCGTCGGGCTGCCATGCTTCCTGATCCGTGAGGTGAGGAAGTGCCGGTGGCGTAGGGAGGTTTCCGCATCTTCTTCCCACGTCACCGCGCGCACTTTCCGCGCGGCCTTCACGGTCGTGGGCGGATGGATGTGGTAGAGGAGCGAGGACGCGCCGACAAACCCCTCATGGCCCATCAACTCCTCGGCATAGAGCCCGCCACCCGGCTTCCGGAATACCGTGTGGCGCTTGCGCGGAATCGAGCCGACCGACTGGTAGAATGGCATTACAGGTTGCCTCGCGCCGCTTGTTCCCGCTCGATGGCCTCGAACAGCGCCTTGAAGTTGCCCTTCCCGAAGCTCTTGGCACCCTTCCGCTGGATGATCTCATAGAACAGCGTGGGGCGATCCTCCACCGGCTTGGTGAAGATCTGCAGCAGGTACCCTTCGTCGTCCCGGTCCACCAGGATGCCAAGGTCCTGGAGCGGGGCCACGTCCTCGTCGATCGTGCCGACCCGCTCCAGCAGTGTGTCGTAGTAGATGGAAGGCACCCGCAGGAAGTCCACCCCACGGTCCCGCAGCTGGGTCACCGTGTGCACAATGTCCTTCGTGATGATCGCGACATGCTGCACGCCGGGGCCATGATAGAAATCGAGATACTCGTCGATCTGCGACTTCTTCTTCCCCGCTGCCGGCTCGTTGATCGGAAACTTGATCCGTTCATTGCCGCTCGCCACCACCTTGGACATGAGCGACGAATACTCGGTGGAGATGTCCTTGTCGTCGAACGAGATGAGGTTCTTGAACCCCATCACGTCCTCGTAGAACTTGACCCAGGTGTTCATCCTGCCGAGTTCGACATTGCCCACGCAGTGGTCCACGTGCTCGAGCCCGACGGGCTCGGAGCTGAAGCGCGACTCCACGGGCCGGAACCCGGGCATGAAGAGCCCGGTGTAGTTCCGCCGCTCCACCAGCGAGTGGATCGTGTCACCGTAGGTCTGGATGCCAGCGATGATGACCTCGCCGTGCTCGTCCGTGAGCACTGTCGGTTGCTGCACTGCCACGGCACCCCGCTCGACGGCCCGGGCAAACGCCTCCCGCGCGTCATCCACCCACAAGGCCAGGTCACGGACCCCGTCGCCATGCCGGTGCACATGCTGTGCGATCGGGCTGTCGGGATTCATCGCCGTGGTGAAGATGAAGCGGACCTTGCCCTGCTGTACCAGGTAGCTGGCCCGGTCCCGGACTCCGGTTTCGGGACCCCGGTAGGCCGCGATACGGAACCCGAACGCGGAGCAGTAATAGTGGGCCGCCTGCTTGGCGTTCCCCACCAGGAACTCGATGTAGTCGGTGCCGTTGATCGGAAAGGTGTCGGGTGCGGCAGACGGGGCGGGCGCGGACATGGTGGTCATGGTGTGTAGCTCCCTGAGCTGGCAGACCTGGCAAATATAGGCGTGAGGACGTGGGGGCGTGAGGACGTGCGGGAACCGCCCTGTGTACGTTTCCAGCACGGAGGCATCCCCTGATTTCATGACCGACGTCGGCGCCCTCTTCCAGCAGTACTATGAGCCACTCGTCCGCATGCTGTACCGGCGGACGGGCGACCGCGATCGCGCCGAAGACCTGGCCCAGGAGACCTTTGCCCGGGCGGTCGAGGCGCCCCCCTACAACCCCCGCCCCTGGCTCTTCGCGGTGGCCCTGAACCTGGTGCGTGAAGAGGGTCGGCGATCGGTGCGGCGGGGACGGCATCTCGAGCTCATTCGCGGGGAATCACCGATCGGCACCCCCGCCCCCGACGAGGAGTACATCCGCGAGGAGGATCGCCGCCGGGTGCAGCGTGCCCTCGCCGCACTGAGTGATCGCGACCGCGAGGCCCTGCTGCTGAAGGCCGAGGGGTTCGACTATGACGAGATCGCCGCGACGCTGGGGATGGCGCGCGGCGCCATTGGAACAACGCTGGTCCGCGCCCGCCGCAAGCTGGTGGACGCCTACCGCGAGGAGGAGAGGCGCCATGTCGCATCCTGACGAAGGCGTACTGCAGGAACTGCTCGACCGCGAGCTCGCGCCCGCCGATGAGGCGGTGGTTCGCGCGCATATCGCCGGCTGCGCCCCCTGCACCACCGCGCTCGCAGCACTGGAGGCCATGCGGGCGGACGCGGACGCCATCGTGTCCCGCCTCGACCTCGATCCACCGCTCGCCGTGCGACCGGTACGCCGTGCCCGCCGTGCACGCCCTGACCTCCGCATGCTGGGGCTGGCCGCGAGCGCCGTGCTCGTGGCCGGTACCTCCTGGCTGCTGTTTCGTTCGCCGAATGCCGCCCAGCGTCCGGAGGGAGCGGACAGTTCATCGGGGATCGTCCTGCCGTTGCCAGCCCCTGAGCGGGAAGAGGTTGCCGCTACCACACCATCGGCGCCCAGGGACATGGGCGCCGTCGCCACGCCGGCAGAGAAGAAGGAGGCCGGTGACGAAGCGGACCGCCTCGTCATGGCGCCAGAGGCAAATGCCGCGCGCCCGGCCACTGCCATGGCGCCTCCCGCTGCGGCTGCGCGACTGACGGCGGACGCGCCGATGCCAGCCTACACCACCGTTGCTGACGCGGAAGCACGACTCGGAACCAAGGTGCGGACGATTGCCGGGCTCACACCGGTTTCGGTGGAAGTACTGCCGCTCACAGCCGATTCGCTCCTGGCGGTGCGACAGCGATACGTCGTGAGCGGTGTGCCGGTGGTGCTGGTGCAGCAGGTGTCGACCGCCGTGCCCTATGACATGGGTGACGTGAAAGATTTGCCGGAAGATCGGCCTGGTAGCGGCTACGCTCCTCAAGGTCTAGCGGGAGCGCAACCGGCACGTCGCACCTGGGAGGCCTGGGGCAGCCTGTTCCAGCTGCGGGGCGCGCTGTCCGCCGACTCGATCGACGCGCTGATGAAGCGGGTGCGCTAGGATCCTAGCCCGCGATGCTGGACACCGCGGGCAACAGCAGCTGTCCCTCGAGCCGCCGCATCATCGCGGCAAAGGCGCGGGCAATGCCGGCATCGAACATGGTGCCGGTTCCCTCCTCCACAAACTCGAGCGCGCGCTGCGGCGTCCACGCGGGACGGTAGGCCCGCGGCGTGCGCAGCGCGTCGTACACGTCACACACGGTGACGATCTTGCTGCAGTAGTGCATCTCGCGCGGGAAACGGGTCCGGGGAAATCCCGTCCCATCGGGTCGCATGTGATGCTCATAGCACACGATCGCTGCCAGGTCGAACACGGCGCTGCGGGCGAACAGCATGCGGGCCCCGATCTCCGGGTGGGCCTCGATGACCAGCCGCTCCTCGGGAGACAGGGCCGGCTTCCCCAGCAGTTCCTGCGGCAGGCCCGAGATACCCACGTCATGCAGCAGGGCGGCACTGCCCACCGCGTGCACGTCGTGCGACGCCATGCCCAGGGACTCGCCCAGCGTCATCGCGAGCAGCGATACGTTGATGGCGTGCAGCGCGTTGGCCGCGTCCTGTCCGGGGAACTCGAGCATGGGCATCAGCAGCTGCCCCTCCGCATGCATCGCCACGGACAGCGACGCCACGACCGTCTCGACTTCATCCAGGGCTACACCGCCCTGCGTGCCCGCCCGCTGATAGATCTGCCGGACGATGTTCGACTCCTCGCCCAGCCGGTACGCCACGAACTCGCGACCAACCCGCTCCCGCTCGGCGTCCTCTTCCAGATCGTCGCCCTGCACCTCGATGCCGAGCAGCCCCCACCGGATACCGCGCCGCTCGCTCGGGACTTCGGCATTCCCGGGCCGGCCCGACAACAACCGGTTCACGAGGTCATCAAGGAACTCGCCGAAGGCCCCTCGCGTGGCCATGCCATCGAACTCCAAACGCTGCACGCCGATATCGACGAAGCGCCCCGACCACGGCCAGCTGTGCAGCTCGTGAAGTGCCTTGTCGTTGGCGACCACCGCCTCGCCCAGGAAGGAAAAGCGGTACTCGCCGGTCTTGACCAGCTCCTTGAGTCGCGCAAACGACGCATCCGCCACCGACACGCACGCCGGATGGCGCGAGGTGTAGAGCGTCATGGTCGAGAGCGCCTGCGCCAGTGACTGCAGGAACTGCGCGGGAGTGGTGCTGGTGCTCATGCGCCGCTCATATGATGACCCGCGGTGCCGTCGGCGGGGCCGGCGCGTCAGGATCGGCCCGGCGGGAGGGCGGCGTCCCCGCCTTCCGGATTTCCGTATCCCTGCTTTTCTGCGCGAGTTCGAGCACCTTGGCCGCCTCGACCTGGTACGGCCAGTGGGCCGCGAGACCCTGCAGTGCCGCGAGCAGCTCGGGGCTCTTGGGGGCCAGCTTCCGCCCCAGCCCGAGCGTGCCCTTCACCTGGG
>JANNSD010000167.1:0-18558 GCA_031402225.1 Gemmatimonadota bacterium | reverse complement strand
GTTCCGTCGCGGAGTGTTCGGCGTTGGGGAACTTCTCGTAGTCAAAGTCGTGGATCAGGCCGGCCAGGCCCCAGCGCTCGGGATCCTCGCCGAGCTTCGTGGCGTAAGCGCGCATGGCGCACTCGACCGCCAACATGTGTTTGCGAAGCGACTCGCTCGCGGTGTATTCGTGCATCAGCGCGAGCGCGCTGTCGCGGGTCGGGAGGCCGTTGGACATACTATAGAATACGGCCCCCGACGCGGCGGGTCGACCGCCGAACTGCGGTGCTACGGAGCCTTCGTTGCTTCGGCGTGCCCGGCGTATTTCTGGTTCGTGAGGTAGACGACGGTTTTCATGAAGCCGAAGATCACGATGGCGCCGATGATCAGGCCCATGAACGCGGCGCGCGCGTCGGCTTTGTGGTCGTGCGAAGACATAGGAAGGAGGAAGGGGAAAGGAGGAAGGATGCTCAGCCTTCGACGCGGACCGAATTCATGACGTCATTCTGCGTGATCTTCTTCATGGCGTCGAGGCCCTTGGTGATCTGACCGAACACCGTGTGCACCCCGTTCAGGTGTCGCGTGTTGGTCTCGCTCAACACCATGAAGAACTGGCTGCCGCCGGTGTCCTTGCCGGCGTGCGCCATGGACAGCGTGCCGGCGACGTGCCGGTGGGTGTTCTTCTCGGTTTCGCACTTGATCTTGTAGCCGGGGCCGCCGGTGCCCGCGCGCGGGTCGCCCGCCTTCTTCGAGAGCGGGTCGCCGCCCTGGATCATGAAGTCGGAGATGACGCGGTGGAAGCGGGTGCCGTCATAGAAGTCGCTGTTGGCGAGCTTCTCGAAGTTGGCGACGGTGTCCGGCACTTCGCCGTCGAAGAGCTCGGCGACGATGGTGCCCTTGCTGGTGATGATGGTAGCGGTCTTGGCCACGGTGCCTTCCGGAAAGAGTGGCCGGGAATCTACAGCGGTCTAGGGCGAGACGTTGTCCGGGTCGGTCGAGATCGGGCTGATCATGTCCGGGTCAGTCGGCGATTCGTTGCCCGGCTGCTGCACGTCGGGGTCGGTGGCCATGTTGACGTTGCCCGGCGCCTGAACGTCGGGATCCTTCGCCATGTTCACATTGCCCGGCGCCTGGACGTCGGGATCCTTCGCCATGTTCACGTTGCCCGGCTGCTGGACGTCCGGGTTGTTCTGCAGCGTGACATTGTCAGGATAGGCCCCGGCGACGCCGACGATGTCGGGATCGACCACCGGGCCCTGTCCCGCGATCTCTGACTGCCACGCGATCAACTGGCCAGAGTACTGCTGGTACAGCTTCAGGTTCGCCGCCATCGCCGGCGTCATTGCCGGGGCGCCGGGGTTCTGCTGCGCGTTCTGGTTTGCCTGGGCGGTCAGCATCAGGGCCAGTTCACTCAGCACGCCCTGGCGGGTAGTAAGGCCCGCGTTGTTGTATGCCTTCTTTACCTGGGGGATCTGCCTCAGTCGCTCGATGACCTGGTCCAGCGTCGGATTGCCGGCGGACGCCGCGAGGATCCGGTCGCCGAGGCCGGGCGTGGTGGCGATGGCCCGGGCAATGCTGTTCCGCGCGTGTACCACCGCCTCGATCTCCGCGGCAGAAAACCGGAAGTTCTGGGCGGCCTGCACGCTGGCGCTCTGCTGCGCCGCCGCTGGCGCTGCGACCAGCATCGTCGCGGCGAGCAGCCAGCCACGGACGCGCACGTGTGCACTCATGTCATTTCTCCTTGCCGCGTGACCCGGCGCGTCAGCGTTGCGCCGAGGGACAGATGTCTGCGAGAACGCACTCCCCGCATTTCGGGCGGCGGGCGATGCAGGTCCGCCGGCCATGAAATATCAGCAGGTGCGACAGCAGGGCCCAGTCGCGCTGGGGAAACAGCGGCATCAGGTCGCGCTCGATGCGCTCGGGGTCGGTGTTCCGCGACAGCCGGAGCAACCGGGACAGCCGGCCAACATGGGTGTCCACGGTCACGCCGGCATTGATCCCGAAGGCATTGCCGAGAATGACGTTAGCCGTCTTTCGTCCCACCCCGGGAAGGACCCTCAAGGCCTCCATCGAGTCGGGAACCTGCCCTCCGTGGTGCTCGACCACAGCATTCGCCATGCCGATGAGGCTTTTCGTCTTGTTACGGAAGAAGCCGGTGGATCGGATGATCGCCTCGACATCCTCCGGGCGGGCCAGGGCGAGCGCCGGCGCATCGGGATAGCGGCGGAACAGGGCCGGCGTCACCAGGTTGACCCGCACATCGGTGCACTGCGCCGACAGGATGGTGGCGCACAGCAGCTCGAACGGATTGTGGTGATCGAGCTCGCAGTGCGCGTCGGGGTATCGCTGCTTCAGCCGCGTGAGGATCTCCTTCGCGCGCACCAGTCGCACCGCGTTCGACTCACGCCCGCCGCGTGGCCGGGTCGCGGTGGGCATCAGGCGCGTCCCTTCCGCGCGAAGGCGATGAATCCGTCGAGGTCGCGCGCGTTGAGCACGTCATCCGGTCCGAGGCCGCCCTTCCGGGCGATGCCGACGCCGAAGTCCACGTAGTCAATGCCCGCGATGTTGTGTGCATCGGCGCCGATCGATACCTGCGCGCCGGCGCGCTTCACGGCCGGCAGGACCCGCCAGTCGAGATCGAGCCGGTGCGGGTCGGCGTTGATCTCGAGTGCCACGCCGCGCGCGGCAGCGCGCTGGATGACGGCGTCCATGTCAAGCTGGTACGGGTCGCGGGAGAGCAGCAGGCGACCGGTTGGATGCCCGAGGATCGTGAGCCGCGGGTCGTCCAGCGCACGGAGCACCCTGGCGGTCATCTCCTCCGCGTTCATGTTGAAGCGACTGTGCACAGAGCCGATGACGAAGTCGAATCGCTCGAGGACATGCGCCGGATAGTCGAGTGCGCCATCCTGGAGAATGTCGGCCTCGACGCCCTTGAGGACGCGGATGCCATCGACCCGCGCATTCACGGTGTCGATCTCGGCCCACTGGCGCTCGAGGTCGGCTTCTCGCAGGCCGCCGGCGTAGGCCGCCGACTGGCTGTGATCGGTGATGCCGACGTAGCGATAGCCACGCTCCTGGCAGGCAAGCGCCAGCTGCTCAACGGTATTGGTGCCATCGCTGTAGTTGGTGTGGCAGTGCAGGAATCCGCGCAGGTCGCTCCGCTCCACGAGCCGGGGCAGGGCGCCGCGGGCGGCCAGCCCGAGTTCGTCCCCTCCCTCCCGCAACTCTGGTGGCACGAGCGGCAGCCCCAGCGCCCCATAGAGGGTGGCCTCGTCGGGGGTGGCCACGAACTCGCTTCCCCGCCACAGCGCGGCACCGCTCAGCGCGTACCCCGCGCTCGCCGCATGCGTCGCCAGCAGGCGGAGGTGCGCCTCGCTGCCGGTCGCCTGAACCAGCACCGCTCCGAGGTTGACGGGCGTCGTGACGATGACCTGCGCGGCGCTGCCTCCGGCGAAGCGGAGCGTGACCCGGCGCTCATCCTGGCCCGCGAATTCGCTCACGCCCGGCAATTCACTGAGCTGGTTGAAGATCTGCTGCGGCGGGGCATCGCATGTCAGCACGATCACCACGTCGCGCACGACCTCCGTGCGCCGGCGCACATCGCCCGCCACGATGGCCTGACGTACGCCAGGGAGCTGGCTCAGCGCCGCGCACAGGGCCACGGCTTCCTCGGCTGCATGATGCGAGAGGCGCCAGGCGCTGGCCTGACGGAGGAAACGGATGCCCTTGAGGATGTTTTCCGCGGTCTTCTGCCCGAAGCGCGGCAACTTCGCGAGGCTGCCATCGAGCGCAGCCTCCTCGAGTTCCGCGACGGAGTCGATTTTCAGCGCCTCGTGTATCTGCCGGATCTTGGCGACGCCGAGCCCCGGAATCTGCAGCATGTCGATAAGGCCGGGCGGCACCTGGTCGCGCAATTCCTCGAGCACCGACGCCCGGCCCGTGGTCACCACCTCGAGCACGATTTGCAGCGTGGCGGGCCCGATGCCCTTGGTCGCAGCGAGCGTGCCGTCGGCCAGCGCCGGCGCGAGTTCGCCCGGCAGGCCCGCGATGGTCTTCGACGCCGTGCGGAAGGCCCGGATCCGGAAGGGGTTCTCTCCCTTGAGCTCGAGGAAGGATGCGATCTGCTCGAGCACCTGTGCGGCACTCTTCTTGTCGACGTGGGCGAGTGGTCCGGGTAGGCTCATGCTCAGTGCACCGTGGTGGCCGAGCCGGGATGGTGCTCGAGCGCCTGCGAGCGCCAGCCGAGTTCGATCAGCTCGTGCGCGCCCGCGATGGAGTAGAGGCCTGCCGCCCCGCCGCCCGGAAGCACGCTGCTGAAGGGCGCGGAATCGGGTCGTACGGCACCGGAGAGGCGTTCGCCAGTTGCTTCCACGACCGTGAACCCGTCCCGGTCGGCGTGTAGCCCCAGCACCCCCAGCACGCGCAGGCCCCCCTGCGGGGCATGGTGCACGAAGATGCCGTCGAGCGGCTCGTGCGCCGCATCCTCGAGTGCCTGCGCCCACATCCGCCGCTCGGGGAGCTGCAGGTACCAGGCGAGCGCGTCGTCACTCAGGTCGGGTGGCAGGTCGGTGCTCAGCATGACATCGAGGCCTGCACGGTCGATCGACCGCACCCGGCGCTCGCCAGCCCAGAAGAGGTACGCGTGGTGGGCCAGGGCCACCAGCTGGTCCATCCCTTCACCGACGCCATCGTCGGGCCGGAGTTCGCGCACCAGCGACACGCTCGCCTGCTCCATCAGGAAGGCGTCGCGGTCGCGCGGGTCGCACCCGTTCCTTGCGAGCCCGTCGCGGATGGCCGGGAAACGGTCGTCGGCGAGGTGATCGAATACGAGGTCGAACGGGGTAGGGCGGGGCACGGATGTAAAATAGACGTCCTCACGTCTTCACGTCATCACGTCCGGCGAGGAAGTCGCCAACCGCGCGGGAAAATGCCTCTGGCTGCTCCACATGGGGACAGTGCCCGCACGGCGACAACAGGTGCCACTCGGCGCGCAGCAATCCGGCCGCCTCCTCGGCGGCCCACGCGGGGATCACGTCCTCCTTGCCATGCAGCACGAGTGATGGCACCGCAAGCTCTGCCAGCCGGGGACGCAGGTCGTAGTCGCCCAGGCTCGACCAGACCTCCTGCTGCGTCCGGGCGATGATGCGGAACGACGTGAGCTTCCGCACCAGGGTGGCATCGACGAAGTACGGCACGACCGAGAGCTCGAACAGCCGGCGCTGGTAGGCGTCGGGATCGCGCTCGCGCAGCCCGCTCTCGCGCAGGGCTGCGCGCTCCGCCTGCAGGGCCGGGCTCATGGTGCGGGCGGAGAAGGTGGCCTCGAACTCCAGGCGGGCCGCGCGCCATGCCGGCGCCGGTGAGACCAGGGCCAGTCGCGCGACGCGATCGGGATGCTCCGTGGCGTACAGCATGGCGAGGAGCCCGCCCCAGGAGTAGCCGCAGATCGTCAGCTGTTCGAGACCCCACGCCTCCCGGAGCGCCTCGAGGTCGGCGACCTGTTCGTGCCAGTCCACTGGGGTGCCCGGTGGCACCGGCGACTGGCCGCCGCCGCGCTGGTCGTAGTAGATGAGGGTGTGGCCGGTGGCGAGGCGGTCAAAGCCGGGCCGGAGGTAATCGTGGCTCGCGCCGGGGCCGCCGTGGAGCACCACCACCGGTGGTCCCTCTCCAATTCGGCGCTCGAAGATGGGAGTACCGCGGATGGTACGTATCAAGTCGTCAGTCATCAGCCGTCAGTCGTCAGTGAGTCGTCAGTCGTTCACTGCCGACTGCCGACTCTCTGCCGACTGTCGACTGCCGACTGTCGACTGCCGACTTCTCACAGCAATACCGCCAGTGCGTCGGCCACCTGCTTCACCGCCGCCTGTTCATCGATCGTGAACGGGTCGGGCGCGTCGCTATCCACGTCGATCTGGCCCAGGATCATGCTGCCGCGACGGATGAGCACCACGAGTTCGGAGCGGGTCCACACGTTGCACGCGATGTAGTTCTCCCGGGCGCGCACGTCGGGCACATTCTGGTCCGCTCCGGTCGCGACGGCGGTGCCGCACACCCCCTGACCCACGGCGATGCGCGTGTGCTCGGTATCGCGGCCCGCGAACGCCTCGAGCACCAGTTCCTCTCCGTGCAGCATGTACATGTACACCGAGGTATACGGACTGCCGGCCGCCTGGATCCGCTCGGCGGCGAGGCCCAACAGCGACTCCCGGTGCACCTCGCGCGTGAACGCCCCGCGCAGCGCCGCCACGATGGGCTCCGGCCTGAGCACGGTCATCAGGTCCTCGTGCCCAGCGTGACGGTGACCGTGAGCGGCTTGCCGTCGCGCTGTACCGTCACGGGCACCACATCACCCGGCTTGTGGGCCCGCAAGGCGTCTGTCATCGCCTGAAGGTCGGGAATGGGCATGTCCCCGATGCGGGTAATGATGTCGTCGCGCTGCAGCCCGGCCTTCTCGGCGGGGCTGCCGGCGCGGACACCGCTCAGCTTGACGCCGCCGGCGTCGCCGGCCATGTCCGGCACGGTGCCGAGGTAGGCGCCGTAGCCGGGCGTCTGGACCTGTCCCGCCGCCGGCGCCTGCGCATGCGGCGACGGCTGGTCAACGAAGGTGAGCGGAATGGTGCGGTCGCCAAGTTCCCTGAGCAGTGCCGCGGCGAAGTCCGTCACCTTGAGCATCCCCGCGACGTTGATCTTCTGCCAGTCGTCGGTGGTGCGGTGATAGTCCTCGTGCAGGTCGGTGAAGAAATGCAGCACCGGCTTTTTCACGGCGTAGAACGCCGACTGGTCGCTGGGACCATAGCCGTCGCCCCGCATCTTCAGGTCGAAACCGAAAGACTTGTTGATCGAGTCGAGCAGGGGCGTGAACTGCGTTGCCGTTTCCGTCCCGTAGATGATGAGCTTCTCGTTCCGCAGCCGGCCGACCATGTCGAAGTTGATCATGGCCACAGTTTGCGCGAGCGGTACCACCGGCTGGCGCACATAGTGGGCGGAGCCGAGCAGGCCGAGCTCCTCACCACTGAAGGCCACGAACACGATGGTGCGCCCAGGGGGATCGGCCGCCATGCGCTGGGCGAGGTTGATGATCGCCGCCACGCCGGAGGCGTTGTCGTCAGCGCCGTTGTGGGCCTTGCCGGTGCTGTCGGGGTCGAGCGCGCCAAAGGCCCCACCGCCAAGGTGATCGTAGTGCGCGCCCACGACGATTACCTGCTGCCGCAGCACGGGGTCGGAGCCCGGCAGGAGGCCGATGACGTTGCGGCCGGTGGCGCCGGCGGTCGCGACCCGCTGCGCCGCGCCCCCCTCCACCTTGAACTCCTGGAACCAGCCCCCAGCCGGCGCCTGCAGGCCCACCTGCTTGAATCGCTGCTGGATGTAGGCTGCGGCCGTATCGGCGTTGGCGGTGCCAGTGAGCCGACCTTCAAGGCGGTCATCGGCCAGGAACTTGATGTCGTCGAGTATGCGGGGCTGGTCGACGGCGGCAGCTTGGGCGAGCCCAACGGCGGGCAGCGCCGTGAGCAGGAGCAGACAGCGTACGAACGACTGGAACACCGGGTTGCCTTTCAAGAGAAGCACCAATGTTAGGCCCCGCCGGGCCGGGCCTCAACCGGGGGTTTCCCAGGTGGCAAGCGCCTTGCACATCCAGACCACTTGGGGCGGGGACGTTACCCCGGTGGCAAGCATCGATAACTCGTTGTTATACATTGTCTTAGATCGTTGTCGGCAGTGATGCAACAAACAGTCGTCAAGGAAAGTGACCCTGCCGTGACCGGTGTGCTGGTGAGTCAACCTGCGGCGGCGATCGCAGCGACGTTGAGCTCGGTGCTCGCGCTGCTGCGTGCCCAGCCCCCCCGCCGGGAGGACCAGGCGAGGGCATTCAAGGCGTTCCTGGTTGCTCTGGGGGATGGCCCGCTCGAGCTCCGGGTGTCGGAGTCGGGTGTCGAACTTTCCGGCCTTCCATTGACCGCGGACCTCCCCGGAGTGGCTGAACTTGTGGACCACCTGCGGGGGCACGGGATCGCCTCGGTGGGCTTGCCGGGCAAGCTGCCGCCGGCGGCGGTCCTGTCGGTACTCCGGGCCCTCTCGGCACCGGTGGGGCGCTTCGACTCGGTCGAGCACCTCCTGGCGGACATCGATCCCGAGACGAGGCTGCTGGTGCACATCGGCGCCGCTGGCGAGGACGCGGGTGACACGGAGCAGGTGAACCAGGCACCCGGGTTCATTGCCGGCGATGAGATCATGCACGGCTCCGCGCTGCCCACCGAGATTGGCGAGGCACACAGCTACCGGCACCTGGGACGGGTACCGGGCGAGCAGCGGGAAGAGGCGCTGCGCCAGCTCGAGGCTGACCCGACCGGTGCTGAGGCGCCGGGCCGGCTGGAGTCGGTTGTGGCGGGCGTGGACTCCGCGCTCCGCGAGCGGAACTACGATGCGGTGGTGGCCACCGCCGCTGCGGTGGCGCGCCTCGAGCGCGACCTTCCCGAGGGGGAGCTCAAGCGCACCTACCAGATCGCGATCCGCCGGATGCTCCCGTCCAGGGCCATCGAACATATCGCCAAGCTCACCGCCGGACCGAGGCGGCAGGAAGCGCTCGAGGTACTGAAGCATGCGGGTGCCGACGCCTCGGAGACGCTACTGCAGGAGCTGGTCGAATCGGAGTCGATGGAGCAACGGCGTGCGCTGTACGCGGCGCTCAGGCAGGTCAACACGGCGTCACCGATGCTGGGCCGGCTGCTGCTGCACGACGAATGGTTCGTGGTGCGCAACGTGGCGGAGCTCTGCGGCGACCTGCGGGCGGAAGACACCGTTCCTCAGCTGGCGCGGCATGTGAGTCACGGGGACGAGCGAGTGCGGCGCGCCGTGGCCGGTGCCCTGGCCAAGATCGGCACATCGCTCGCGGTGGAACCGCTGCGGCAGTTGCTCCACGATGCCTCGCCCCAGGTGCGACTGCAGGCGGTGCAGGGACTCGACGGCGCGCGCTCGCGCGGCCTCGCGATGTCCCTGGCGCTCGCCGCGGAAGAGGAAACCAACCCCGACGTGTTGCGTGAACTGCTGCTGGCGCTGGGTCGCATCGGCACGCCCGACGCCGTCCAGGCGCTCGCGCGGGCCGCCGCCCCTGGTCGCCGCCTGTTCAACCGGCGTCCGCTGGCCACCCGCCTCGCCGCGATCGCGGGCCTTCGGGTAGCCGGGAGCCCCTCGGCCGCCACCGCGCTGCAGGGTCTCCTGGGTGATGACGAGCAGAGTGTCAGGGAGGCGGCGCAGGAAGCGTTGGCGGGGATGAAACGAGCGTGAGGGGAACGGAAGACGGAAGACGGAAGACGGAAGACGGGAGACGGGAGACGGAAGACGGGAGACGGAAGACGGAAGACGGGAGACGGAAGACGGAAGACGCGCTGGAAATGGCAAACGGAGCCCGATACACGGCTCCGTTTTGCGTCTCCCGTCTCCCGTCTAGCGTGGTACGAAGTCCATCTCCGGCTTCACCCTCCGGCAGAACGCCGCCAGCAGTTTCGCGGTGTTCTCGATATCCTGCAGCAACACCATCTCATTCGGGCTGTGCATGTAGCGCAGCGGCACGGACACCAGCCCGGTCGCCACGCCCCGGTGGCTGTTGAAGATCGCCTCGGCGTCGGTGTGGGTGTCGCGCGATGCCGCCTCGATTGAATAGGGAATCTTCTCCGCCTCGGCGGCCTCGATGAGCTGATCCGACACCATGATGCTGAGTGACGCTCCCCGCCCGATGACCGGCCCACCGCCCAGCTGATACTCGCCGTGCTTCCGCTTGTCGAGGCCGGGATAGTCAGTGGCATGGGTCACGTCGACCACCAGGGCCGCCACCGCCTGCAGGTCGGACGCCGAGGTGCGCGCGCCCCCGCCGGTGTAGGAGATTTCTTCTCGCGTGGTGGCAACCGCGGTGACGGTCGCCGCCGTCTTGCCGCCCGCCTTGAGGAGGCGAAGGGCCTCGAGCACCACGAAGGCACCCACCCGGTTGTCGAGGCTGCGGCTGACCAGGCGCCCGTTGGGCAACTCCAGTGGCCCGGCGGCGAGGACCCCGGCATCGCCGATCCGCACGTGCGCCTCGGCCTCGGCGCGAGTGGTGGCGCCGATGTCGATCCAGAGGTCCTCGATCTTCGAGACCTTTTCCCGCTCCTCCTTGTCCATCAGGTGGATCGCCTTCTTCCCCACCACCCCGGTGACGTGCCCCGCGCGGCCCAGCAGCGTCACGCGTTGTCCCACGACAACCTGGGCATCCCACCCACCGATCCCATCGAAGCTCAGGTACCCCTGGTCATCGATGTGGGTGATGAGGACACCGATCTCGTCGATGTGCCCCGCGAGCATGAGTTGCGGTCCGCCGCTGCCTGGCAGGGTCGCGTAGGAGTTGCCCGCCACGTCGCCGCGCACCACGGTGGTCAGCTTCTCCGCTTCCGTTCGCCAGAGCCGCGCCGGCGCAATTTCGTAGGAGGATGGCCCGGGGGTGCCGAGCAGTGTCTTGAGGAACGTGAGCGAGGTGTTTTCCATGGCGGGCAAAGATATCCCGATCCGCGTTGTGCGTCAGGCCGGTGCCGCCGGGGGGCCGAGGGTGAGGTGGCCCACGCCCTGCCGCAACGCCTCGACGTCGAGTTCCCGCTCCAGGTCGTGCAGGACATCGTCGCTGATTTCTCCGCGGTTGCGGAGGCCCACGAGCGCGTGGCGCTCCGCCACCAGCGCCTCGTGACGGAGCCGGCGCTGGGCGTCGGCCTGCTCCGCGCTGCAGGAGGGATCGAGCACCGCGTCGGGATGAAAGCGCTGCAGCCGTCGCTCATAGTGACCGCGTACCTGGGAGGCCAGCGACGGCGGCACCCACTCTTCCCGGGACACCTGGTCCAGTCGCTCGATTGCGGCCTGCGCGGCGTGCTCGCGGGCCAGGCGCTGCTCCTGCTGGAAGCTGCCGTCGTCCGCCGACAGGCCGAGCCAGCGCGCCAGGGGCGCCAGCGTCAGGCCCTGGACCACCAGTGTCGCGAGGATCACGACGAAGGTGACCAGGATGATCTCGGCGCGATAGGGAAGGGGCGTCCCATCGGCCAGCACGAGGGGCAGGGCCAGGGCCGTGGCGAGTGACACCACCCCGCGCATGGCCGTCCATCCGACCATGATGAGGTGGCGCGCGGGAGGGAGGGGGTTTCGCTCGCGGTACCCGCGATCGAGGCGCACCAGCCGCGCGCCGAGCGGCATCCAGAGCATGCGGACGACGGTCGCCGCGATCGTAATGAGGATGCCCCACGTGAGCACGTTGCCGATGCTGCCGGGCGCGAGGGTGCGCCGCAGCGGCCCGAGCTGCAGGCCGATGAGGATGAAGATGATCCCGTTCAGCAGGAAGATGACGAGGTCCCACACGCTGCGGGCCTGGATCCGGACCAGCGGCGAGACCTCGACACTGAAGTGCTGCCGCACGTAGATGCCGCCGGCCACGCAGGCGAGCACGGCCGATGCGTGCAACCGCTCGGCTGCCACCCAGGCGACGTACGGGGCCAGCAGCGTGAGCGCAACCTGGCCAAAGCCCTCCGGCATGTGGCGGACGGCCCAGCGCGTGAGCCAGCCCACGGCGAGCCCCACCAGGACGCCCACCGCCGCGACCACCACGAAGCTCCCGGCCGTGGCGCCAAGCGAGAACGCCCCCGACACCATGGCGGCGACCGCAGCGCGGTAGAGGACGAGCGCGCTGGCGTCGTTGACCAGGCTCTCGCCCTCCAACACCGTGATGACGGGCCGGGGCACGCCGATGCGGCTCAGCACCGCCGTGGCGGCGACGGCATCTGGCGGCGAGACGATGGCGCCGAGACAGAGTGCCGCCGCCCAGCTGATGCCCGGGATGATCGTGTGCGCCACCCAGCCGACGACCAGTGTGGTGATGAGCACGAGGCCGATGGCGAGCAGGCCGATCGCGCGCAGGTTGCGGCGGAACTCGCGCAGCGAAGTGAAGTAGGCCGCCGCCCACAGGATGGGTGGGAGGAAGACCACGAAGACGAGGTCGGGCTCCAGCGCGAGCGACGGCACGCCCGGAATGAAGGCGAGGGCGAGGCCACCCAGCACCAGCAGGATTGGATACGGAATGAGCAGGCGGCGCGCCAGCGCGGTGAGCCCCAGCATGGCCGTCAGGAGCATGACGAACAGCTCGACGCGCGCGAACGTCTCGCTCACTTGCTGCCATCCCTCCGAGCATCGAACATGAGGTCTTCCAGGTCGATCTCCCGCTCGGCGTCCGCCAGCGTCTGGTCGGTGATGGTGCCCGCCCTCCACAGGGCGATCACCGCCTGGCGCTGCGCCTCAATGAGCTCACTGCGCTGGCTTGCGAGCGCGACGCGCGATGCATGCGCCACCGCCGGGTCGACACCGTCGAGGCTCTGCGCCCGTTCCTGCCGCGCGGAGTAGAACGCCCGGTTCATCTCCACCAGTTGCGGGTCGGACGGACCGGACTGCTTGATCGCATCGAGCCGCGCCACCGAGGCGTCGAGCGCGGTTCGGCGGGCCAGGAGCAGCTCGCGAGCGCCCTCGCCATCATCCTTGAGGCCCAGCCAGCGAATGAGCGGGGCCAGGGTGAGGCCCTGCAGCACGAGCGTCACGAGGATGACGGCAAAGGAGATGATGACGATGTGGCCACGATACGGAAGCGACTCGCCCGTGACCGATACCGAGGGAACGGCCAGGGCCGCCGCGAGTGTGACGATGCCGCGCATGCCGGTCCACCCGGCGAGGAGCATCCACCCGCGCGGCGGTTGCGGTCCCTTCCGTATGCTCGGCACGAGCGCCCGCGCGCCGTAGGTCATGCCTGGCAGCCAGGCCAGCCGCACCAGGATGACGGTGGCGCACACCGCCATCAAGGGCAGCGCGATGGCGCGGACACCGCCCGGCGGCAGGTCGACCGCGAGCCTGGGCCACTCCAGCCCGAGCAGGACAAAGATGAAGCCGTTCAGGACGAACACGAGCAGCTCCCACACCTCGGCCGTCTGCACCCGGGTGGCCGACGACCCGCTGATGAGGAAATGGCGCCGCATCGTGAGGCCGCAGGCCACGCACGCGAGCACCGCGGAGGCGCCGACCTTCTCGCCCACGATCCACGAGATGTAGGCCGCCAGCACGGTCAGGGCCACGTTGGCCACGCTGTCCCGCGTCAACCGGGATACGAAGTGCAGCAGGTACGCCACCGCGATCCCGACCGTGATGCCGCCCACGGCGTCATACACGAAGTCGCCCAGCGCGGCCTGGATCGAGAACTCTCCGGTGACCCGCGCGGTGACGGCGGCGGTGTAGAGCACCAGCGCGCTCGCGTCGTTCAGCAGGCTCTCACCCTCGAGCTGGGCGATGAGCTTCCTTGGGATCCCCAGCCGCCGGGCCACCGCCGTGGCGGCGACGGCATCCGTCGAGGACACCACCGCACCGAGGATGAAGGCGGACGACCAGGAGATGCCCGGCAGCGTGAGGTGGGCCACCCACGCCACCGCAATGGTCGTGACCACCACGAGGCCGACCGCCAGCGAGGCAATCGGCATTGCGCTGCGCCGGAGCTGCCGCAGGTCGCTCTCGAACGCCGCGGCCCAGAGCACCGGGGGCAGGAAGATGGTGAAGATCAGCTCCGGCCCGAGTGGCGCCTCCGGCAGGCCCGGCACAAAACTCATGGCGAGCCCGCCCAGCACCAGCACGATCGGGTAGGGCACCGGGAGGCGGCGGGCGAAGGTGCCAAGCGTCAGCACGAGCGACAGCAGCAGCACGACCAGCTGCAGGACCGACTGTGGGTCGCGCATCGGGCTAGCGGTCCACGCCTGCCTGCGTGCGGCTGGCGACCCGGAACAGCAGGACGCCGAGCAGGAAGAACAGGCCGAGTGCGAGCACATCCTGCCAGCCGCCGCGGACGAACTGGCCCATCAGGGCCTCGGTGCCGGCGCGGTGCGCGATATAGTCCGCCGCCGGTACGCCGGCGATGTCGGCCGCGGACGCGAAGAACGTCGCGAGCCCCGCCACCGCGATGCCGGCGATCGCGCCGCCGGCGATGAGCCCGCTGGAGAACAGCACACCCGGGCCGGACTCGACGTCGGCGATCGACTGGTTCGCGCCCCTGAGCCGGCGCTCCACCAGCCAGCGCACGAGGCCCCCCGCGAACATCGCCGACGACGTGGAGATCGGGAGGTACACTCCGACGGCTACCGGCAGTGACTGCACCCCCATAAGCTCGATGCCGATGGTGATGAACACGCCGAGCAGCACCAGGCCCCACGGCAGCTTCTGCGTCAGGATACCGTCGGTGACGAGCGCCATGATCGTCGCCTTGGGTGAATCGAGCTTGGTCACCGCCGCCCCGTTCAGCTCGTGCACCCGACCGCCGATGCCAGGATCCACCAGGAAGGCGATTTCCCGGGTGGTGGGATCGACGAGGTACTTGCCCGGCAGCACGCCCTGGGTCGCCACATTGACCCGGTACACCGCCCAGGAACGTCCGCCCTGCTCCATCGTCTCGCCGGTGCTGGTGACGGACCGCAGGTGTTCGCCCGGTGCGGCCGCCTCGAGGACCACGCCCGGATGCGTTTCGGGAACGATGGTGGTGTAGGTGTTGTTGAGCAGGGTAAGCGTCCAGCCAATCGCGAGGGCCGACGTCACCGCCCCCACCACAATGGCGATCTGCTGTCGCCGCGGCGTGGCGCCCACGAGATACCCGGTCTTGAGGTCCTGGCTGGTGGCGCCGGCGTTGCCCGACGCGACCGCAATGACCGCCGCGATCGACAGCGCGCCGACCCGATAGTCCACCCCGGTCCAGCCGAGCAGCAGGAAGATCGTGGTGGTGCCGATCAGGGCGGCGATGGTCATGCCGGAGATCGGGTTGGCACTGGACCCGATCTCGCCGGTGATGCGCGACGACACGGTGACGAAGAAGAACCCGAACACGACGATGAGGACGGCGCCCAGCAGATTGACGCCGATCTGTGGCAGCACGGTCAGCAGCAGGGCCAGCGCGATCGACCCGGCGATCGTGACCCAGATCGGCAGGTCCAGGTCGGTGCGCAGCCGCGTGGTGGCGGTGCCGACGCTGCCGCGCAGGTCCTGGAAGCCCGACCTGAAGGCGCTCAGGATGGTCGGCAGTGCCCGCAGCAGCGCGATGATACCGGCGGACGCCACGGCACCCGCGCCGATGTAGAAGATGTAGTTGGACCGTACCTGGCCCGCGCTCATGTCCTTGATGAGCATGGTGGCGGGAAAGAGCGGCGCGGCCAGCTCAGCGCCGAAGAACTTGATGGCCGGCACCAGCACCAGGTACGCGAGCGTGCCACCGGCGAACAGGTAGCCCGCGATGCGGGGCCCGATGATGTAGCCCACGCCCAGCAACTCGGGCGACACCTCGGTCGCCACCGTGGCGCCGTTGAAGAAGGAGAAACTCTTGGTTGCCACTTCCTTCCACAACTTGAGCGCCGCCATCAGGAACTTGTAGAGGAACGCCAGCCCGAACGCCTGGAAGAGCAACCGTGACTGCAGTCCGCCCTTCTCACCGGCAATGAGCACCTCGGCGCAGGCGGTGCCCTCGGGATAGGTGAGGGTCTTGTGCTCCTTGACGATGAGCGCGCGCCGCAGCGGGATCATCAGCAGGATGCCGAGGATGCCGCCCACCGCGGCGATGATGCCGACCTTGGCGATGCTCAGGTCGTAGCCCATCAGCAGGATGGCCGGGAGCGTGAACACCACGCCGGCGGCGATCGATTCACCGGCGGAGCCGGTGGTCTGGACGATGTTGTTCTCGAGGATCGTGGAGCGGCCCAGGGTCCGGAAGAATGCCACGGCGAGCACGGCGATGGGAATTGATGCCGAGACGGTGAGGCCGATCTTGAGTGCCAGGTAGACACTGGATGCCGCGAACACTACGCCGAGCACGGCGCCGAGGATGAGCGCCCTGATCGTCAGCTCCTTCGGATTCGACGAGGCGGGGATGAACGGTGTGAACCCGGCGGCATCCTCGCTCGACGGCGAGACGATCGGTGGTGCGGCGGTAGCCATGAGTCGATTCTCGGAGGGTGAGGAGGCGCAGGGGCACGGCGACCCGAAACCTACGAGCCCGGACTAGGGGCGTCCAGCGAGGGCAGGCGCAGGACGAATGCCGTGCCGCCGCCCTCGGGTCGTTCCAGCGTGAGGCTTCCGCCGTGCACCTCCGCGATCTGTCGGGCGATCGCGAGGCCCAGCCCGCTGCCCGGTGCAGCAGGATCGAGGCGCTCGAATCGCTCGAAGACGCGTGACTCGGCTTCGGGCGGGACGCCGGGGCCCCAGTCGCGCACCCGTATCCACGACTCCCTGACATTGCCGGAGCGATCCTGGCCCGCGCTGAGCTCGATGCGCGACCCGGCGGCATGCACCAGTCCATTGTGCACCAGCGCGAGGATGGCGCGCTCGGCGAGCGCCGGGTTGGCGCGCACCGGCGCTTCCCCGAACTCGCCAAAGGTGATCTCCCGGCCGGCGGCGATGGGTAGCCGGCGGAGCCGGCTCACCACGCGATGGGCGAGGTCATCCAGGAACACCGGCTCCCGGGCTTCGACGGCGGTGGCGCTTCGCTCGCGGGCCAGGGCCAAGAGGTCGGCCACCAGGCTGCCAAGTCGTGTCGCTTCCTGGGCGATGGCGGCGAGGACGTCCTTCCGCTGCTCCGCGTCGTCGTCGCCCGCGAGCGAGACCTCGGCTGCGCTGCGGATGATCGCCACCGGGGTCCGGAGCTCGTGCGCGGCGTCCGCGAGGAACCGGCGCTGTTGCTCCGCCACCTCGCGGTCCCGGCGCAACGCGCGCGATCCCTGTTCCAGCAGTTCGCCGATGGCGCGGGTGAGGCGGTCGATCTCGTCCGGGGCCGCGGCGGGCGGGAGCGCACTGAAACTGGTAGCCCCGCTCGCCACTTCTCCGGCGATCACGTCCGCGGCGCCGGCAAGCCGGGTGATCGGTTTGAGCGCGGAGGTGGAGGCGGCCGCGCCGACCAGCCCACCCAGCAAGAGGATGAGTGGGAGTCCGACAAGCAAGGTGAGGCGCAGCTGGTTGAGGCGACGCTCGAGTGGCGCGAGCGGCATCGCGATCAGCAGGCGGACGCCGTCCGGCAGCGGTTCCTCCACCACCCTGATCCGGCCGCTCGAGAGAGACACTGTCACCGGCTTGGGTGCGTGCAGTCGCAGGTCCAGGTCGTCAAGCAGCAGCGGCGCGCCGGTGTAGGGGAGGGTCGAGGCGATGCGCCGGTGCGAATCGTCCGTTGCCACGATCGTCCGGTCGACGAAGACCAGCTCGGTCAGCAGGTGGGCGGCGGTCTCCGCGGTCGTGGCAAACTCGCTCCGGTCGTGCGCAAAGAGCGCCTGTGCGGAGTGGGCCGTCTCCGTGAGTTCCCGGTCGAAGTCCTGCCGGTACTCGCGTTCGAGCCACCAGTAGAGACCGGTCCCCGCGGCCGCGAGCAGCACCGCGAAGCCCGCCACGAACAGCAGGGCCAGGCGCACCCGGATGCCGCGCAGCGGGTAGCTCACGCGATATCCCGGTGGGGGCCGAGCCAGTAGCCCGCCCCTCGGACCGTGTGCAGGAGGGGCGGCAGGCCGGGGAGATCGACCTTCTTCCGCAGCCGCGCCATGTACACGTCGATGACGTTGGAGAGCGGGTCGTAGTTCTCGTCCCAGACGTGCGCGCTGATCTGCGCGCGCCCCAGCACGGCGCCGGCATGCCGCGCCAGGAACTCGAGCAGCGCGTACTCGGTGGTCGTGAGCGGGATCTCGCGGTCGCCTCGCCGTGCGGTGCGCGCGGCGGGGTCGATGCGAAGGTCGCCCACAGCCAGTTCGGTGGGCCGGAGCTCGGGCGCGCGTCGCTCCAGCGCGCGGAGCCGCGCAAGCAGTTCCTCGAGCGCGAACGGCTTCACGAGGTAGTCGTCTGCGCCATGGTCGAGTCCCCGCACCCGGTCCGGGATGGTGTCGCGCGCGGTGAGGACGAGGATGGCCAGGCGACTGCCGGCATGGCGCAGCTCGCGGGCGAGCGTCAGTCCCGAGCCGTCCGGCAGCCCCAGATCGAGCACCATCGCGTCGTACTCCTCCAGCGCGAGCTTGGTCCGCGCAGCCGCCAGCGTCGGTGCCAGGTCGACGGCGTGTGCCGCCTGCCGCAGGCCCCGGCCCAGCGCGTCGGCCAGTGCCGCCTCGTCCTCCACCACCAGGATGCGCATGCGTGTCCCTTTCCCGCCGCAAGGTTGGCCGGAGGAGCACGCCGCGTCAATCACCCCTGGTTGTTCATCGTCAGTTCATGTTCGGCGAGTAGACTCACCCGCGTCACCAGACCCATGGACTGCATGCTCGCACTTCTGATGCTCGGATGGATCCAGCAGGCGCCCGACACGCTGCGGCTTGACGCCGCCCAGGCGCTGCGCCGGGCCGTGGCGCAGGCGCCTGCCCTTCGCGCGGCGGCCGCGCAGGAGAGCGCTTCCGTCGCCCTGATCCGGCGCGCTGGCGCATGGCGGAATCCCGTCTTCAGCGTCACGGCCGAGAACCTCTTCGCGGAGGTGCAGACCACGGGCAGGAGCGGCCTCGCTGGCATCGAGGGACAGGCCATCATCGAACAGACCCTCACCGTCGG
>JANNSD010000166.1:0-1918 GCA_031402225.1 Gemmatimonadota bacterium | reverse complement strand
ATTGGGATTGCGGGCAATCCCTTGCCCAACTGGCCTCCGGCCTTTTGGGCAACGAACCGAGAAACGCTCTGCCAGAGCGTTTCCAGATCGGTCCGGGGTACGGTCACCGACGAAAACCCGTGCATGGAACGCCAATCGCGTTCCATGTGAACTCGTCCGGCTTTAGTCCAGCAGCCGGCGCGCGATCACCTGCGCCTGAATTTCGGCGGCACCTTCAAAGATATTCAGAATGCGCGCATCGCACAGGATGCGGCTGATCTGGTATTCCAGCGCGAAACCGTTGCCGCCATGGATCTGCAACGCATTGCCGGCGAAGCGCGTGCTGCTGCCCGACCTGCGCGCGGGCTGTTCACTGGCGGATACGATCACCGCGGCCGATGTCCGGAAGTGGAAGGCACGATTCCCGGGTTACATCGCGGTGGGGTACGTCAACACCACCGCCGAAGTGAAGGCGGAGCTGGACTATTGCTGCACCAGCGGCAACGTGCTGGACGTGATCGACGCGATCCCGGCGAGCCAGGGGATTCTCTTCCTGCCCGACTTCTTCCTGGGCGCGCACGTGCGGCGCATGCGTCCCGATCGCAATGTCGAGGTGTGGCTGGGCGAGTGTCACGTGCACGCCGGCATCCGGCCCGAGGTGCTGGACGAGGTGCGGCAGGCGCATCCGGAGGCCGAAGTGCTGGTGCATCCGGAGTGCGGCTGTGCCGGCCAGCTCATTCACGCCATGGGGCAGGGCGACGTGAACCCGGAGGGGCTGCACATCGCGTCCACGGAGCGGATGATCCAGCTGGTGCGGGAGCGGCCGGCGCGCGAGTTCATCATTGCCACCGAGACCGGCATCATGCACCGCATGCAGAAGGAGGCGCCGACCAAGCGCTTCCTGGCCGCCGATCCGGAGGCGGTGTGCGCCTTCATGAAGACGATCACGCTGGAGAACACGCGGGACGCGCTGCGGCTCGACCGGTATCATGTATCGGTGCCACCGGAGATCGCGGCGCGCGCGCGAGCCTCGGTGGATCGCATGGTGGCCCTCGGACCCGGCGTCGCCCGGAAGCCGGGCGACTGACCGACCCCGGCGATGCTCTCGACGATGCCGCGGCCCTCGCGCGGCGGGCCCTCGCGGAAGACGGCCCGCGGGACGTCACCACCCTCGTCACGTCGTCCGCGGCGCTCGACGCCGAGGGCATCATCGAGGTCCGCTCCGATACCGTGCTCGCCGGCACGCTCTACGCCGACGCCGTCCTCGTGGCGTGCGGACTGCCGGGCGCCGCGTGGCAGTTTCGTGACGGCGACCGCATGCTGGCGGGGGCGGTGGCCGGCACCCTGCGCGGATCAATGCGGGAGATGCTGCTCGCCGAGCGGACCCTCCTCAACTTCCTGCAGCGGGCCTGCGGTATCGCGACCATGACCCGGCGCTACGTCGATGCGGTGGCCCACACCGGTGCCAGGATCCTCCACACCCGGAAGACCGCGCCGGGTCTCCGCCTCTTCGACGTGGCGGCGGTGCGTGCCGGCGGCGGCGGGGTGCACCGGGTGGACCTCGCGCGCACCGTGATGGTGAAGGACAACCATTGGCGGGCGCTGTCCCAGGGCGGGCGCACGCTCGCCGACGCGCTGGCGCAGGCGCGCGACCTCGGCGTCCTCGAGCTGTACGTGGAGGTTGAATCACTCGCGCAGGTGGACGAGGCGTGTGATGCGGGTGCCACCAGGCTGCTGGTCGACAACCAGAGCCCGGCCACGGTGGCCAACTGGGGCGCCCGCGCGCGGGGCCGGCGGCCGGGGATCGAGATCGAGGCGACCGGCGGGATCACGCTGGAGAATGTGGCGCGCTACGCGCAAGCGGCTGCCGACTTCATTTCCATCGGGGCGTTGACGCACAGCGTGGTGGCGGCGGATATCAGTCTTGAACTACAGGACG
>JANNSD010000165.1:0-8661 GCA_031402225.1 Gemmatimonadota bacterium | reverse complement strand
CTGTTCGCCATCCTGGTGTTCTATCGGCCGTACATCCTCGACTCGGTGTCGGTCTACCTCGCCAATGTGGTCATGGGGGCAATCGCGATCCCTATCTGGAGCCGACTCCACACCTATCAGCAGAACCGGCTTCTCACCTTTCTCAACCCGGAGATCGATCCGCAGAAGGCTGGCTACCACGCTATTCAGTCGAAGGTCGCGATCGGGTCTGGCGGCTGGTTCGGCACCGGGTACACCCAGGGTCCGCAGAAGCGGCTGGCGTTTCTCCCGGAGCAGCACACCGACTTCGTGTTCTCGGTGGTGGGCGAGGAGCTCGGCTTCGTGGGCGTCATGACGGCGCTGAGCCTGTACGCTGTGCTTTTTTTCTCGCTGGTGCGGGTCGCGCGCCGGGCCTCCGATCCTTTCTCGGGCCTCGTGGTGTTCGGCATCCTTGGCTTGCTGTTCACGCACGTGTTCGAGAACATCGGCATGACGGTCAACGTGATGCCGATCACGGGCATTCCGTTGCCGTTCTTTTCCTACGGCGGATCGTTCTTCCTGATCTGTTGCGCCTGCATCGGCATCTGCTTCCGGGTGGCGGCGGAGTCTGACAGGTCAGCCTATCATGAGTTCTGACAAAGACTTAGGTTTAAGGGTCTGGCGCAGACAGGGCGGTAGTGCAAGATTCTACCGGTAGCTTGGGAATCGGTGAACCGCGTCATTCGCCCCCCAAACCCACACTCATCTATGGCTGTAATGGCTTGGTTCAAGAAGGAACGAAAGCCGCGTGCTTCAGTTCGTGAACGCCTGGAGATCCCGGCGGACGCGTGGGAGAAGTGCGAGAACTGCGGCCACCTCGACCTTCGCGAGAAGTTCGAGCGTGCCTTCAACGTGTGCCCGGAGTGCGGGCGGCACCGGCGGATATCGGCGGAGGAGTACATCGAGATCCTCACCGATGAAGGCAGCTGGAAAGAGCTGTACGCCAACCTGCGTTCCACCGACCCCCTGCAATTCGAGCACTACGCTGAGCGTCTGTCGGCCGCACACCGGAAGGCGGGCGATTCCGACGCCATGTATTCCGGCTGGGCGAAGCTCGACGGACTGCCGTTCCATCTCGGGGTGATGAACTTCGCCTTCATGGGCGGGTCCATGGGCTCCGTGGTGGGCGAGAAGATCGCGCGGCTGGCCCGCCGGTCCATGGACAAGAAGGTGCCGCTGGTGCTGGTCAGCACGTCTGGCGGCGCCCGCATGCAGGAGGGGGTGCTCTCCCTCATGCAGATGGCCAAGACGTCGTCGGCGATCGCGCAGATGCGGGAAGCGGGTTTGCCCTACATCAGCATCCTGACCGATCCGACCACCGGTGGTGTTTCGGCCTCGTATGCCATGCAGGGCGATGTGATCCTCGCCGAGCCGGGTGCGGTGATCGGTTTCGCCGGCCAGCGGGTGATCAAGCAGACCATTGGGCAGGACCTGCCCGAAGGGTTCCAGACGGCGGAGTTCCTGCTGGAGCACGGCCAGATCGACGACGTGGTTCCCCGGGGTTCGCTCAAGGAGACCACGGCGCGGCTGCTGCGACACATGCAGGGTCAGCGACCGCGCCCGGAGAGCGAAGTCCACTAAGGTTCGGCACCGGATCCGGGTGGCGCCCCTGCGCCCCGCCTGCTCACCGGGCGGGGCGCTTGTCCTGCCGGCCCTGTCCCCGCGGCCCTTCAGCCAGGCATTCATGGCCACCGCCACTGCATACGCCGACGCGCTCGAGTTTCTCTTCCCGCGCGTCACGACGATCAAGTTCGGGCTCGACACGACCCGGACGCTGCTGGCCGCCGTGGGCGATCCGCACCTGATGATCCCGGTGATTCATGTGGGCGGCACCAACGGGAAGGGCAGCGTGGCGAGCCTGATCGCGTCGGCGCTGGGAGAAATGGGCTGGAAGGTGGGACTGTACACGTCGCCGCACGTGGTCTCCTTCCGCGAACGGATGCGGGTGGCGGGAGTGCCGATCACCGAGGAAGCGGTGGCGATGTGGACGGCGCGGCTGCGGTCGCTGATCCAGGAACACGGCGCCACCTTCTTCGAGGCCACGACGGCGATGGCCTTTGCCGACTTTGCGGCGCGCGGGGCGGAGATTGCCGTCATCGAGGTCGGGCTGGGTGGGCGGCTCGACAGCACGAACGTGGTGCGGCCGCTGGTGAGTGTGGTGACCAAGATCGAACTCGACCACATGAAGTACCTGGGTGACACCCGGGAACTCATCGCCGGCGAAAAGGCGGGCATTGCCAAGCCCGGCGCGCCCTTCGTGATCGGCGATGCTCGTCCGGAGATCGTCGCGGTGCTCCGGCATGAGGGCCAGCGGTACGTCACTGCGCTCGAGCCGGGCGCGGTGCTCGATGCCCGCCCCGTGCCCCCGGACGCGGAGTGGCAGGGGCCGCTGCGGCTCGAGGGCCGGCACCAGCGGCGCAACGCGGCGGTGGCCCTGGCGGCCCTGGAGGCGCTCCCGGCCACTTGGCGCCCGGACGCGGCCGCGGTGCAGCGGGGCTTCGCCGAGGCGTTCATTGCGGGCCGGCTCGACCGTCGGGGTCGGTACCTCTTCGACGTGGCGCACAACCCCGACGGGGTACGAACGCTCGTGGCGGCGATCAGCGCGCTCCGTCCGCGCGCGCCGGTGCACGCGGTGGTGGCGATCCTCGGGGACAAGGAATGGCCGGAAATGCTGGGCAGCCTCGATGGTACCGTTGACCGGGGTGTGCTGACCGTGGCGCCCACCGCGGCGGGCCGGGGATGGAACCTCGACGCGCTGAAACAGTGGCTCGGTGCCCGGGCATCGGGGCCCGGGATGGTTCCCTGGGTCTTCGAGCCCGACCTCGGCCGGGCGGTGACACTGGCCCAGCAGGGGGCGGGTACGGTGCTGGTGACGGGGTCGTTCCACACCGTGGGCGACGTCATGCAGCTGCTCGGGCTCGACCCCTGAGCGAGCCGGCGCAACCTGCCCCTCACTCCTTCTGTCGCACGCTGATATCTTGTCGCCCATGCAACTCCAGGCCCTGCCGGGCTTTCGCGATTTTTTCCCGGCCGACCACACCATCCGCTCGCACATCTTCGCCGCATGGCGCACGGTGGCGCGTCGCTACGGCTTCGAGGAGTATGACGGGCCGCCGCTCGAGCCGCTGGAGCTGTACACCGCCAAGAGCGGCGATGAGATCGTCGGGCAGCTCTACAGCTTCGAGGACAAGGGCGGCCGACCGGTGTCGTTGCGGCCGGAAATGACGCCGACGCTGGCGCGCATGGTGGCGGCGCGCGCCAACGGCCTCCGGAAGCCCATCCGCTGGTTCTCGATCCCGCAGCTGTTCCGCTATGAACGGCAGCAGCGCGGCCGGCTCCGCGAGCATTTCCAGCTCAACTGCGACCTGATCGGTGAGGCCGGCCCGGGCGCCGACGCTGAGATCATCGCGCTGGCCATCGACGTCATGCGAGCGCTAGGCCTGACGTCCACCGACTTCAAGGTTCGCCTCTCCGACCGGCGCATTCTGGATGCCCTCCTGCGGCATCGGCAGCAGAGCGACGCGCAGGTCGCCGTGTGGCACCAGGTGCTGGACAAGTTCGGGCGCACGCCGGAGGCGGTGTCCCGGCAGAAGCTGCGCGATGCAGCCGTGGCAGACACCGATGCTGACGCGATCATCGCGGTGGCGGTGGCGAAGAGCTGGGAACCGCTGTCGACGCCGGCGCTGGCCGATGCGAGCGGGTCGCTGCTGGAGGTGGTGCGGCTGCTTGGTGCGATGGGCCTGGGCGAGTTTATCGAGCCCGACTTCACCATCGTCCGCGGGCTCGCCTACTACACCGGGACCGTCTTCGAGCTCTTCGACACCCGGGGTGAGTTGCGCGCCATCTGTGGTGGTGGCCGCTACGACAGTCTCGTTGGCGCCATCGGCGGCGTGGACCTGCCCTGTGTCGGGTTCGGCATGGGCGACGTGGTGCTGGCGGAGCTGCTGAAGGAACGCGGGCTCCTGCCGTCCGTGGAGGCGCGGCTGGACGTGTTCGTGGCGACCGTCTCGGACGAGGACCGCCCCGATGCGCTCGCGCTGGCGCATGCGCTGCGCGACGCCGGGTTCAGCGTCGAGTACGCCCTTGGCTCCCAGCCGCTGGGCAAGCAACTCAAGCAGGCCGACACGCGCGGCGCGCGCTGTGCCGTCGTCATCGGCCCCGACGACCGCGCCCGCGGCGAAGTGCAGCTCAAGGACCTCGCGAGCCACCGGCAGCTGGCGGTGAGCCGCGCAGACGCGGTTGGCGCGGTCGCCACGCTGCTGGCCAGGTGACCATGGATTCTTCTCTTTGGAGTATGGATGGCTGACAACAAGGCATTGACCCCCCGCGCCACCGACTTCAGCGCGTGGTACAACGAACTCATCATGAAGGCCCAGCTCGCCGATTACAGCCCGGTGCGCGGGTGCATGGTGATCCGTCCCAATGGCTATGCCATCTGGGAACAGATGCAATCGGCGCTCGACCGGATGTTCAAGGACACCGGCCACCAGAACGCCTACTTCCCGCTGTTCATTCCGCAGAGCTTCCTCGCCCGCGAAGCCGCGCACGTGGAGGGGTTCGCACCCGAGACGGCCGTCGTGACGCACGGCGGCGGCAAGCTGCTGGACGAGCCGCTGGTGGTCCGGCCCACGTCGGAAACGATCATCTACGCGATGTACGCGAAGTGGATCCAGAGCTATCGCGACCTGCCGCTGCTGATCAACCAGTGGGCCAACGTGGTGCGCTGGGAACTGCGTACCCGGCTGTTCCTGCGCACCACCGAGTTTCTCTGGCAGGAAGGGCACACCGCGCATGCCACCGAGGCTGAGGCCGAGGCGGAGACGCTGATGATCCTGGGCCTGTACCGCACCTTCATGGAACAGTGGATGGCGATGCCGGTGCTCACCGGTCGCAAGACCGACAGCGAGCGCTTCGCCGGCGCGCTGCGCACCTATTCCTGCGAGGCACTGATGCAGGACAACAAGGCGCTGCAGGCGGGGACGAGCCACAACCTCGGCCAGAACTTCGCCCGCGCGTTCGAGGTGCGGTACCAGAGCCAGGAGGGCAAGGAAGAGTACGTGTGGAATACGTCGTGGGGCGTGTCGACCCGGCTGGTGGGCGGCCTCATCATGACGCATGGCGACGACACCGGCCTCATCTGTCCTCCGCGGCTGGCCCAGTACCAGGTGGTCATCGTGCCCATCTACAAGGCCGACAGCGAGCGCGCCGCCATGCTCGAGGCCGCCGACAAGGTGAAGGCGGAGCTGATCAAGTCGGGTATCCGGGTGCACATCGACGGGCGCGAGGGCATCAAGCCCGGGGCGAAGTATTACGAGTGGGAAACCCGGGGCGCGCCGTTTCGCTTCGAGCTTGGGCCCCGTGACGTGGCCGCCGGCACCGTGATGCTGGCGCGACGCACCGGTGGCGGCAAGGAGGCACTTCCGCTGGAGGGCATCGGGCCCCGCATGCTGCAGGAAGTCGACCGCATGCAACACGACCTGCTCAACACCGCGATTCTCCGCCGGGAGCACAACAGCTTCCGGCACCCCGAGAGCAAGCAGGCGTTCATCGATTATCTCGCTGATGGCGGCGGGTTCGTGTATGCCGGATGGTGCGGCGACCCGGCGGTCGAGGCGGAGATCAAGGAGCAGACCAAGGCGACGATCCGCGTCATTCCCGACGCGGAGTTCCGGTCGTCCGAGGCGCCGACGAAGTGCATCTGGACCGGGCGACCCGCCGTGGCCGAGGTGGTGTGGGCCAAGGCATACTGACGGTGGACCCCGCGTTGCTGCTGCACGACGCGGGCCTGACGCGGCGCGACGGCGCGCTGATGGACGGCGGGGTAGCGCTGGCGTCCGTGGCGCGCGAGTTCGGCACGCCGGCGTACGTCTACAACGCCGACGTCATCCGGCGACAGTTCCGGGCGCTGGACGAGGCGCTTGCCGCGGTGCCGCATCGCATCTGTTTTGCGGTGAAGGCCAACAGCAACCTCGGCGTGCTGCGGGTGCTTCGGGACCTGGGCGCGGGTGCGGATATCGTGTCCGAAGGCGAGATGGCCCGCGCGATCGCCGCGGGCTTCTCGAGCGACCGCATCGTCTTCAGCGGTGTCGGCAAGCGGGAGGACGAACTCCGCTCGGCGATGGCGGCGGGCATCGGGCACGTCAACGTCGAGTCAATGGCGGAGCTCGACGTGCTGGCCCGGCTCGCCACCGGGGCCACGTCGCCGGTACCGGTGGGCATTCGGGTCAATCCCGACGTCACCGCCGACACCCATCCGTACATCTCGACCGGGAAGCGGGGGAGCAAGTTCGGCGTCCCGCTCGATCAGGTGCGACCCGCCGCGGCACGGATCCGGTCCCACCCGGGCCTCGAGCTGGTGGCCCTCGCGATGCACATTGGCAGCCAGCTCACCGACACCCATCCGTACGTCGAGGGGGCCGGGCGTCTGGTGGAGCTGGTGCAGGCGCTACGCGCCGACGGCACGGCTACACTGCGCGAGCTCGACGTGGGCGGCGGCCTCGGCATACGATACCTGGACGAGACGCCCATCGACCCTCACCAGTTCGCGGCGGCGGTGGTGCCGCTGGTCCAGCCAACCGGCCTCGCGCTCTATCTGGAGCCCGGGCGGTTCCTGGTGGGCGCGTCGGGCGTGCTCCTTACCCGCGTGCTGTTCCGCAAGCACTCGGGAGGCAAGGAGTTCGTGATTGTCGATGCGGGCATGAACGACCTCGAGCGACCGAGCCGGTACCAGGCGTACCACGCGATCGTGCCGGTGCAGGAGCGTGCCGGACCGCCGCTGGTGGCCGACGTGGTGGGCCCGGTTTGCGAAACTGGCGACTTCTTCGCCCTCGACCGCGAGCTCGCGCCGGTCGAGGCTGGTGACCTGGTCGCCATTCTCTGCACCGGCGCCTACGGCTTCGTGATGGCGTCCAACTACAACACGCGGCCGCTGCCACCCGAGGTCATCATCGACGGTGGCCGCGCCTGGCTGTCGCGACCGCGTCAGGCGTTGGCCGACCTGTTCCGCAGCGAACGCGTCACGAGCGAGGAGCGGTGAGCGACCGGCACGACAGGATATTGATCCTCGACTTCGGTTCCCAGGTGACGCAGCTGATCGCCCGGCGTGTGCGCGAGGCGCACGTCTACTGCGAGATCCACCCGAACGACGTGAGCGACCAGTTCATCCGCGACTTCAAGCCCCGGGGAATCATCCTCTCCGGCAGCCACGCCAGCACCTACGAAGACCAGGACCTCCGCGCCCCGCGGGCGGTGTGGGACGCCGGCGTGCCCGTGCTGGGCATCTGCTACGGGATGTTCACCATGGCGGTGCAGCAGGGCGGCACGGTGGAGCCCAGCACGCACCGGGAGTTCGGCTACGCCGAGGTCCGCGCGCATGGGCATACGCGGCTGCTCAACGGCATCGAGGATTTCAGCACCCGGGAAGGGCAGGGGATGCTGAAGGTGTGGATGAGTCACGGCGACAAGGTCACCGCGTTGCCGCCCGGTTTCTCCCTCATGGCCTCGACGCCGAGCTGCCCGATCGCCGGCATGGCCGACGAGGCGCGCGGCTACTACGGCGTGCAGTTCCACCCCGAGGTCACGCACACGGTGCAGGGCAAGGCGCTGCTCACCCGGTTCGTGCTCGACATCGCCGGGGCGCGGCCCGACTGGGTCATGGGGAACTACATCGAGGAGGCGGTGGCGCGCATCCGGGCGCAGGTTGGCAATGAGGAGGTACTGCTCGGACTGAGCGGCGGCGTCGATTCCAGCGTCGCGGCGGCACTGATCCATCGCGCCATCGGCGACCAGTTGACCTGCGTGTTCGTGGACCACGGCCTGCTGCGGCTGAGCGAGGCGCAGATGGTCATGGACATGTTCGCGGGCCAGCTCCATGCCCGGGTGGTGCATATCGATGCGAGCGACCAGTTCCTGGGGCATCTGGTTGGCGTCACCGATCCCGAAGCGAAGCGCAAGCTCATCGGCCGCGAGTTTGTCGAGGTGTTCCAGGCCGAGGCGAAGAAGCTCAGGAATGTGCGATGGCTGGCCCAGGGCACGATCTACCCGGACGTGATCGAGTCGGGCGGCGCCAGCAAGAAGGCCATCACCATCAAGAGCCATCACAACGTCGGCGGACTCCCCGCGACGCTCGGCCTCAAGCTGCTGGAGCCGCTGCGTGAGCTGTTCAAGGACGAGGTGCGCGAGCTGGGCGTGGCGCTCGGCCTGCCGCACGACATGGTCTACCGGCATCCGTTCCCCGGGCCGGGCCTCGGGGTGCGCATCCTGGGTGAAGTAAAGCGGGAGTACGCCGACCTGCTGCGGCGCGCCGATGCGATCTTCATCGAGGAACTGCGGCAGGCAAGGGACGAGGCAACCGGAAAGAGCTGGTACGACCTGACCAGCCAGGCCTTCGCCGTGTTCCTGCCGGTGCGGAGCGTGGGCGTGATGGGCGACGGGCGCACCTACGAGTTCGTGGTAGCGCTCCGCGCGGTGCAGACGAGCGACTTCATGACTGCCGACTGGGCCCCGCTGCCGTACAGCCTGCTGAAGACGGTATCGTCGCGGATCATCAACGAGGTGCGCGGCATCAACCGGGTCACATACGATATCTCGTCCAAGCCGCCGGCTACCATCGAATGGGAATAGCAATGTCGCTCAGTCACGCAT
>JANNSD010000164.1:0-4240 GCA_031402225.1 Gemmatimonadota bacterium | reverse complement strand
TCGCGCAGTGGACCGGCATCCCGCCCACCCAGATGTTGGAAGCCGAAAGCGAGAAGCTCTTGCACATGGAAGAGCGTTTGCATCAGCGCGTCATCGGGCAAGAGGCCGCCATCGTTGCCATCAGTGATGCCATGCATACCCTGGGAGGCAGCGGGCTCTGGGACGACGAGGACGGCTTCTACTACGACCAGCTCCACGCCGGTGATCATCGCACCACACTGCGGGTGCGCTCCATGGTGGGGTTGATACCGCTCTATGCGTCGGTAGTCCTGGAGGAAGAGACGCTCCTGGCGCTGCCGGACTTTCGCCGCCGGATGGACTGGTTCGTCGCGAATCGCCCCGATCTCGGGCGCCACATCGCGCTGGGCACCACGTCGACCGATGGCAGCCGACGGCTGCTGGCGCTCCCGTGCCGCGAGCGGCTGACCCGCGTCCTGGAGCGGGTGCTGGACGAGACCGAGTTCCTGAGCCCGCACGGCATCCGGTCGGTGTCCGCTGCGCACCGCGAGCGCCCCTTCACGATCGATGTGATGGGTCGGACCTTCGGCGTGGAGTATGTCCCTGGCGAATCCAACTCCGGCCTCTTCGGGGGCAACTCCAACTGGCGCGGCCCGATCTGGTTCCCGGTCAACTACCTGCTGGTCGAGTCGTTGGAGCGCTACGGACACTTCTATGGTGACTCGCTGAAAGTGGAGTGCCCCCGCGGCAGCGGCCAGTACCTCACGCTGGCGCAAGTGGCGATGGAGCTCTCGCGGCGTCTCGCCGGCATTTTTCTCCCTGACGAGTCTGGGGCTCGACCCTGCCATGCCGGGGAACTGCGCTACGCCTCCGATCCGCACTGGAAGGATCTCGTGCTGTTCAACGAGTACTTCCATGGTGACACCGGCGCGGGCGTTGGTGCCAGTCACCAGACGGGATGGACCGCCTTGGTGACGGAATCACTGCATGACCTCGCGGCTGCACGCAACGCGTGATGACCACGTCCCGTGAGTTGGACAGAGCTGAATGGCTGGAGGCCGATGGCCTGGGCGGCTTTGCGTCAGGGCCCGCGGTCGGCCCGCGCACCCGGCGCTACCACGCACTGCTCCTGGTGTCGCGGCGGCCACCGGTGGACCGCACCGTCCTCGTCAATGGATTCGAGGCCTGGCTCGAGCGCGAGGGACAGCGGACGGCGATCAGCACGCAACGATACACTCCCGATGTCATTCATCCTTCGGGCCATGATCATCTCGTCGATATCTGCATCGAACAGTGGCCTCGCTGGCGCTTTCAGCTACCGGACGGCACCAAGGTCGAGCAAGAGGTGATGGTGCCGCACGGCTCCCCGGCCGTATGTGTGCGCTGGCGGCTGCTGGCTGGTGTCCCGGCGAACCTGATCGTGCGCCCGTTCCTGTCGGTCCGGGACGCCCACGCGCTGCACCACGAGAACGGCGACTTCCGTTTCGCGTACCAGGCCGAAACCAACGGTGAGCGAGTGGTCTGGCATCCCTACGAGGCCCTGCCGTCCATCGTGTCGCTGGCGAACGCCCGCTACGAGCACCAGCCGCAGTGGTACCGCCGGTTCCAGTTGGCCGAAGAGGCGGCGCGCGGCTTCGACGCTGAGGAGGACCTGGCCTCGCCCGGCGAGTTGACATGGGATCTGGGCGTCGGTGACGCGAACTGGCTGCTGGCGGCGGGTGGGATCGAGGAGGCCATCGACGCGCCCGTGCGGGGCGCCTCGACGGTGGTGCCGGCACTCATGGCGCGCGAGCGGGGGCGGCGCGATTCCCTGGGAACGCCGCTCGCGCGCGCCGCCGATGCCTATATCGTGAAGCGCGGCTCGGGGAAGAGCATCGTGGCCGGGTATCCCTGGTTCACCGACTGGGGCCGGGACACCTTCATCGCGCTCCGCGGACTCTGCCTGGTCACAGGGCGCCTGGACGATGCGCGCAGCATCCTGCTTGCCTGGGCTGGCGAAGTGAGCCAGGGAATGCTGCCGAACCGGTTCATTGATCAGGGCGGAGAGCCGGAGTTCAATGCCGTGGATGCATCGCTCTGGTACGTCATCGCGGCGTACGAGTGGCTGTCCGCCATGCGCCGGGTCGGCCGGCCCGTGGCACAGGCGGATCGTTCCACCCTCCGCCGCGCAGTCCAGTGGATTCTCCAGGGTCATGCCGCCGGCACACGGTACGGCATCCGGGCCGACGAGGATGGCCTGCTGCGGGCCGGCATCCCCGGCGTCCAGCTCACCTGGATGGATGCGCGCGTTGGCGACTGGGTCGTGACCCCGCGTATCGGAAAGCCGGTGGAGATCCAGGCGCTCTGGATCAACGCACTCCGGGCCGGTGGTCGCCGGTGGGATGCCCTCCGCCACCAGGCCGAGGCGAGCTTCGCTACCCGCTTCTGGAACGAGGAGCGCGGCTGCCTCTTCGACGTGACCGACGTGGACCACGAGCCGGGTACCGCGGACGGATCCATCCGACCGAATCAGCTGCTCGCGGTGGGCGGGCTGCCGTGGCCGCTCCTCTCCGGCGCCCGCGCGCGCGCCGTGGTCGACGTGGTGGAGCGCGAGCTATGGACGCCGCTCGGTCCCCGCAGTCTCGCGCGTGGTGAGCCCGGCTATGTCCCGCACTACCGGGGCACTCCCGTCGAGCGCGACGGCGCCTACCACATGGGGACGGTATGGCCATGGCTCGCGACGGCGTTCGTGGACGCCTGGCTCCGCGTGCGGGGCCGGCATGCGCGCAATCGCGCCGAGGCACGTACTCGTTTCCTCGAGCCACTCCTGGCCCACCTGGACACTGCGGGACTCGGTCACGTCAGCGAAGTCGCAGACGCCGAGTCGCCGTTCACGCCGGGTGGATGCCCCTTCCAGGCGTGGTCGGTCGGCGAGTTGCTTCGGCTCGAGGGGCTGCTGCAGTCGCGACCCGCGCCGGCCCGCGCGTGATGGCGGTGCTGCGCCTCCATTGGCGCGAGTACGCCTGCGAGGCGTTCGGACTGGGCCTCTTCATGCTGTCGGCCTGCGGCTTCGGCGTGCTGCTCTTTCACCCGGGCTCACCGGTAATCACTGTGCTGCCAAGCCCGCTGGCGCGGCGAGCGCTGATGGGCCTCGCCATGGCGGCGACGGCGCTGGTGAACATCCACTCGCCCTGGGGGAAGCGTTCCGGTGCGCACCTCAATCCGGCGGTGACGCTCACCTTTGCCCAGCTGGGCAAGGTGGATCCGCGCGATGCGGCCTGGTACGTCCTCTTCCAGTTTGGGGGTGGTATCCTCGGCGCCCTGGTTGCCGCCGTGCTGCTGCCACGCTGGATCGCGCATCCGGATGTGCACTATGTGGTGACGGCACCAGGGCCCTCCGGAACCGGCACCGCATTCCTGGCTGAGCTGGCCATGTCCGCCGCGCTGATGGCCACCATTCTCACCGTGTCGAGCCTGCCACGGTGGAAGCACCTCACTGGCCTGGCGGCCGCGGTGCTGATCGCGCTCTACATCACCTTCGAGGCCCCCGTTTCCGGCATGAGCATGAACCCGGCGCGTTCGCTGGGCTCGGCGCTGCCGGCACAGGACTGGCGCGCGCTCTGGATCTACTTCGTCGCCCCACCGGTTGGCATGCTGCTCGGAGCCGCGATACACCTCCGGGGCGGTCGCCGCCGCGCGTTCTGCGCCAAGCTCGATCACGATCTCCGTGTGCCCTGCATCTTCTGCCAGTTCCAGCAGCGCCGTACCGCGTAGACGCCGGGAACTTCCCGCGCCCTTCGCTCATTCCTACTGCACACAGCAACTCACCGGACGCGTGACGCACAAGGCATCGCCGGGCACCGGGTTCCGCCGCACGGTGCGGCAGACGAGTCGAACCAGGAATTGAGGAGGAACATCATGCGCGGACTCAAGGCTCTCGCCCTCGCGGCGCTCGCAACCACGGTGACGCTGACCACCGCCGCCGGCTACGGCGCGGCCACGTACACCAGCAAGAAGTTCGAGGGGGTTAAGGCCAACACCGGTACGGTAACGGCCGTGGTCGATAACGGAATGATCGCGCTGACGGTGTCGCCCGACTTTGTCATTCCCGATGCGCCGGCACCGAGCTGGCAGATCGTCGACGAGAAGGGGAACGTCTACCTGCTGCAGCAGTTCCGGATCAAGGGCAGCACCAATAGGTCGATTACCCTGCCGTCCTACATCCACAGTGTGGCGAAGGTCCAGGTGTGGTGCTCCTTCGTCCAAGTGCTCCTCGGCGAGACCACGTTCGACAAGACCATCA
>JANNSD010000163.1:0-28218 GCA_031402225.1 Gemmatimonadota bacterium | reverse complement strand
TGGACGGTCCCACCGGCGAGTATCACGTCAGCAGCAGCAGTGGCGACGGGATGGCCCGACAGGCGTAGCCCGGTCTGCTCCTGAACCGGCTCCCTCAGGACAGCGGGGCACAGGCGCGCGGCGCTTGTGCCCCGCTGTCCTGAGGGAACTGATTCAGCAGCGGAACGGGCTATGCCTGCCGGGCCATCCCGTCGCCACTGCTGCTGCTGACGTGATACTCGCCGGTGGGACCGTCCACCGTCTCGATCCGGACCGCGATGGCGGTGATGTTGTCGAGCCCGCCGCGGCGATTGGCCTCGGTGATCATGCGGTCGACCCAGCGCTCGGGGCCGCCCTCCACCCGGAGGATGCGCTCGAGCTGCTCGTCTTCCAGCATGCCGGTGAGGCCATCGGACGCCAGCAGCACCACGTCGCCCGGCAGCAGGTGGCCGTAGTAGATGTCGGGCACCACATCAACGCTGGCACCCACACACCGGGTGATGACGTTGGCATAGGGATGGACGCGGGCCTGCTCCGGGGTGAGGAGCCCGGCGTCCACCTGTTCCTGCACGTAGCTGTGGTCCTTGGTCAACTGGAGCAGCGCACCGTTGCGCAGGAGGTACGCGCGGCTGTCGCCCACCTGACCGATGAGGTAGCGGCCAGGGAGCAGCACCATGACGGTCGCCGTCGTGCCCATGCCGCGCTTGTCGTGCTCGGCAAGGGTGCGGGAGAAGATCGCGTCATTGGCGGTGCGGATGGCCTGGGAGAGGCGGTTCTGCGCGCCACCGTTGTCCAGGCCCTTGAGGCTGCCCACTTCGCGCGCAATGAGGCGGACGGCCATTTCGCTCGCCACTTCGCCGGCGGCATGACCGCCCATCCCGTCGGCGACGATGAAGAGACCGCGGTCCGACAGCATGAGGTAGTTGTCCTCATTGCCGGAGCGGACGATGCCGACGTCGGTGCGGGCTGCACAGGTGAAGCGCACGGACTACCTCAGGAAGACCAGCGCGGCGGCCACCGCGGCGAGGATAACGAACAGCGCGAGCGCCCATGTGGAGACCGGGGACTTCCTGGCTGGTGCGCTGACGACGGTGCGCCGCGGGGGCGCAGGACGGGGCGGCCGCACCGCGGTGGCATCGGCGGCCACCGGGGGGGGGAGCACTGCCGCTGGCATGGCCGGCAGCTGGGCGACATCGATGCGCGGCATGACCCGGGTTCCGGAGGCGTGCGCGTCGGCCGAGGCATCCATGGGCTCGAAGAGCACCGCGACCTCGCCAAAGCGGATCGTGGCCCCGGGCGACAGGGGGAACTCACCCTTCACCGGTTCGCCGTCGACCGTGGTGCCGTTGGTGGAGTCGAGGTCGGAGATGACCCATACGCCCTCGCGCCGCTGCAGCTTCGCATGCGCCGTGCTGACGCTGGGCTCCGGGAGGACGATGTCGTTGTAGTCGGCGCGGCCAATGTTCACGACCGGCGCGCGCACCGGCAACCGCTTGCCCTTGAGCGCACCGCCGCGAATGAGCAGCGACGCCAGCGGGGGCACCGCGGCGGGTACTGCGGCGAGTACCGGCGCTTCGGCGGCGGGTGACGACGCCGGCGTCACGAGGGGCGGGATACCGTGGAGCGTGTCCGTGAGCGCGGGCACCGACGGCAGCGACGCGGGCCTGATGGGCAGGCCGTGGAAGGTGTCGTTCAATCGCTGCGACGCCCCAATGGCCGGTCCGCTGATGATCGGCGGCGCAATACCCGCCACCGGCTGGGCATAGAAGCGGAACTCTTCCCCGCCAATGCGAATCACGTCCCCCCGCGCCAGTACACGCGACCCGGGGATCCGCTGGCCATTGACGATGGTGCCGTTGGCGCTCAGGTCGGTGATGACATAGCCGTTCGGGCCGGGGAGGATTTCCGCGTGGCGCCGCGACACCTCGGTGCTCACGATGACCACTTCGCAGCCGGCATCGCGACCGAAGACCAGGCCGGTGCCGGTGATGGTGTATTCCCGGCCGTCGGTGAGGCTCACCAGGCGGCCCGCCGCCGTGGGACCCGTCACACCCGGCAGCGGCGCGGGGCCGGCGTCGGGGAATGCGAAGGCGGCCATCATCTGGGTGCTGCCGGACCGCGCCTCATCGACCACCCGGAGCTCGTGGCCGGCGAGGGTGATCTTGTCGCCGTGCAATAGCGGCGTCGGCTCCGCCCCGAGCCGGACCCCGTTGACGCGCACCTCAGCGGCCGGCGACGCGACCCGGATGGCCGCCTCGCCGGTGGTGAGCAACTCTACAATCGCATGACGTGTCAGGACATCGGGGCCCTCGAGCAGGATTCCGGCAGCGGGGTCCGACCCGAGCACGAACTCGCCCGCCGACACGGCATGACGCCGGCCGCCTACCTCAATCTGGATCACGCCGGGTGCCGAGGTGTCATGTGAGTCCGACAATTGTATCCCACGTGCCATAGGCGAGCAAGCAAGTTGGGGTTACCTGTACGCGCGCGGGGGGCCTCACGCGGTGCGCCGGACCGGTTCCGTACCGAACTGCACCCGGTGCAATCGCGCATACAGGCCGTCGGCCTCCAGCAAGGCACGGTGCGTGCCGCGCTCCCGGATTTCTCCATGGTGCAGCACGAGGATCTGGTCGGCGTGGAGGATGGTGCTGAGCCGGTGGGCCACCACCAGGCTGGTGCGCCCTGCCATCAGCTGCGCCACCGCCTGCTGGATCTGTGCCTCCGCCTCGGCGTCCACGGAACTGGTCGCCTCATCCAGGATGAGGATCCGGGGGTCGAGGGCCAGCGCGCGCGCGAAGCTCAACAGTTGCCGCTCACCCACGCTGAGCGAGCGCCCCCGCTCCCCCAGCACGTGGCGATAGCCATCGGGCAGGCGGCGCACGAAGCGATCGGCGCCCACCCGCTCGGCGGCCAGGCGGATCTCCGCCTCGGTGCGGGGCGCATCGAGCGCGAGGTTGTGCAGGATGTCGCCCGTAAACAGGAAGAGATCCTGCTGCACGTAGCCCACCAGACCGCGCAGCTCACGGAAGGAGAGCTCGCGAATGTCGACCCCGTCCACCGTGATCCGCCCGCGCGTGGGCTCGTAGAATCGCAGCAGCAGGCTGATGATGGTGGTCTTCCCCGCCCCGGTGTGTCCCACCAGCGCCACCGTCTCGCCCGGCCGCGCCGTGAAGGACACATCGGACAGGACCCAGGGACCGTCCTCGTTGTAGCGAAACCAGACCGACTCGAAGCGCACGTCACCGCGAACCGGCTGCGCCAGCGTACGTGGGGCGTCGGTCTCGGCAATCGTGACGGGCTCGTTCAGCAGGCGGAAGATCCGCTCCGACGACGCCATGGCGCTCTGCAGCAGATTGAACTTCTCCGAGAGATCCTGCAGCGGCTGGAAGAAACGCCGAGTGAGCTGGATGAACGCCGCCAGCACGCCAATGGTCAGGGTACCACCCAGGGTACGCAGCCCGCCGTACCACAGCACCAGGGCCAGGGCAATGGCGGTGAGGATCTCGATGGCGGGGAAGAACAGGGCGTAGATGGTCACTGAGCGCAGGTGCGCCTGCAAGTGCTCCTCGTTGATGTGGCCGAACTCCCGGGCGGAGGCGGGCTCCCGCGCGAAGAGCTGCACCACGCGCATGCCGGAGAGGTGTTCCTGCAGGTAGCTGTTGAGGCGTGCCAGGAGGAGCCGTATGTCCCGGAAGGCGTCGCGCACCCGGCGGCGGAAGACACGGGCCATGAGGTACACGAGCGGGATCACGGCGAAGGCCACGAGGGCGAGGCGCCAGTCCGCGACCAGCATGAGCGCCATGATCGCCGCGAGGGTGAAGAGGTCGCCGAACACGGTGACCACACCAGAGGAAAACAGCTCGTTGAGGGTCTCGACATCGGACGTGACCCGTGTCATGAGCCGCCCGACAGGGTTCCGGTCGAAATAGGGAATGCTGAGCCGCTGCAGGTGCTCGAAGATCTCGAGGCGGAGGTCGCGCATCACGCGCTGGCCGATGTAGGTCGTCACCAGCGCCTGGACATACTCCAGGACGAACTCGAGCAGCAGGGCACCGAGTGCCACGAGCGCCAGGGTACGCAGCATGCCGAAGTCGCGCTGCGGCACCGCCACGTCGAGCGCTCGCTGGGTGAGCAGCGGGTTGACCAGCGCCAGCGCCGCCGACGCCATGAGGCAGACCAGCGCCAGCGCCGCCTGCCAGCCATACGGGCGGAGGTACCGCACCAAGCGGCGAAGCAGGACGGCATCGACCCCGGCGGAGCCGTGGTCTTCGGTGAGTTCAGCCACGAAACCAGCTCACGCCGTTTCCACTCCCTCATCGCCCTCGGTCGAGATGCCCTTCAGTCCCTTCCGCACCCACGTGGTGAAGACGTAGAAGCCGAAGCCGATGGTGAAATAGCTGAGGATGAGGCGCCAGATGAGGATGTAGAGCGGGGTCAGTTCCTTGGGCACATACGACGCCATGATCAGCGCCGAGAGCACCTCGGCGATGCCGGAGGCACCCGGTGTGGGCGCAAAGTAGAGCAGGAACGTGATCAGGGTCTGCAGCAGCAGGATATCCACGAAGTTTGCGTGGATGCCCAGGGTGCGCATGGCGACATAGCCGGCAAGGAGCTTGTTCGCGTGCGACGGGGCGGAGAGCAGCGTGGCCCAGAGCAGCGCCAGCCAGCCGCGCGGCGTATTGAACTCCAGCACCGAGGCGTGGGCCTGGTCGATCCCCGTCCGCAGGCCCTCGAGGCGGTCGGCAATGCGGCGGCTCCGGCGGCCGGCCCAGTCGGCCAGTCGGTGCACCAGCGCACTCATGTGCTTCGGGAAGATGATCACGGCGAGCAGCACCACGCCGAGCACCACGAACACGGTGAGCGTGCCGAGGTAGAGGTCATACAGGGAGAAGCCCAGCACCGCGTCCTTGGCACCCAGCGACTTCCCGGCGCCGAACAGGATCGCGAGCGGCCCCGCGATCCCGAAGAAGAGAATGGTGGCAATGAAGGTCATCAACGTGGACGTGAGGGCCACCGGCACCGGGACCCCGAAGCGCCGCATCGTGAAAATCATCATTGGCGCGGCGCCGGACTGGAACGGCGTCAGGTAAGCGGCCCAGGCACTCATGCCCCCGGCGAGCATCATCCCGCCGATCGGCGGCCTGGGGTACACCACGCGCGCGACCACCCAGAGGCGCAGCCCGCCACCAATCCAGTCCATCGACGCGAGCGCGAGCCCCACGAGGAGCCAGGCCCAGTGCAGGTGCAGCGCCTTGTCGAGCACTGCCTGCGGGTTCTTGCCGTAGAACAACGTGAAAACGAAGCCGGCCAGCGAGATCAGGAGGAAGATCTCGAGCCCGCGTCGGATAAGCTTCGGTGTGAAGAGTTTAGCGGCCATGCGGCGCCGAAACGTAGCGGGGCACGCCCACCGGTCACAGGTGCCGGCACCCGAAGCTTTCCCGAAGTGAGGGCGCCCGCTATTCTTCGATCCGCATGCCGGACGTCATTCGCATCGTCAACGCGCGCCAGCACAACCTGCAGGGCGTCACGGTCGACCTGCCCCACCGGGCGCTCATCGTGATCACCGGCCCGTCGGGGTCGGGGAAATCGAGTCTCGCGTTCGATACGCTGTACGCCGAGGGGCAGCGGCGGTACATCGAGTCGCTGTCCACCTACGCCAAGCAGTTCCTGGAGCGGATGCCGAAGCCGCTGGTGGACCGGCTCGAGGGACTGGCACCGGCGGTGGCCATCGAGCAGCGCAATCCCACCGTCTCCAGCCGCTCCACCGTTGGCACCGCAACCGAGGTGTACGATTTCCTTCGGCTGCTCTGGGCCCGCATCGGCACGCCCTACTGCCGCGCGTGCGGCGCCCCGGTGCGGCGCGACACGGTGCAGTCGGCCACCGACGCCACGGCCGGGGTGGTGTCCGGGCGGCTGCAGGTGGCGTTCCCGCTGCCGGCGTCGGCGCGCGCGAGTCACGGCCTCATCGTGGAGAACCTGCGGGCGCTCGGCTTTCTCCGGGTGCTGGCCGATGGCGCACCGCTGCACCTGGATGAATTGCCGGCCAGGGCCAACCTCGCGAAGGCGAAGGAACTGCTGGTGGTGATCGACCGCCTGGTGATGGGATCGGAGGGCCCGCCCGCGCGCCTCGCGGAGGCGCTGGGCACCGCGTTCGGCGAGGGCGAAGGGGTTGCACTGGTGCTGCACGACGGCGGCCGGCTGCGCTTCACGGTGTTCCCCGCCTGCAGCGCGTGCGACACGCCGTCGGTGCCGCTCACGCCCAACCTCTTTTCCTTCAACAACCCGCGGGGCGCCTGCGAGGCCTGCAACGGTTTTGGCGCGGTGCTGGAGTACGCCGAGTCGCTGATCGTGCCCGATCCGTCGCTGGCCATCTCGGATGGCGCGATCGATCCGTGGACCAAGCCGCGCTACGAGTCGCGCCGCCGGGCCCTCGACAAGCGGGCGAAGGAACTCGATGCCGATGTCAACGCGCCCTGGAAGAAGCTCAAGGTGGTGGTGCGGCGTGAACTGCTGCACGGCAAGAGCGGCCGCTATCTCGGCATCTTCCCCTTCCTCAAGGGACTGGAGGAGAAGCGCTACAAGCAGTACATCCGGGTGTTCCTGCGGCAGTATCAGCTGGCCGAGACGTGTCCGTCGTGCGGCGGCGGGCGGCTCAACGCGCACGCGCGCGCGGTGAAAGTGGCCGGAAACGTCATCTCCGACGTCGCCGCGCTGTCGATCGACGGACTGCACGCCTGGCTGGCGACGCTGCCGCTGACACGGCACGAGCGGGAGATCGGGCAGTCGGTGCTGGACGAGCTGGCGCCGCGCGTCGAGTACCTGCGCGACGTGGGCCTCGGCTACCTGACGCTGGACCGGCAGACCCGCACACTCTCGGGCGGTGAAGCGCAGCGCATCGCCCTCTCCAACGCGCTCGGCTCCCGGCTGGTGGATACGCTGTACGTGCTCGACGAGCCATCGATCGGGCTGCACCCGCGCGACACCGACCGGCTGCTGGGCCTATTGCGACGGCTGCGCGACGGCGGGAACACGGTGGTGGTGGTGGAACACGACATCACGGCGATCCGGCAGGCAGACTTCATGCTCGAACTGGGTCCGGGCGCCGGGGAGCATGGTGGCCGGGTGGTGCACGCGGGCCCGATCACGGGGCCGCTCCAATCGCTCACGGGGCAGTACCTCACCGGTGAAAAGCGCATCGGGGTGCCCAGCGTCCGACGGGTAGCGGGACCACGATGGCTCAAGCTGCGCGGGGCGCGGCTGCACAACCTGCAGGGTGCCGACTGCGATATCCCCCTGGGCACGCTCACCGCGGTGACGGGAGTGTCGGGCTCCGGCAAGAGCACGCTGATCCATGACGTGCTGTACCGGCAGCTCGAGGCCCGGCTGCACGGCGGCCACTCGGCGAAGTCGCACCTGGGTGAAGCGGTGGGTGAAGGTGTGGTATCGGGCGCCGAGTGGCTGCAGGATGTGCTGCTGGTGGACCAGTCACCGATCGGGCGCAGCCCCCGCTCCAATCCGGTGACCTACATCAAGGCGTTCGACGAGATCCGGGAGCTGTTTGCCGCGCAGCCGCTCTCACGCCAGCGGAAGTACACGCCCGCCACGTTCTCGTTCAACCTGCCCGGTGGTCGCTGCGAAACCTGCGAGGGCGCGGGGCACGTGCAGGTGGAGATGGTGTTCCTGGCCGATGTCTTCGTGCCGTGCGAGGCCTGCGGCGCCTCGCGCTTCAAGCGGGACGTGCTCGACGTCAGGATCCACGGCCACTCGGTGCACGATGTCCTGCAGTGGACGGTCGAGGAGGCGGTGTCACGCTTCCGGCACCAGCCGAAGCTGGGGGTGGCCCTGTGGCACCTGCAGCAGGTGGGGCTCGGCTATCTCCGCCTGGGCCAGCCGGCCACGACGCTCTCGGGCGGCGAGGCGCAGCGCCTGAAGATTGCGCGCGAGCTGGCCCAGGCGGGCAAGAAGGCGGGGCGCAAGCTGTACATCCTGGACGAGCCCACCACGGGACTGCACCTTGACGACGTGCGGGTGCTCATGAGCGTGCTCGACCGGCTGGTGGACGCGGGCCATACGGTGCTCGTCATCGAGCATCACATGGACGTGATCAAGCGGGCCGACTGGGTGATCGACATGGGGCCCGAGGCCGGCGCGGAGGGCGGGCGGGTGGTAGCGCAGGGCACACCGGAAGCACTGGCGACGGTGGCGGGGTCGCACACGGGGCGGTACCTGAGAGAGGTGCTCAACGAGCCGGCCTTCGTCTGAGTGCCGGTCTCCGGGGTCGCCCCTGCGGCACACGTGCCGTCGCTGCACCCACCACCCGGGGTCCACGACCTTCGATTCAGAGCGCGCCGGGCAACGGTGCCTTCGGAGCCATCCCCGTTCGACCGGCACATCGCTAGGCACTCGCCGCGATCAGTGCCCAGGCCTCCTCGACATGCTGAAGCTCCGTGGCGCGGGCGCCGATGGCCATGCGGATGGTGTAGCGGCCGTCGAGGACGGTGTGGCTCAGGTACACCTGACGCGTCGCGTTGATGCGGGCCAGCAGCTCGCGGTTGCGCTCGTCGACGGCGGCGGCGTCTTCGCCGGCGCGGGGGCGAAGCCGGAAGCACACCAGCGCGAGTGGCACCGGCGCCAGCACCTCGAAGCGGCTGTCCGCGGACACCCACCCGGCGAATGCCGCGGCCCACGCGCAGTGCTGCCGCAGGATCGCCTGCAACCCTTCCACACCGTAGCTCTTGATGACCCACCAGAGCTTGAGCGCGCGAAACCGGCGTCCGAGCTGGATGCCCCAGTCGCGGAAGTTGACCACCTCCGCGTCGTGAGCGGTGCGGAGGTACTCCGGGCTCGCCGAAAAGGTGCGCAGCAGCGCGTCCACATCCTTCACGAAATACGCGGAGCAGTCGAAGTTGACCAGCATCCACTTGTGGGGATTGAACACGAAGCTGTCGGCGTGCTCGACGCCGTCGATGATCCAGCGTTTCTCGGGAAGCATGGCGGCGGAGCCGGCGTAGGACGCATCCACGTGCAGCCAGATGCCGTGCTTCCGGCAGATCTCGCCAATGGGGCGGAGCGGGTCAATGGCGGTGGAACCGGTGGTGCCGGTGGTCGCCACCACGGCAGCGGGAACGAGCCCCTGGGCCAGGTCCGCCTGGATGGCGGCCTCAAGCGCGTCGGGCCGCAGGGCATACGTGTCGTCGAGGTCGATGAGCCGCAACTGCTCGATCCCGTAGCCCGCCAGCCGCACCGCCTTGTCCACGGAGGAATGCCGCTCGCGCGAGGTGTAGACGGTGAGCCTGCCCTCCACTCCCTGCAGGCCGTGGATCGCGGAGGCGAAACCGGTGGCGCGCTCACGCGCGGTGAGCAGCGACACGAGCGTGGCGGTGGATGACGTATCCTGGATGACGCCGGTGAATCCCTCCGGAAGGCCGAGCATCTGCCGCACCCATTCCATGGTGACCTGTTCCAGCTCGGTCGCGGCCGGCGACGTCTGCCATGACATGCACTGGGCGCCGATCGCGGCGGTCAGCATCTCCGCGAGCATCGACGGTGGACTCGCGTTGGACGGGAAGTAGGCGAAGAATCCGGGGTGACCCCAGTGCGTCATGCCGGGCAGGATCAGCCGGCCGAAATCGTTCATCAGCTGCTCGGTGGGCTCGGCGGCTTGCGGCGGGGACGCCGGGAGCGAACGGCGAATGTCGCCGGGCCGTACATCGGGGGTGACCGGGAGGCGCTCGACGTCCTTGAGGTAGTCGGCGATCCAGTCGATGAGTTCATGACCGGCGCGGCGGAACTCACTGATTTCCATTCCCTGCCCTCCCATCAGGCGTGTGGGCCAGTCAACCGTTCGCTGGCGGCGGCAATGGCCTCGGTGGTGCCACTCAGCGCCAGCACGTCGCCGGCCTCCAGCTGCACGCGGCCCGACGGATAGATGAGCGGGCGGTCGCCACGGCTCACCGCCACCACGGTGGCCCCGGTAAGTCCGCGCAGGTTGAGCTCGGCCAGCGTGTGCTTGTCGGCCGGACCTCCCACCTCCACCGAAAAGGCGGAGAGCCGCCCGATGCCGGGGAGCAGCTTCTCCACCTGGGCGAGCGCGGCATCGGGGGTGTCGGCCCGGTGATGCTCCGCCGTGAGCAGCATGTGCGCTGCCACCTCCGCCGTGGCACGCACGTGGCCCTGCAGGTCCTGTGCGGCGCGCCAGAAGGCCACGCTCAGGAACGCCAGGACGATCCCGATGAGGGCGGGGGCGCTCATCTGCGGCAGGAACGGCTGGGTGACCGCCACGATCAGGAGACCCACCCCGAGCAGCGCTGCGACCTGGAGCGCGAGCACCAGCGTGCGCCGCGGCGCCCGGCCCTGATCGACGCCGCGCGGGGGCGGTGGAAGGGCGCGCGTCGCCAGTCGCTCGGCAATGCCCCGCCCCGCCCGCACCATCAGGACCGCGAAGGGCAAGGCGACGAGTCCGGTGCAGACGATGGCGAGCATCGACGCCGCCTCCGGACCGACCGCGAACTGTCGCTCCAGGAAGATCTCGAGCGCGGGCAGGTTGAGCGCCGCGGCGATGACGATGCCGGAGAGGACCGCGGCGTAGAGCAGCAGGAAGACCAGGCCGCGGCGCACCAGCGACCACACCGACACCGTCCGTGGCTGTCGCAGCAGCTCCAGCCAGGAGCCGTAGAGCGACACGAAGGTCTGCAGCGAGCGTGGCAGGCGGGCGTCGACGGTGAGGGCGATCCGTTCCGCCCGACCCATCAGCAGCGGCGTGGTGAACGCGGTCAGCATCGCGACGGCCACCGCGACGCTGAACAGCCGACCAGCCCCGGCGCTGAGGCCGGCGCCAATACTCGCCAGCACAAAGGAGAACTCGCCGATCTGGGTGAGGCTCATGCCAGCCTGCACGGCGGTGCGCACCGGCTGTCCCGAAAGGAACGACCCCAGCGTGACACCCACCGACTTGCCCACCACGACCACAAGCGTCAGCGCGAGGACGAGGGGCCAGTCGCGCAGCGCGCCCGCCGGGTCGAAGAGCATGCCGATGGACACGAAGAAGATGCCGGTAAACATGTCGCGCAGCGGCTCGACCAGCGGTTCGACGTGCCGGGACACACCGGCGTCGGAGATCAGCGCGCCAGCCAGGAAGCCGCCGAGGGCCACCGAGAGACCCTGCGACTGGGCGAAGAGCGCCAGCGCGAAGCAGAACCCCACGCTGGTAACCAGCAGCGTCTCCCGGCGTCGCAGCGCCACGATCGCGCGGAACACCCGGGGCACCACCAGCAGGCCAAGGCCGAGCACCGCCGCCACCACCAGCACGAGGCGCCCCGCGGTGGTCAGCAGGACGTTCCCGGTATCGCTGCTCCCGGCGGCGATCGCGGACAGGGTGGCCAGCATCAGGATCGCCACCAGGTCCTCGGCGATCAGGATACCGAAGACGAACTCGCGGGCGCGCTTTTCGAACCGCAGGTCCTGGAAGGCGTGCGAGACGATCATGGTGGAGGAGATGGACACCAGGGCCCCGGCCAGCAGGCTGGTGCGGGTGCCAAGCCCGAAGAGCGCGGCCACCTGGAAACCCAACCCGAAGGTGAGGCCAACCTCGATCAGGGCGACGACGCCGGCGGTGGGGATGACGCGGCCCAGCGCGCGCAAGTTGAACTCGAGACCAAGGGAGAACATCAGCAGGATGACGCCCAGCTCGGCCAGGGTACGCACGGTTTCTTCGTGCGCAAAGAACGGGATCGGCGTATGCGGGCCGACAATGATCCCGGCGAGCAGGTAGCCGAGCACCACCGGCAGCCGCAGCCGCTGGCAAGCGACCGTGGTGAGCGCCGCGGCGCACAGCACGAGCGCCAGGTCCTGCAGGAACAGGTAGGGACTCACCGTGCGGACCGCCGCTGCATGTAACTTCCCCCGCCATGTCCGTGATCGATGACGTTGCCGAGCCTGGGGCCGCCGGTCACCACCTGGCCGGTCTCGGGTGGATGCTGCTCGCGCAAGTGTGCTTCGCGGTGATGAACGTAAGCGCCCGGCTGGCCGGCGGCGATCTCCCGTGGCCCGAGGTTGCCGCGGCGCGATTCCTCGTGGGTGTGGTGCTGGCCTTCCTGCTGGCGCAGGCACGGGGGGCGTCCCTTCGTGTCACCGATCGCCGGGGTTCATGGGGCCGGGCCATCTTCGGCACGCTCTCCGCCCTCTGCACGTTCTACGCGCTCACCTCCCCGCGCATCCAACTGGCCGACGCGGTGACCCTCGGTGCCACGGCACCGATCTTCGTGGCGCTGCTGGCACCCGCGTTTCTGGGGGAGCCCCGGTCACGCGCGGCAGGCCTGGCGGTGGTGATCGCGTTTGCCGGCGTGGCGCTGGTGCTGCAGCCGCGCTTCCAGGGCGCCCTTGGCGTCGCGACGGTCGCGACATTCGGTGCCTTGCTCTATGCCTTCGCCATCATGCTGCTGCGGCGGCTGGGCGCCGGAGAGAGCGGCGAGGCGGTCGTGCTGCACTTCTCGCTCGTCGCGCTGGCGGCCACGGTGGCGTTGTCGATCCCGGTGTGGCGCACCCCGACGCCGCGGGCGGCGCTCTTCCTGCTCGGCACCGGACTGGCCGGGGGGGGCGCGCAGCTGGCCATGACCCGTGCGTATGCGCTGGACAGCGCCGCCAGGGTCTCGGCCCTGACCTACCTGGGCATTCTGTTCACCGTGCTGCTCGCCATTCCCGTGTTCGGCGAGCGACCGTCCCTGTCACAGGCCCTCGGCGCACTCGCGATCATCGGCGCGGGGCTCCTGCTGGCTCGATCGGCGCAGGCGGCGGCGCACGCCGATTAAGTTTTAACCTGGCACCACACTGGTAGGCAGACATGGCAGGCCAGGGCTCATCGGGAAACGTCATCGCCGCGCTGGCGAGTTTCTTCATTCCGGGACTGGGGCAGCTGCTACAGGGACGGCCGCTCAAGGGTGCCATCATGTTCGTGCTGGCCGGCGCGCTGTGGTTCATCTGGATGGGGTGGATCATTCATCTCTGGTCGATCCTGGACGCGGCGACCTTCAAGCCGGAGGCGTCCGCTTCCTGATGGCGTGAGCGAGAGCTTCCACGCGTTCGCCCTGGAGCAGCTGGGTCGCGTCCTCCCCGTGACCAGTCGCAAGATGTTCGGGGGTGTGGGCATCTACTCCGAGACACACTTCTTTGCCCTCATGGACGACGACACCCTGTATCTCAAGGTGGACGACTCGAACCGGGCCGACTTCGAGGCCCGCGGGCTCGGGCCCTTCCAGCCCTTTGGGGAGGGCGGCGAGACGATGCAGTACTATCCTGTGCCCGAGGACGTGCTCGAAGCCCCGGACGCGCTCAGGCTCTGGGCGGACAAGGCCCTCGACGTGGCGCGTCGGGCCCGGAAGCGGAAGCCGGCGCCTCGGCGGGGGAAGCAGGGCTGATGGCGCGACGCACTGACGGCGGCGCGCTGCCCTACGACTGGGATGCCGCCTGCTCGCACCTCCGGGCTCGCGACAAGACCCTCGCTCGACTGATGGACCGCTCGCGCCCGATCCGGCTGGAGCTCTCTCACACCCAAAGCCTGTTCCATGCGCTGGCGGAGTCGATCGTCTACCAGCAGCTGTCGGGGAAGGCAGCCGCCACGATTTTCGGGCGGGTACGCGCGATCTACGCCCCGAAGAAGTTCCCCACGCCCGCGGACCTGGCTGCGACGCCCCCGGAGCGGCTGCGCGCGGCCGGCCTCTCGAACGCGAAAACGGCGGCGATGATCGACCTGGCGCGACGCACCACCAGCGGCGAGCTGCCGACCCTGGCACAGATCCGCCGCCTGAGTGATGACGAGGTGGTCGAGCGGCTCACGGTGGTACGGGGCATCGGCCCGTGGACGGTGCACATGCTGATGATCTTCCGGCTGGGCCGGCCGGATGTGCTGCCGGTCGCCGACTACGGCGTGCGGAAGGGGTTCGCGCTGACCTACCGGAAGCAAGAGCTGCCAACGGTGGATGAGCTCACGATGCACGCAGAGAAGTGGCGTCCGTACCGGTCGCTGGCGAGTTGGTACATGTGGCGGGCGCTGGACTAGGACGGGAGACGTGAGGACGTGAGGTCGTGAGGACGTGAGGTCGTGAAGTGAGCTAGAGGCCGTTCCGCAGGAAGATGTTCAGCGTAACACCGAGCACATTGACATATTTCGGGGTAGAGCTGGTGTGCTGGAAGAGATAGTAGGCCTGCACCATGAAGTTCCTGCGATAGGGCAGTTCCACCCCGATGGCGTACTGCTGTTCATCCCACGCGCTACTGGCAAAGTTGTAGAAGAACTCGGCGGACACATAGGGCGTGAGGCGGAAGTTGTTGACTGGAATATCGCGCTCGACGGTGACCCGGGTCCGAAAGCGGGTGGAGCTCACGCCATTGACCCACCGGAACTCGGCGCGGTTGCGGAAGTCGAGCAGCAGTCGCCGCTGGGGACGGAACCGTGGCGTCACGTCGACAACGATCCGGTCTTCCGCCGAGGTTGTGCCGGCCTGGTCGGTCCAGAGGTATTCGTACCCTGCGCCCGCCGTTACCCGGCTCTCCTTGTCGGCGTTGATGTTCACGATGTGCCCCAGGGTGTTGAGGCGCTTCCACCGGTAACCGATACCGGCGCCGACGATCGATTGCTGGTAGGAGTAGTCCGTGCCGACGTTCAGCTCGCCGGTGACCAGCACGCGTAGCCTGGCCGGGAGAGTTATCCAGATGTTGCCGGTGGACCAGACCTGGCCGCCGGTGGCCGGCGCCTGTGCCTGCACCGGCTGGTGGGGCGCGGCGAGCAGCACAACGCTCGCCGTGACGTACCGCATCAGGGCGAGCCGGCTGGCGGGTGGTGCCCCGCTGCTACGGCTCAGCCCCTGCCCGCCCGGCTCGCGACGTCCACATCCAGCATCAGCGGCGCCTGCTCCGGTTCGACCTCCGCATCCATGCCGATGAGCTGCGGGGCGTTGGCGCGCCACCACGCCTCTCCCTCCTCGTCGGTCCACCGTCCGAGCATCGGTTCGATCACCTGATCCAGCAGTTCCTCCACGGCACGCGCCGTGGGCGGGCGGCTGCCGGGATCCTTCGCCAGCAGCATGAGCACGAGCCCCTCGAGCTCGGGGTTGATCGGCTCCCCGAGCTTGTCCGATGGCGAGCTGGGACGCTCCTCCATGTGCCGCCGCATCACTTCGCGCGCGTTGACGCCGAAGAACGGCTGGACACCGCTCAAGAGAAAATAGGTCACCACCCCGAGGGAGTAGAGATCGGCGCGCGCGTCGATCTCGCCGGACGCCGCCGCCGCCTCGGGCGCCATGTAGAGCGGGGTGCCGACGGCGGCGCCATCGCGCGTCAGGTCGGCATCGGGCGTATCGCTTTCCTTGACCAGGCCGAAGTCCAGCACCTTGACCAGGTCGGGCACGCCGCCGCGGTGGCAGAGCATGATGTTCTGCGGCTTGATGTCGCGGTGGATCAGGCCGGCGGCGTGCGCCTCGGCAAGGGAGCCGCAGACCTGCCGCAGGATATGCGCGACACGACGCTCGGGCAGCGGCCCGAAGCGCTGGACCACGACGTCGAGCGTGAGTCCGCGGAGGTATTCCATCGCATAATAGAACGTGCCGACTGGCGTGCGGCCGTAGTCGAACACGGTGATCGTGTTGGGGTGCACCAGCTGGCTCGTCGCCTGGACCTCCTTCTCGAACCGCCGGACGGCCTGCGGCGTGCTGCGCTCGGCGCGGAGGAGCTTGACCGCGGTCGGTCGCCGGAGGAACGCGTGTCGCGCACGGTACACCGTGCCCATGGCGCCCTCGCCGATGATGCGTTCGAGGGTGTACTGGCCGAGCTGCTCCGCGCGACGCGCCCGCGCCTGCGCCCGTTCCAGCATGCCGAATCCGAGCCAGATGAGCCCGGTGCCGAAGACGATGATGCCGAACAGGGTGCCGAAGGCCCGCCACAGGATGCGCATCCCCTCGTAGCTCTCGCCATAGCCCTGCTCCACCGCGATGCCAACGCCGGCCTTCGGGAACCACCGCCACATGCCCACCACCCGCTGCCCGAGATAGTTGCGGTAGCCGTCGATGGAGAGCCCTTCCTCACCCCGCGCGGCGCTCTGTCCCGGCAGTGTGAGCGGCCAGGCCGATGGCGGGGTGCCGGGGTCGTAGCCCCGCAGGAGGTCGCCGCCGGGGTCGCCAACCCGCAAGACCAGTGACGACCCGATGGTGGTGTCGCGCGGCAGCAGTCCCACCCTGCGCAGCGCCGTGTCGAAGCGGCTGCCGGACAGCATCGTCCCTTCGCCGTTGATGAAGTAGGTCTCCCCGGTCTGGCCAGGACGACCGGCGGTGATGATCGGCCGGAACTCGGTGGCGGGATCGGAGCGCAGGTCGAACCAGCCGACCAGCTCTCCCGCGCCGGATTCGTCGGCGAACACCGGCGATGCGGTGAGAATGACTGGCCGATTGCGGCCCAGCGGCTGACCGGCGCTGTCGAGGGCGCCGATGGCGTAGACCGTGGTCACGGTCTCGCCCCGACGCAGGCGGGCAACGAGGTGGGGCGGAAAGGCGCGCGTCTCGCGTCCTACCAGGGATGAATCGTTGGAACTGAGAACCCGGCCATCGGGCACCACGAACGCAAAGTTCTCGTATCCGTGACTTTCGAGCACCGCATACAGTCGCTGCTCGAGGCGGGCCCGGGCCGGCAGTCGCCGCAACCGATCGGCATTCAGCCCTGGCGCGCGCGCGGCAATCTCGAGCAGGTCCTTGCGAACACCCGGTTCTGCGGCGATCCAGCGCACCAGCGCCTGCTGACCGGCTACCCAGGCGTTCAGCCCCTGGAACACCGAGTTCATGACGAGTTGAAGCCGGTCCTGAGTGCGCGCGCGCGCGCTGCGCTTGACGGCCCCATGGGTCCAGACCCCCACCGCTGTCAGCGCGAGGAGGGAGAGGACCAGGAGTGCCAGGGAGCGTGGGTGGTCACGCAGAGTCATGGCCAGATGATATATCCTTTACCGTGGCGCCGCAGCGCCTGATGCTATTCTCCAACCGTGACCGGAGCACCATTCAGTATGGCAACCGAACGTGGCGTGCTGGGCTCTCCGACCTTCTGGGGGGCGGTGGTCCTCGCCGCCGGACTCATCGTGGCCGCGCTGATTGGCGGCGTGGCGGTCGAGCGGCTGCGGCGCGCCGGTGACGAGATCACGGTGACCGGATCGTCGCGCAAGCCGATCACCAGCGACCTCGCGATGTGGCGAGGCTCGGTATCGGTGCAGCGGGCGACACTGCCCGAGGCCTCTGACGAACTGGCGCGCATCACCGGACGGGTGAAGGGCTTCATTGTGCAGCGCGGGTTCGCCGACTCGGCGGTCGAGGTTTCCTCCATCAACAGCAATGCGGTGCGCGAGCGGATTGGTGGCGAGGAAACCAACCGGATCATCGGCTACCGGCTCTTCCAGACGATCTCGGTTACCTCGCCCGACATTCCGCGGGTGACGGCGCTGAGCCGGGAGGCGGGCTCCCTGCTGGCGGAGGGGGTACCGCTCAGTCCCGAGGCACCGCAGTACCTCTTCACGCGGCTGGGCGAGATGCGCATCCAGATGCTGGGTGACGCCACCGAAGACGCCCGCACCCGGGCGAAGCAGATCGCGGAGCGCACCGGCGGCAGGATTGGTCGCATCAAGAGCGTGCGACAGGGCGTCTTCCAGATCACGCCCCGCAACAGTACCGAGATCTCGGACTACGGGATGAACGATGTTTCTGCGGTGGACAAGGACATCACCGCCGTCATGCGCGTCACCTTTTCGCTGGAGAACTGAGCCCCACATGACCCGGACCGCACGCCAGCTAGCCGCCATCGCACTGCTCGCGCTTCCTGTGTCCGCACACGCCCAGAAGGCTCGGCCAGTGGCGGCGCCGCCCGCCGGGGTGCCGCCCGGCCTCGACCAGTATGTCGATTCGGTGATGAAGGCCTTCGGCGTGCCCGGCATTTCGCTCACCATCGTGAAGGACGGCAAGGTGATCGTGGCGAAGGGATATGGCGTGCGGCGGCTGGGCGACCCGACGCCGGTAGACGCCGGCACGCTGTTCGGCATCGCCTCCAACACCAAGGTGTTCACCGCCCTTTCGCTCGGGCTGCTGGTGGAACAGGGCAAGGTGGACTGGGATGCGCCGGTCATCAATTACCTGCCGTGGTTCCAGATGTACGACTCGTGGGTGACGCGCGAGATCACCGTCCGCGACCTGCTGGTGCACCGGAGCGGCCTCGGCCTTGGCGCCGGCGACCTGCTCTGGTGGCCGGCTTCCGACTACACCCGTGCCCAGATCGCACGGCAGCTTCGGTACATCAAGCCGGCCACCAGCTTCCGGTACAGCTATGCCTACGACAACGTGCTCTACACGGTGGCGGGCGAACTGATCGAGGCGGTATCGGGCCTGACCTGGGAGAATTTCGTGCAGGCCAATATCCTGGCGCCCGCCGGGATGTCGACGAGTTTCTCGCACTACCCCGCCCCGGACCAGCGCGGCAACCTCGCGTCGCCGCATGCCGTGGTGGAGGGGACCCTCAAGCCGGTGTGGCCCGACACCAGCGCCGCCACCAACCCGGCCGGCGGCATCACGACCAATGCGCAGGATGTATCGAGGTGGCTCATGATCATGGCCGACTCGGGCCGGATGAGCGATGGCAAGGCGCTGTACGCCACACGCACGGCGCGGGCGCTCTGGATGCCGGTGACGATCCTCTCCAACAATCCGCCCCCACCGCAGCTGGCGCCGCTCAAGGCCAACTTCAGGGGCTACGCGCTCGGCCTCAACATGAGCGACTACCGCGGCTACAAGGTGGCGGAGCATACCGGGGGATTGCCGGGATTCGTCTCCGAGGTGACCACGGTGCCGGACCTGCGGCTGGGCGTGGCGGTATTCACGAACGCAGAGTCGGGCCCGGCGTTCCGGGCCATTACGCTTCACATCCTCGACTACTACATGAGTGCCCGGTTCGACTGGCTCGGCGCGTGGAAGTGGGTGCAGGCACGCAACGATTCGGCAAACGCCGCCGAAATGAAGGCGTCGGCCGGCGCGCGCAACACCACCTCGAAGCCGTCCCTGCCGCTGGCCCAGTATGCCGGCACCTATCGCGACCCCTGGTATGGCGACGTCGCGATCGCCGAAGCGAACGGCGAGCTGATGATCCGCTTTACCCACTCGCCGGTGCTGGTGGGCCGACTGGAGCACTGGCAGTACGACACCTTTGTGGCACGCTGGACCGATCGCGAGGTGCGCGCCGACGCGTACGTCACCTTCACGCTCGATCCCGACGGCAAGATCGCGAGCGTGAAGATGCTGCCGGCGTCGCCGGACGTGGACTTCAGTTTCGATTTCCAGGACCTGGACCTGCGGCCGGTCACGGGGAACTGAAACGGCGTGAGGAGGCACGGCGACAGCGTGAGGAGTGAGGCGGATGAGGATACGCGAAGGGCCCCGGGATTTCTCCCGGGGCCCAAGTGTGCCCTCGTAGACCGTGCCCCGCGAGTACTCAGGCCTTCTTGGTGAGCGCTCCTGCAACCTTCGCCGAGACCAGCCCGAACAGGGCGCCCAGCACCATGGAGATCGCGACCTTGGCGACGGGGTTTCCGGTGATGCTGATCACCATGAGGTCGCCCATCACGACGGCTTGTATCGACTGCAGGATGAGGGCGAACGTGGCGGCGTAGCCGTAGACGCTCGCCGGTATGGTGGAGAAGGCCTTGATGTGCGCGCCCATGACCATGCCGAATACCGTGAGCCCGACGATGACCGGAGCGGCGGCGGCGCCCAGCATGGCACCCATGGACGAGAGCAGGAGGCCTTCGGCAACGGCTGCGCAGAAGATGCCGAACAGGTTGCCCAGAATCGTCTTCTTGAGGGCTTCGAAATCGCCCCCGGTGTGGAAGAAGCAGGCCCAGGCGATGAACCCCGCCCAGATGGCCAGCCCCACCTTCAGGTAGAGGGCAGTGGCGATGCCTCCAAGCACCCCGATGCTCAACGCCAGTGCGACCAGTGAAGTCATATTCAGGAATCCTCTTCGAGGCTCGACCAGGCAACGGCGCGGACGCGCCGGGCTGGCAAGCGGTGACGGCACGGTGGACTACTGCGTGGGCATCACCCATATACAGCCCGGGACCGGATCTGTCCAATGATGGCGTGCGCGCATGGGCCAGGCTTACACCTTGATATGACAATCGTGCTTGACACTTTCGATGACTCTTGACAGCGGAGTGTTCACGACTCCGGACGGAGTGACCCGGTGCGCCTGGTGTCGCGCCACACCGGAGTACATGCAGTACCATGACCACGAATGGGGCTTCCCGGTGCGGGACGACCGGCGGCTGTTCGAGAAGCTGTCGTTGGAGGGATTCCAGGCGGGGCTGAGCTGGCTCACGATCCTGCGGAAGCGCGAGGGCTTCCGGAAGGCGTTTGCCAATTTCGAGGCCGACCGGGTCGCGCGGTTCACGCCCACGAAGGTGGAGCGGCTGCTCCAGAATCCCGGTATCATCCGGCACCGCGGCAAGATCGAGGCGACCATCAACAACGCTGGCCGTGTGGCGGACCTGGTGGACGAGTTCGGGTCACTTTCTCGCTACCTGTGGCGCTTCGAGCCGGCGCCGGCGACACGACCTGCGCGATTGACGTGGGACGTCCTGCAGAACATGGGGACAGCGCCAGCATCAGTGGCGCTGTCGAAGGACCTGAAGCGACGAGGCTGGCGCTTCGTGGGACCCACGACGATGTACGCGTTCATGCAGGCGATGGGGCTGGTGAACGACCATCTCGATGGGTGTGTGACGCGGAGGGCGGTGGAGGTCGAGCAGAATAGCCAGGGGCGGAAGACCTGACGGCGGAAGAACCAACCGCGTGAGGAATGACGAGTGAGGAGGAACTGCGAATGAGTCAGGCGCGTCTGGTATCGTTCATCACGCTCGAGGGGGCGAAGGTGCTTGCGCTGGCGGCAGAAGCCGAGGCGCTGAAGCGAGGGTGGACCGTTGCGGTGGCGATCGTGGACCCTACGGGAGGCCTCGTGCTTTTTCACACTCTCGATGGCACCCAGCCGGCGAGCCAGGATGTAGCGATCGCCAAGGCCCGCACGGCGGCGCGGTTCAAGCGTCCGACGAAGGCGATGGAAGACGCCGTGGCCGGCGGGCGCATGAGCCTGCTGTCGGTGAGTGAGTTCGCGCTGATGCTGGAGGGCGGTGTACCCATTGCGCGTGACGGCGCCATCATCGGGGCGATCGGGATCAGCGGCATGACGTCGGCGCAGGATGGGGAGATCGCGGCCGCCGCGCTGGCTGCGTTCGGGTGATGCGGCCGGTGCGACGAGGCACGGGCACGGACGAAGCCGCGGTGCTGGCGCTGGCCGACCAGCTGGCGGCGTTCCCGGTACCGCCGTGGCGCACGGCGCGCGAGATCCAGCGGGCCGACGACAACGTCATCCGGGAGGCCCTGGCTGGCGAGGTGGCCGGCAGTGTGGCGTTTGTCGTCGATGGCGAGCATGGGCTCGACGGTGCCGTCTGCCTGAGCACACAGGTGGACTACTTCACCCGGGAGCGGCTGGCGCACATCGAGGTGCTCGCCGTCGACCCGGGCGCGCAGGGACGTGGCGTGGCGCGCGCGCTGATGGATGCCGCCGAGTCGTGGGCGCGAGCGCGGGGATCCCGGCGCATCTCGCTCAACGTCTGGGTGCAGAACGGGCGGGCCCGGGGGCTCTACGAGCACCTGGGCTATGGCCCGGAAACGATGCATTACCTGAAGGAGCTCTGAACACCAGTCAGGAGCCTTGCGATGACCGACGACCTTCCCGCACCTGTTCCGCAACCCCTCGAGGCACCGACGCAACTAAAGGTCATCTTGTTCGGCGCCACCGGCATGGTTGGCCAGGGCGTGCTGCGCGAGTGCCTGCGTGACCCGGGCATCGCGCAGGTTCTCGTCATCGGTCGACGGGCGACGGGGCCGCCGCACGCGAAGGTGCGCGAGGTGCTGCTGGCTGATCTCTTCGCGGTGCCGACGCTCGGCCAGACGCTGGATGGCTACGACGCCTGCTTCTTCTGCCTCGGCGTGTCGGCTGTGGGGATGACGGAGGCGGCGTACCGACGCGTGACCTTCGACCTCACGATCGTGGTCGCGCGGTGCCTGGCGGAGCGGAATCCCGGGATGACGTTCGTCTATGTGTCGGGCACGGGGACCGACCGCAGCGAGCGTGGCAGCAGCATGTGGGCCCGGGTGAAGGGTGCCACGGAGAACGCGGTCAGTGCGCTCCCGTTCCGCGCGACGTACATGTTCCGGCCGGGCTACATCCAGCCGATGCACGGCATCAGGTCGAACACCGTATGGTACCGCGCGATCTATGCGGTGATGGGTCCGCTGTACCCGCTGCTGGACCGCCTCTTTCCCCGGTACATCACGAGCACGGAGCGCGTCGGCCGCGCCATGATCGCGGTGGCCCGCCATGGCGCGCCGACACATGTGCTGGAGAATCGGGAGATCAACGAGATGGCCGAAACCGCCCGGTGAGCGAGCCGATTGGCGGGTTGCCCGGTATACCCCTTACACGCCCGTCCAACCGCCAACCCAGGAACCCTCTTATGCCGAGCCGTGTCCGTTCGCTGGTCCTGCTGCTCTCGATCACGTGCCTTGCCGGCTCCACCCCCCTCGCGGCCCAGATGGCCACGCCCGACGCGGCACTGGCCGAGGTCGCTCCCCCTGTCGCGCCAGCCATCATCGATGCGCCAGTGGCCGGTCCCACGATCGCGAGTGCCACGCTCGGGTACAGCAGCGTGAGCGATGACGCCTCGACTGAAATGACCTGGGACAACCAGCGCCGGGGGAAGAACGGTACCGGCCCGGTGCTCGCCATCGTTGGGGGCGCGGCGTTGATCGGCGGCCTGCTGATCGGCGACAGTGCGGGTACCGCGATTGCGGTAGGCGGCTTGATCATGGGACTGATCGGCCTCTACCTGTGGCTCAAGTAGGTCGAAGCAGGGACTGCCGGAAATACGAAGAGGCCCGATAATGCGGGCCTCTTTGTGTGCGAGTATAGAAGCTCCCGAGGCAGGACTCGAACCTGCGACCCGACGATTAACAGTCGTCTGCTCTACCAACTGAGCTACTCGGGAAAGCGGAGCCAATCCTAAATAGCACATGAGAGGGGGGCAAGACCGAGCCATTTTGGCGCGGAGCTGTCGCGACACTTCTGCTTCGCCGCCACAATTCTGATGGTCAAAATGTTGAGTTATTCACATGTGAGCGCTTGCTCGCCTCTTCGGGCACTCCCTCCCCCTCCCCTGCCACGAATGGTCGACCGACTCGCGTCATTTTGACTCCCTCCACAACTGGTTCTATCACAAGCATTTCTGGGCCAGCCTGCCTGCCATCCAGGCCGCCGTAAGCATGCGAGCATTCACTCTTGTTGCGCTTGGATTCGAACTGTAACCTTTCCAAGCAATTTCGATCACAGTGTCACTGTAACATGTTGACAAGCAACGTGTTACACGTTTTTTCGCCTCTTCCATTCTGGCCCGGAACAAGCGATATTGGTTGATGGCTATGGCACCCCTGATTGGTCACAAGGCAGTCCGGGAGCGGCTGGGGGATGCTGTGCGAGGCGGCCGGATGCCCCAGGTCCTCTTGTTCGAGGGGGCGGAGGGCGTCGGCAGGCAGCGGTTGGCGTTGTGGCTGGGGCAGCTGTTGCTCTGTGAGAAGCAGGGGCCTTGTGGCAAGTGCAGAGGATGCCGCCTGGTAACGGATCTGGGGCATGCGGACTTGCACTGGATCGTACCGATCCTGCGGCCCAAGGCCACCGATGCCGACAAGCAGGTCGACGAGGCGGCGGAGTTGATCGGCGAGATCATCGCCGAGCGGCGGAAGAGTCCGCTGTACGGCGCGCTCGATGGGATGGCGATCCATCCGCTGGCCACGGTCCGGCTGATCCACCGGAGGGCCGTACTCAAGTCGGTGGAGGGTGGCCCGAAAGTCTTCATCATCGGGCATGCAGAGCGACTCGCACTGGGGACGGAACCAGGCCAGGACGCCGCAGCGAACGCACTCCTCAAGCTGCTGGAGGAGCCGCCGGCGAACACCTGGGTTCTACTCACGGCGACGGACGCGGGGCGGCTGCTGCCGACCATCCAGTCGCGGGTGGTACCGGTGCGACTGGGGCGGCTGACGGACGCCGAGGTGAGGCAATTCCTGGGTGCGGAGCTCAAGCCGACGTTGTCCGGCGCCGCACTCGAGGAGCGGGTGCGCACCGCTGAGGGGTCGATTGGTGCCGCGATCAGTGCGAGCGATGCCGGCGCCAAGTCGTATGCTGCAGCGGCCGACCTGGTGGATGTCGCGCTGCAGGGTTCGGTGCCGCGGGCCGAGCGGGTGCTGAAGCAGAGTCCCTGGGCGGCGCGGGGCGATTTCAGCGCGATGCTCGATGCGCTGGAGCAGACCCTGGGCGACGCAGCACGCGCCGCGAGCGGCATGACACCGCGCCGCGCCCTGCCTGCCGCGCTCAGGGCCCCGCGACCGGTGTCCCGATTGCTCGAGGCGCAGCGACACGTCTCGGCGGCGCGCGAGGCGGCACAGGGCAACGTGAATCCGCAGCTGCTGGTGGCGGTGTTGACCGAGGACCTGGCGGTTTGCCTTGGAAGTCGTGAGTCGTGAGTCGTGACGAAGCTTTGGGGCTGACGCACCTGGATGAAGCGGGACGCGCGCGGATGGTAGATGTGGGTGGCAAGCCTGCGACGCAGCGTACCGCAGTGGCCGAGGGTGCGGTGCAGATGTCGATGGACGCGTTCCGGCTGGTGTCGGATCGCGCAGTAGAGAAGGGTGACGTACTTGCCGTGGCCGAGCTGGCCGGGGTGATGGCAGCGAAGAAGACGGGGGAGCTGATCCCCCTCTGCCATCCGCTGGCGCTGGATGTGGTCACGGTGGAGGCGCGGCTGGATGAGTCACTGCCGGGGGTGCGCATCATCGCCTCCGCCAGCCTCACCGGCCGCACCGGTGTCGAGATGGAGGCGCTCACGGCAGTCTCAGTGGCGTGTCTCACCGTCTACGACATGGTCAAGTCGGTCGACCGGAGCATGGTCATCGACGAGATCCGGCTGGTCAGCAAGACCGGGGGAACCCGGGGCGATTGGTACCGCAAGGGGCCCTGACCTGTCCGCTGCCGTTCAACGACAGCAAGGAGGTACGACATGAAGTTCCCGACCAGTCTGCCGCGCCCGAATTGGCGTCGAGGACCGCTTGCGCGCGCAGGTGCGCTGCTGGCCGGTGCACTCCTCATCAGCGCCATCGGCGGTTGGTCACGCCGGTCGCAGACTGAGGTGGCGCCGCCGTCCCCCTCCCTCGAGGCGACGACGATTGTTCCAGCAGTCTCCACGGCTCCGTCCTTTGACGGCACTGCGGCCCTGCTCACGCTCAAGCTCGATCGCGCGGAAGCCATTCTCGGCTATTCGGCGCGCTACCAGATCCCGGCCGACTTGGCCACGGCGATCTACGATATCGCACTGCAGGAAGGGATCGACCCCCAGCTGGCGTTCCGGCTGGTGAAGGTCGAGAGCAACTTCAAGCCAGGCGCGAAGAGCACCATGAACGCGATCGGCTTCACCCAGGTGCAGCTGCCCACGGCGCGCTTCTACGATGCGTCGCTGGACGAGAAGGCGCTGTACCAGCGGGACGTGAACCTGCGCATCGGGTTCCGGTTCCTGAACGACCTGCTCAAGCAGTACCGGCACGATTACGAGTTGGCGCTGCTGGCCTATAACCGTGGTCCGGGGAGGGTGAACCAGATCGTCGCCGATGGCGGCGACCCGTCGAACGGGTATGAGAATGCGGTGCTGCGGGGGTATCAGCCGAAGCGGGTCACGCCCGCCATGCAGCAGCGCGCTCGCGAGCTTGGTACCTGAGGGGCGTGACCCGCTGGCGTGAGGACGTGAGCGTGAGGACGTGAGGACGTGACGTGGTGGAAAAGGCGAAGGGGCGGCCGGTAAGGCTGCCCCTTTGTCTTTCTAGCCTACTTCACGTCCTCACGTCCTCACGCCTTTTTCGGTATCCTGATCGTCGTCCCGGCCTTGAGCCCACCGCTCAGGTTGTTGACCTGCTTGATGGAGGCCACGCTGACGCCGTGCTGCTTCGCGATGCCGGACAGGGTGTCGCCGCTCCGGACCTTGTACTTGACGGTGCTGCTGCCGCCGCTAGTGGCGCCGCCGCCCTTGGCGTGATCGCGGGAGGCGACCTGGCTCGGGGCCCGCTTGGCGCCACCGGACACACGGAGCTTCTGGCCAACGCGGATGGTGTTGCCCTCCAGGCCGTTCCATGACTTGAGCTGCGCCGTGCTCATGTGGTAGCGCTTGGCGATGCCGCCCAGCGTCTCGCCCTTCCGGACGGTGTGGTAGCCACCCCGGCTGCTGCCGCGATCGGGGGACTCGCGCACGGTGGAAACCGCCCGCGCGACCTCCACACTCGCACTACCGCCGGTGGGCACGACCACCTGCTTGCCCGCCTTGATCGTGCTCCCGGAGCGCATCCACGGATTCGCCTGGTAGATGAAGCCGACCGGTACGCCGTAGTGCTGGGCGACCTTGGACGGTGTGTCACCCTTCTTCGCGGTGTAGTACGCGAAGGTGACGCGCTCTGCGGCTGGCAGCGCATTGTACGCCGCCTGGGTTGAAGCCTGACGACCGTGCGGCACCCGCACGACCGACGAGGTGCCCGGCGGCGTGGCGTAGCGGAGGAACTGCGGGTTCAGGTCGCGGATATGGCCCAGCGACGTGTCCGCCAACTGGGCCACCACGTCGAGACCGATCATGCCGCTCACGATGAGCGAATCAAGCGGAAACGGCCTGATACTGGCCGGCGCGGGCATGAAGCCGTAGCGCTCAGGCTCCTTCGCGATGCGCGCCGCCGCAATGAGCTTGGGGACGTAGTCCTTGGTTTCGCGCCGGATGTGCTTGGTGTCGTAGAGCTTGAAGAAGTCAGCGTCGGAGAAGCCCTCATCCTCGTCCTCGCTTAGCGCCTCCTCGCCGTCGACCGAGGCCGTCGACGAGGCCTGGCTGACGGTCGGCTTCGCGCCCACGCGCTTGAGGCCGCGCGAGATCTTGCCGCCGCCGGCATTGTACGCGGCGGCCGCGAGGTAGTACGAGCCGAAGCGCTGATACAGGTCGGAGAGGAACTCGAGGGCGGCGTCGGTTGCCTTCACCGGATCGCGCCGTTCATCCACCCAGCTGTCGATCCGCAGCCCATACTCCTTGCCGGTGCGCGGCATGAACTGCCACATGCCGACGGCACGAGTGCGGCTGATGGCCGAGTTCGAAAAACCGCTCTCAATGAGGGCCAGATATACGAGGTCGGTCGGCATGTTGGCCGCCTCCAGCTTCTGGCGGATCATCGGCTCATACACCGGCATCCGCTCGATCCAGATCTGGAAGCGGGGCTGCGCCTGTTGCTCGAAGAAATTCAGGTAGAACTGCACCCGCTCATGGTCGCCGTAGGTGGTAACGTCAATGTCCCAGGAGACCGGCACCGGAGGGAGCTCGTCATCGGAGGCGACGTCGGGATGGGCGGCGGCGAGCTGGTCGAGCACAGCCTCATCGGCGGCGGAGTCGGCGGCGGCGAGATTGACGTCGCGGGTGATCGCAGAGACCTGGCTGGAATCGAGCGGCGCGGGCGCGGGCGCCACCGTGACGGAGGTGGGGGCGATGCGGGGCCCGGCCTTGGCGACCTGGGGCGATGGCTGCACCGTGGCCTTCCCGGCACAACCGACAGCCCCTGCCAGCAGCAGGCTCAGTGAAAAACGACGCATCAAGACCTCCCCTCGTCCTCAAAATCCTCGTGTACTGACCCCGAAATAATCTAGCGACAACCGTGCCAGACAGACAGGTAAGCGTTGGGATGAATGGGGTTGGTTCGGGAGACGGGAGACGGGAGACGGAAGACGGGAGACGGGAGACGGGAGACGGAAGACGGGAGACGGGAGACGGAAGACGGGAGACGGAAGACGGGAGACGGGCCGTGGCAAAGGGCCAGAGACTACCGCATGAAGAACTTGTTACCCAGGACGCGGTTGGTGGCGTTCAGGACGGCAAGGGCAGCGCCCCGGGGGGCATCGGTATCGGAAATAAAGCTGCCAACGACTCGCTGTCCCCTGCCCTCGCCCTTGAGCGCGAGCGAGACGATGACCACGTTGGCGTCAAACGCCCGGACCGACTTGACGCCGAGGAGCTCGAAGCCCATGCCATCCTGCACCGCCTGGGTGAGG